>JAFMJP010000068.1 GCA_017853375.1 Actinomycetota bacterium
CGAGGCCCGCGCACCTATTTCGGGCGACCCACACCCAGGACTCGGGTCCATGTCACGGAGCTGATCTTCACCACATCGCCCGTGCGCGGTGCGTGAATCATCTGACCATTGCCCAAGTAGATGCCCACGTGGAAGAACGAAGTTTGCGAGAACAACAAGTCGCCTGGCTGAACCTGTGATACCGGCACCCGACTCAGGCCGGAATACTGCGAACGGGACACTCGCGGAATCGACACACCTGCCTTGGCCCATGCCCACTGGGTGAGACCCGAGCAGTCGAAGGCCACTCCGGGGCTCGATGCGCCCCAGCGGTAACGAATACCCAACTGCGAGAGGGCTGCCTTTATCGCTACGCCTGCCTGCGGGGATGAAGCGACCACCTTGAAGTTGGCCTTGTTCTTGTCCAATTCCTTGCGTGCGGCGGACTCGGCTTCCTCCGAACGGCGACGCTCTTCTTCGGTCAGCAAACTGCCGAGATCGCGGAGGGCTTGCGCGCGAAGCGATTCGTACTGTTCGAGCATCTTGTCACTGGCGGAAAGCCGTCCGGCCAAGAACGTGGCCGTGGAGGCCAACTGCTTCTTCTTTCCTTCCAACTTCGACTTTTCTTTGGTGATGTCGTCGATCAACCCCTGCATGGCGTCGGTATTGGAGGCACCGATGTTCGCAGCCGCCGAACCCAGATACGCACGCTTCATGGCGTCGGACAACGAACCGCTACTACCCAGAATGCTGGAGAGGCTGCCCGCCGAACCGCCGCTCACGAATGAGCGTCTGGCCGAACCCACCAAGTTGGCTTGCATCACCGCGAGCTGCTTTTGCATCTCGAAAATCTTCACTTCGATCTCGGTGATCTCCACCTCGATGGCGTCCTGTTGGGCCAAGGTGTCGGAGTATTTCTCTCCCAGTTCGTCGGCCTGGCTGGCGAGACGCTCGAGCTCGTCGACGATCTGCGACACGCGACGACGCTGGTCGTCGATGGAGTCGGCCGACACCGTGGCGGGCACCGCCAGGGGTGCCAACAACCCCAGCAATGCCAGAACGAACCAGGTGAGGCGGGTTCGTGGGATGCGGGTACGCCGAACGGCGGGCCAAATCACGATGCTGGCATTCTAGCAATCTTTACAATCGTGTTACAGACCCCCATGTTCGGGGCTGGGCGTACCTCATTCAAGTGGGCACACCTCATGCAAAGAGGTACGAGTGTCCGTGCGCCGACGTTCGGCCTACTCCCACTCGATGGTGCCGGGTGGCTTGGACGTGATGTCGTACACGACGCGATTGACACCATCAACTTCGTTCACGATTCGCGACGACATGGTGGCCAACAATTCATGCGGCAGCCGTGCCCAGTCGGCCGTCATCGCATCGTCGCTGGTGACGGCCCGAATGATGATCGGCCGCGCATACGTACGCTCGTCGCCCATCACTCCCACCGAGCGAATGTCGGCAAGCACGGCAAACGCCTGCCAGATATCGCGCTCGAGTCCCGCCTTGTGAATTTCCTCGCGCACGATGGCGTCAGCCTCCTGAAGGATGCGCACTTTTTCGCGAGTCACCTCACCGATGATTCGCACACCCAGACCCGGACCAGGGAAGGGCTGACGCCACACGATCTCGTCGGGCAGACCCAAGGTGGTGCCGAGCGTTCGTACTTCGTCCTTGAAGAGGTCGCGCAGCGGCTCGCACAACGACAGCATCATGTCGTCGGGCAAACCACCAACGTTGTGATGACTCTTGATGGTCGCCGACCCTTCTCGACCACCGCTCTCGATCACATCGGGATACAAGGTTCCCTGGACGAGAAACTTGGCGTCCTTGATTCCACCCGTGTAGCGCTCAAAGATACGAACGAACGTCTCACCGATGATCTTTCGTTTCTGCTCCGGATCGGTGACACCCTGCAACTTGTCGAAGAACTCGTCGCCGGCATCAACGTGCACCAACTCGATGCCAAGGTTGCGCTTGAACGTTTCCACTACCTGATCGCTCTCGTTCTTTCGCATCAAACCCGTGTCGACATACACACAGGTGAGATTCGCGCCGATGGCACGGTGCACCAGAGCGGCAGCGACCGCCGAATCGACCCCACCCGACAATCCGCAGATGGCCCGCTCTTCTCCCACTTGGGTGCGAACTGCTGCAACCTGGGTGTCGACAATCGACTCCATGGTCCAATCCGGGGCGATACCTGCGAGATCATGCAAGAAGCGCTCGAGTATCTGCTGGCCGTGTCGAGTGTGCACCACCTCCGGGTGGAACTGCACGGCCCACATTTGCTTTGCGACATTCTCGAATACCGCCATCGGCGCATCGGTAGTGGAGGCAGTCACCACGAAACCCTCCGGAACGGCCGTTACCGAGTCGAAGTGACTCATCCATACGTCGAACACCGGTGACGTATCGCCGAGCAACCCGGAGTTCTCGCTGCGTGTCAGCGTGGTGCGACCGTACTCACCCTTGTCGCCGCGCGACACCACACCACCAAGTTGCTGAGCAATGAGCTGACAGCCGTAACAGATTCCCAGAATCGGTATCCCGAGTTCGTAGACATTGGGGTCGAGCTGAGGAGCGCCGGCGACATGCACGCTCTTGGGCCCGCCCGACAAAATGATGGCCGCCGGCTTGCGCCGCCGCACTTCGTCGGCGGTGATCCGGTGGGACACGATTTCCGAGAACACTTGCGCCTCGCGAACGCGCCTGGCAATCAACTGTGCGTATTGTGCACCAAAGTCGACCACCAGCACCGTGGGGCGAGCGACCGAATTCACCGCCACCACCGTAGTTGTGCAGCGCAACCACGCATATCTCGTGGCTGACAGACTGATTGCGCCATGTATCTCACCTTGCCGGCAGAAGTTGATGCCACTACTTCCGACGATTCAACCACCACCACGTCGGTGTACGTCTATCCACTCGAAGGCGATGTCGACGACTGCATCGGCTTGCTTCCCAAACCCGGTTGTGGATACGAACCCACTCAGGCCGGTGACCGTGGTGGCGCATTGCAGTTTGCGGTATTCGGACTGATCATTGTTGGCGTCGTCGTGGTGTTCAGTGTGGTGTTTCGCAACGTGATTCGCCGTGACAAGGAGCGGGCCAAACGTGTCGAGTAGCGACGGGCAGGTGAATCACCGCGTGATGGGGATTGCATTGGCGGTGCTGTCGTGCACGCTGTACGGGATCAACCCGTTGTTTTCCGTGAACGCCTTCGATGACGGTGCAAACAGCCGCGGACTCATGATCGCCCGCTTTCTCATCGCTGCACCACTGCTGCTCGTGTACCGGCTCGTTGCCGTTCGCGGTGCAAAGTGGCCACAGGGTCGCGACTTGATGGAGATCTTTCTCTTTGGTTACGTCGGCTTCACGCTCCAATCGTTCTTCTACTTCGGAGCAATCGAGCGAATGGACTCGGGCCTCGTGTCGGTCATCTTCTATTGCTTCCCGATCATGGCGGTGTTGGTCTCTTGGTGGCTGCTTCGCCATCGCCCGAGCAAGGTCATCGGCGTCTGCCTCACTGCAACGGTCGTCGGCGTGGCACTGACTGCCGGCGAAGTGACCGGTGCTGAAACCACCGGCGTCACCCTCACCCTGGCTGGCGCACTGACCTACACGTTCTATGTGGTGTTGTCGTCGCGAATCATGCCGAAGTACGACGGGATCACCGGTCTTACCATCATCCTGTTCGGTGCGATGTTCGGCTGGCTCACGTTGTGGGCGATTCGTCCGTTCGACATGCGGGTGCAGTTTCCCGAATCCGATTTCGGATGGATCAACGTGACGATCGTTGCAACATTGGGAACGATCCTTCCGATGGGATTGTTCTTTGCGGCAATGAAGCGAGTGGGCCCCGGACCAACGTCGGTGGCTTCCACGTTCGAGCCCGTTGTCACCATTGCTGCCGGAATTGCGTTCCTCGACGAACGGCTGACCACCCGCAGCACCGTCGGCGCGGTTCTCGTGATCGGCGCGGTAGTGCTGCTGACGGTCAGCGAGGCTCGGCGCGACGTCAGTAGCCTGACGAATGCAACACCGGGAGGTGCTGCACACAACTGAAATGTTCTTGCAGGGTTGGGTGAAATTCCCTATCGGCGGTGAAAGCCCGCGACTCCCGAGCCTCACGGCTCGGGACTGATTCGGTGAAACTCCGAGGCCGACGGTCACAGTCCGGATGGAAGCAGGAAGAGATGAACGACATCGACCAACAATCGATGCGCGAGGCGGTGCATGTCGCCGCCTCCGCGCAACTGACGTGCCGGCCCAACCCATGGGTCGGAGCCGTCCTTGTGGCCGCCGACGGTCGGCGTTTCAGTGGATTCACGCAGCCCGTGGGGCAGTCGCACGCCGAAGTGCAGGCGCTGCGGGCAGCAGGCGATGCAGCACGTGGTGCGACCATGTTCGTCACGCTCGAGCCGTGCAATCACACCGGTCGCACGCCGCCCTGCACCGACGCCATCATTGCTGCAGGCGTTTCGCGTGTCGTCGTCGGCGTTTCGGATCCCGACTCGCGCGTGGCTGGCAGTGGGATTGCTCGTCTGCGCGAAGCAGGAATTCAGGTCGAAGTTGGACTGTGCGCCAACTTGGTGAGCGAGCAACTTGCTCCGTACCTTCACCACCGTCGAACTGGTCGTCCATTCGTGATGCTCAAATTGGCAACGACCATCGACGGCTTTATCGCTGCCAAGTCCGGGGCTGGTGGCTGGATCACTGGTGCCGTGGCGCGTCGTCGTGTCCACGAATTGCGTGCAGCGAGTGATGCGATCCTGGTTGGCGCCGGCACGGTACGTGCCGACGACCCACAGCTCACCGTGCGTGATGCGCCAGGTTCCTCCCCACGACGTATCGTCCTCGGCAGAGCGTCAGCGGATGCACGGATTCACCCATGTACGGAGTGGACCGGCTCGCTCGACGGCTTGCTCGACTCGCTCGGCAAGGAAGGTGTGTTGCAACTCATGGTGGAAGGTGGCGCCAATGTCGCCGCGCAATTCCACGCAGCCGGATTGATCGATCGCTATGTGTTCCATATCGCGCCAGCAATCATGGGCGGTGGCGATGCAGTACCCGCCTTTGCGGGCGACACTGCGGCCACACTTGCCGATGTGTGGCGCGGACGACTGGTGTCAACCCAACAACTCGGTGACGATGTCGAAGTCGTCATCGAACCAGAAAGAAGCCAAACATGACCGACGTATTCGACCCCATCGATGATGTGATTGCTGCCATTGGCCGTGGGGAAATGGTGGTGTTGGTCGACGACGAGGATCGCGAGAACGAAGGCGACCTCATCATGGCCGCAGAACACGTGACGGCGGAGAAACTCGCATTCATCATTCGCCATACGTCGGGTGTAGTGGTGGCGCCACTCACCGGGGAGCGTTGCGACGAGCTGCGGTTGCCGATGATGGTCGACCACAACACCGAAAGTCACCGCACCGCATTCACCGTGTCGGTGGACTTACTGGAAGGAACCAGCACCGGAATCTCTGCAGCCGACCGCGCGCTCACCATTCGGGCACTCGCCAATCGCTCCGTTGGCTACCAGGCGTTCGCACGACCCGGACACGTATTTCCTCTGCGAGCTCGTGAGGGCGGTGTGTTGAAACGTGCCGGACATACCGAGGCTGCGGTGGATCTCGCGCGGCTTGCTGGCTGCGAGCCGGCGGGCGTCATCTGCGAGATTCAGAACGACGATGGCACCATGGCGCGCTTGCCGCAACTCGTCGAGTTCTGCAAGCAGCACAACCTGCTGCTCTCCTCCATCGCCGCACTGGTGGAGTGGCGCCGCCACAAGGAACGACTCGTGGAGCGCATCGGCTCCGCGCGCGTCCCCACACAGTGGGGTGAGTTCGAGTGTGTGGCCTATCGATCCACCCTCGACGGCATCGAGCATTTGGCGTTCGTGCGTGGCAACGTATCGAACGGAGACCCCGTGCTCACGCGCGTGCACAGCGAATGCCTCACGGGCGATGTGTTCGGAAGTTTGCGTTGCGACTGCGGTGACCAGTTGTCGGCAGCGATGAAGCTCATCGCCGACCAAGGACGAGGGGTGATGGTGTATTTGCGCGGCCATGAAGGTCGCGGCATCGGCATCGGCCACAAGATTCGCGCATACTCCCTGCAGGACCAGGGCCTCGACACTGTTGATGCCAATACACAACTTGGGCTCCCGGTGGATAGTCGCGAGTACGGCATCGGAGCACAGATCCTTGCCGATCTCGGCGCACGCGAGTTGCGGCTGATGACCAACAATCCTGCAAAGTACGGCGGTATCGCCGGGTACGGTCTGCGAGTGGTTGAACGAGTGCCGATCATTACTGCAATGACCAACGAGAACCGTTCGTATCTCTCCACCAAGCGTGACCGCTTGGGCCACTTGTTCGCGCACGACGTGGACGGCGGCGTCGCAGAAAACCTCGACACGAAAGGCAATCAATCATGAAACAACGCAAGATGCAATCAGTGAAAGTGGGCATCATCTGCTCACGCTTCAACGAATTCGTCGTGAATGCCCTCCTCGACGGCGCAAAGCGAAACCTCGCCAAGCACGGTGTGCAGGAAAAGAACATCGAAGTGTTCTGGGTACCTGGCGCCTACGAAATTCCGGTGATGGCTCGACTGATGGCGCTCTCACGCAAGTACGACGCGTTGGTCACACTTGGCGCGGTGATTCGCGGCGAAACTGCACACTTCGAATACGTCGCCGGCCCGTGCGCCGAAGGCATCATGCAAGTGCAACTAGAAACGCTCATTCCCATCGGCTTTGGCGTGCTCACCGTCGAAAACGTGGAGCAGGCCGCCGACCGCTCCCGTGCCGACGACACCAACAAGGGATTCGAAGCAGCCGACGTGGCCATCGAGATGGTGGCCACCATGCGCCGTTGGAAGTAGCGCCACTTTCGGCCACCTCGTGCACACAGCCCGGTGGCGGGGTGATCCCGCCATTGTGAGGTATCCATGCGCCGGTTGGCTGCAGTCGTCGTCGCAATCACCGCGCTGGCCTGTGTGCCGGTTTCGCCGGTGACTGCCGGGTCGTCGGAACTCGACGGCATCGTCGCGAAATACCAACATGCGGATCGCACCGTCGTTGACCGTCTGGTGTTTGCCACGCCCCTGCATCAATTTCGTACGGATCGGTCTCGCGCCAAACGAGTTCACCGATGGCTCATCACCAGCACCGACGGCTGTTCGGCACCGTTCGTTGGTAGCGCGGGAAGGTCGTTCAACTTTCGTGTCGCCTGCGAGCGACACGATCTTGCGTACGCGAATTATTCGGCACTCGCCCGGCTCTCGCTCGGCGTGGAGTGGAATTCGGCGTTACGAGCATTGGTCGACGATCAGTTCCAGCGTGATCTGCAGGAGACATGTACGACACGACGCCACAGCGAGCGGTTGCGTTGCGACGCCTGGGCAGTGGTGTTCTTCCACGCCGTACGTGTGACGGCCGGTCCCTAACGGATCGACGCCGGACTCCAAGCCGAATCAACGCGCCAGTGCCAGCAGCAGTAGTTCCTGCAACATTCGAGCGGTGGCACCCCAGATGGTTTCGTCATCCAGATAGAACATCGGCACCACGACCTCCCGATCAGGGAACACCCAATGCTCCTGGGCGAACGTGTCGGGGCGAATCAACTCGGTGAGTGACACGCTCAACACGCGGTCGACTTCCCTGTTGATGGAGAAATTCGTCGGCGCATGCGGCAATCTCACCACGTGCGGCACGATGTGACTCGTACTGGAGATCGTTCGGTGCGCAGTGAGCTCACCAATCACATGTGCATGTCGGGCATCGACACCAATTTCTTCATACGTTTCGCGAAGTGCGGCTTGCAACGACGTTTCCCCCACCTCGAGCCGACCGCCAGGAAATGCGATTTGTCCTTTGTGGGTGGTCAACGTGTCCGAGCGTCGGGTCAGCAACACTCTGGGCTCGCTGCCCTCTGCAAACAACGGCACCAGCACTGCCGACGGATGTGATTCCACGGGTGGTTGCTGCAACGTTTCGTCCGGTCGGTGTCGTGCAACGGCATTGCATACCGCATCGATGTCGCCGAGTGCTCGCGTGTCGAGCCGATCCCATGGCGCATAGTCGAGTTCTCGCCAACTCGCCGGACGTGGCAACTGTTGCCGACCTCCTGGTCGCCGCTCCACCATCTGACTTCTCCGGTAATTCGAT
>JAFMJP010000069.1 GCA_017853375.1 Actinomycetota bacterium
CAAGGGTTGTGGTTGTTGCAGTTGTCGTCGTCGGGGCAAGGGTTGTGGTTGTTGCAGTTGTCGTCGTCGGGGCAAGGGTTGTGGTTGTCGCAGTTGTCGTGGTTGGGGCAACGGTTGTGGTTGGGGCAACGGTTGTGGTTGTTGTGGCGGTCGTGGTAGCCAAGGAAGTTGTCGTTGTCGATGTCGCAGGTGAGGAGGGCACATCTGCCGCAACTAGCCATGTAATGGGAAGGTTGCCCTCGAGACAGCGACCCGTGCGCGGTCGTTTCAAGATTCGTGTGATTGCATCGACGCAGGCTCGAGCTCGCACTCCCGGAGTGAGTCGTGCCAGCCTCACGGATCCCGTGCGACATCGCTGTCCGTCGGACAGCATCATGACTCGGGTGAGCACGTTGACGCACAAGGATGGTGCCGGATCTCTGGAGGACCATGACAACCTAAATTCACCTCGTCGAACGCAGCCGTAATTGGACGACCAGCGGAGAACGAGAAATCGCGACTCGACACACACGACCACACGCATCGGACGGGGCATTGTCGTGCTGGGACTGGGGGGAAGAGCAACAGCTTGCTGGGGCGCCGACGTGCTGGTCGCTGCAGTGGAACAGATACCGAACACCATCGCAAGGACGATGGCCCCCAACTTGGACTTCATATCTACTTGGATATTAACTCCAAGTAGTGGTCTTTGGAAGTGCCTAGGTTCGGGTAATCCCGAAGAACTTGGCCAGCAGGGTGGCAACCACCTCAGTCCAGTTCTGTGCAACTTCGGGGTCGTCGTAGACGTCTACCAGAATGCCCCCGAGATAGGCCCCTTGGACGGCTAGCGCGAGGGCTCGAAGATCGACCTGGGGGATGGTGGCCAAGCCGCGATGCCGAAGAATCTCGTAAGTCTCGACCCAGACGTCGCTGATCTCGTGAAGGTGGGATTGGAGAATGGCTCGCAGCTCACTATCCGCATCGGATGCAGCAAGGTTGGAAATTCGTCTCGCTCGCTGTCGTACACGATCCGGCGACATCGCATCTCGGAGCCATACCTCGATGAGGCTGGCAAGTTGGTCACTACTTTCGACCCGGTCAACGAGACTGCGGAGTAAGTGGGCGCCATCGCTCACATCCAGAGTGATTGCACGCGCTTCAGCCTGAGCGATGACGCCAGCACGGTTGCCAAACAGGTGATAAATCGAGCTGCGGGACACCTTGGAGGATGCGATCACTCGATCGAGACTGAAGTTCACCGCTCCGTGCTTGTCGAGTTCGCGAATTGCATGCGCCAAGACGTTCTCTGCCGTCTCCTTTCCGTCGATGCGAGTTCCTAGAGACTTGGGGGAGAGCCGTCTAGCAGGAGGCTTGGGCGTTGTTTTCTTTCGGGTGCCTCGCCGGGGAGCCATCTCGCTGATGCTAAACGATGGATGAGAGCCTCGGTGAGTGATGACTCGTTCCGATGATGACGCCCAGTGTCCTGGCTGCGAACCTTCACAGTGATGACGTGTTACCCAAGAGCCACAAGAGTCGACTTGAGCCCCCGAGGGCACGGTAGGTGCGCGGACCGGAGTCGATGGAAGTGGGTTCAGTTTCGCATACGGGCATGTTGCTCAGTTGCGTGATGCGTAACCAAAGGCCAGGGAGGTCGCCAGTGCCAACCACACCTGATAGGGCAGCAAGGCGAATCCGAGTGGCATCGACGCTCTGAACGTGATGATCACGAGCGGCACCGTGAGCAGGGTGGCAACGGAGAGTGCAAATCCGGACGCGTAGAGCGCATGCGGCACATAGAAGAGGTACGCCCATGACAACGCTGCCACCACGCTGAGCGCCAACGACGCAATCCACACGATGTGTTCGGTGCGCGATTCTCGTGCTGCAATCGCCCAGCCGGCAACGACGATCATCACGAAGTTGTACGGCCAGATGAGGCCGAACACCACATCTGGAGGTTGCCAAGCTGGTTTGCTCAACGATCGGTACCAACCGGCATCCGTGGACACCCAACGGCCGGCACCGATCGCGTACAGCACCACAATCACCGTGCTGACGCTGCCGACGAGTATGCGAGGCATCAGCTCGTGAACTGCATCACGCCGTCGTCCACCGCGCCTTCTCGGAACATCTTCTTGTCCTTGTCGTAATTCTGCGGGTTGATCCACGGTTCGCGATCACCTTGGCTGGGCATGAGATGCATGACTCGTTGCATGTATCCGGAAGAGAAACCGTCGATCCACGGGCGCCGTGGCATGTCCGTTTCGCCTTCGCGCAATCGCGGGGTGCACTGACGGGTGCCGGAATCGCGCATATGGTTCAGCAGACGACACACGTAGGTACACGTGAGATCGGCACGTAGCGTCCACGACGCATTGATGTAGCCAAAACTGGTTGCCAGATTCGGTACATCGGAATACGACATTCCCTTGTACGTCCTCGTCGTGGAGAAGTCGACCGGCTCGCCGTCCACGGTGAATTCCGCTTCGCCCAGAGTGACCAACTGCAATCCGGTGGCGGTAATGATGACATCGGCCGGAAGATGCTGACCAGAACTGAGCAGTATTCCCGTTTCGGTGAACGTTTCAATCGTGTCGGTCACCACGGATGCACGGCCACTTCGGATGGCGGCAAACAGGTCGGAGTTGGGAACCAGGCACAATCGTTGATCCCACGGGTTGTACTTCGGCATGAAGTGCTTCTTGATCGGGTACTTGGCACCAAGTTCGAGCTGGATCCCGCCGAGCAGCAAATTCTTGATCTGCTCCGGCTTCGTACGAGTGCGGTTGTACACCAGTTGTTGTCGCCAAGTGTTCTTGGCGCGGGTGATGTTGTAGGCAGCCTGTGCAGGCAGCACCTTTCGCAGGAAGTTGGCGAACGCATCACGGTCGGGCCGCGACACCATATAGGTAGGCGAGCGCTGCAGCATGGTCACATGTGCAGCGGAGTTGGCCATGGCCGGAACCAGCGTGACCGCGGTCGCCCCAGAGCCGATCACCACCACTCGCTTGTCGGTGTAGTCGAGGTCGTCCGGCCACTCCTGCGGATGCACCACTCGGCCGGTGAAGCGTTCCCGTCCACGAAACTCCGGGAGATAGCCCGACTTGTACGAGTAGTACCCGGCGCACATGAACAAGTAGTTGCACTCGAACACGCCGGTCGAACCATCGCTGCGGGCGGTGTGCACCGTCCACGTTGCCGTAGGAGTCGACCATTCTGCTCGCACCACACGCTCACCGAATCGCATGTGGCGTGCCAGGTCGTGTTCGGAGACGGTTTCGCGGAGGTACTCCATGATCGATGGGCCATCAGCGATCGACTTTTCGGCCTTCCACGGCTTGAACTCGTAGCCGAGCGTGTGCATGTCGCTGTCGGAACGAATTCCCGGGTACTTGAACAAGTCCCATGTGCCTCCGATGTTTTCGCGACCTTCGAGGATCACGAAGCTGCGGTCGGGTGACTTCTGTTGCAAGTGCACGCCCGCGCCGATTCCGGAGATTCCGGCACCAACCACCACCACATCGAAACGTTCAGCGGCCATGGCGCAACATTCCCATCGGCATCGTCATCACGGTCGTCAGGCTAGGACACGCAACGCCAGGGCCTCGGCCTCGGAACGGATTTCGGGAATCGCGGTGGACTCCCATAATGTGCCGCGACGAAGTGGTCCTATCGCGTACATGTTTTGTGCTGCCATACCGGCCCGATTTCGTACCTGACCCGTCGTTGGGTCGGTGTCAATACCGATGCCGTGCGGTCCGATGCACACGTGTCCTTCGTTGGCCAACCCTTGGAGCGGACTCGTGTTGAGCAGCGCGGCGTCGTCGGGTCCGGTGCACAGGATGATTGCATCGAATGTCGATTGAGTTGCGAGTCGTTCGGCGTCGCCCCGAACCACTTCAACGAGGCCCGAGTGTCGTGCAGCGTGAAGTTTGTCCGCCACCTCCACGGACATTCGATGGCGGTGAACATCCCAGTACCGACGCCCGTGACGCAAGAACGAGGCTTGCTGCTCGGAGGAGAACGAATGCCATACGTCTTGGGTTCGTGGACGCAATGCGGTCAGCGCCGTTCGCCAATCTGGTTGGGTGCGGATCCATCGGGACACTGCGGCGGGAGAGTCGAACTCCGCAGGCACAGGTGGCAACGTCGACAGTGGTGCATGAACGTGGGGAAGGAGTCCGTGCCGCGACACTCCGGTCACGTGGCATCCGCGCCGACTCAGGGTGAGTGCCACATCGACGAACGTCAACCCGGTGCCCACGCACAACACGTTGTCGCGGTCGTCGATTGCGTCCAATGCGCCGGGTGTCCATGGATCGTCGATGAGATTCGTTGACCTGATGCGCGACCACCACGCGGGCTTGGTTGGTGCGGCATTGCCGAGTGCCAGCACCACGACGTCTGCGTGTATCGAAGATCCACCTGTCGTTGCAACGGAGAGCGGGACGGTGGAGATGGTTCTCGCCGAATCACGCACATGACGAACCGACGACTCGGGATGATCGTTCGAGAGTTGCTGCAACTCGTTTCGCAGGTAGTCGGAGTAGCGATGTCGCGCAACGAAGTCACCATCGGCTGCCTGAGCCCACAGTGCAAAGTGCCGTGGTTCATCGCCGTATGCAGACATTCCGGCCGCGGGAACGTTGAGAAGGTGTTCCGTATTCCGCGTCGAATATGCAACGCCCTCGGCGAGGTGTTCGCGTGGCTCCACCACGGTGACAGAAATTGGGGCAGAAGTCCTTCGCAAGAGGTGAATCGCAGTGAGAACCCCGGCGGCCCCACCACCAACAATGACGATGTCGCGATTCATCCCAGTTTGACGTTTGACGGACGGGTTGGCCTTAGGCCGAAGGTGTCGTCCTCAAGTTCAGGTTGTTGCACTGTTCGCACACGCGTTCGGGTACGACACCCAATCGAATGAGCCAGCCAAACATGATGCAACCCAGGCAGACGGCGAATGCAGACTCCAAGAATGCGGCACCGGCCAACATTGCCGCAACGATTCGGGCCGGTGTTCCAAGATCAAGAAGCCAGAGCACGCTTGCCGTCGCCGAAAACAACAACCCGATGAATTGGGCAAAACGCTTCGGCGGGCCGGCAACGAACCGATGTTGTATGTGCAAGCGCGGGGTGATCACTTTGGTGGAAAGCAAACCGAGCGGGCTGAATGCAGGACCTGTGGTGACTCGGGCGAGGAAACCGTAGGTGAGTGGAATGAGGATCCACGCAGCACCGGTGGCGGCGAATGCCGCGCTCATCACCACGGCTCCGGCAGCGACGATTCTTGCGGACGTTTCATTCACTGGATGCGGAAACGGAAAGGGGTTTGGCACACCGTGACTCTACCCAAATGTTGAGTGTTCCAGTCGGGTTTGGAAACCCTCGTCACGCCGCGTGACTTCATAGGCTCGCTGCAGTGTCAGACACCATTCGCGACGTGCTGATCATCGCTCTGGCACTGCTGACGTCGACGGTGGGGTCACTCGGTGGCCTGGGCGGCGCAATTCTCCTCGTGCCGTTGCTCACCTTCGGTGACATGACCATTACACAAGCTGCGCCGCTTGGTTTGGTGAGTGTGATCGCCGGTTCGGTTGCCGCTGGTCGAAATCAATCGCAGGATGGCGCCGTGAACCACCGGTTTGCCGTGGTCACCGAACTTGGTGCCACCAGTGGGGCAGTTGTCGGGGTGCTGTTGTCTGGTGCAGTGTCGGAGCAAATGCTCACGTGGTTCCTCGCGTGTCTTGCGGTACTAGCGGCAGCGGGTGGGGCAATTCGCAAGGGAGTTCGCTGGAAGCCCGATGCGTCGCTCGGTGCAGATTCCGTCGGAGAACATCATGGATCACTCTCGGGTGTGTATCGATTGAACGAACAGCAAGTTCCGTACGAACCGTCGCGCATGACGCTCGGTGTATGTCTCATGACCGTTGCAGGAGTGGTGACGGGCCTTGCTGGTGTGGGCGGAGGATTCCTGAAGACTCCACTGTCCAGCGAGGTGATGCGGTTGCCGGCCAAAGTGGCGGCAGCAACCAGCACGTTTACCATCGGACTTACCGCATCGACGGCACTCCTGCTTATGGCACTCGACGGCCGAGTCGTGGCGTCCGATGCAGCACTGGTGGTGCTGGGCTCCCTCGTCGGTGGAACCGTCGGCTCGCAGTTGCAGCGTCACTTGTCGCCACCGGTCGTTCGTCGCACCACGTCGGTGGTGCTCGTGGTGATTGCGGTGGTCATGGTGGCTCGCGCATGACGCTTACGCGATGGACCTCGATGTCACTCGTTACTGCCGGAGTCGCCGCAGCCATGGGCGTACTTCTTCGGGGTGACATTGGTCTGTGGCTCGATGTGTTTGCACTGTTGTTGCTCGGCACGTTGCCAGCGCTGCGCGTCGTCGTTCTGGCGGTGTCGTGGAGTCGCACTCGGGACTTTGCGTTTGCGGCTGCTGCCGTTGTGTTGCTTCTGCTGATGTTGCTCGGAACGATTCTCGTAATACTGTTGAAGTAGTTCCATGTCGATCATCCTGAAGCAGTACTACTTGGCGTGTCTGTCGCATGCCTCGTACCTGATCGGCGATTCCTCGAGTGGTCGCGCGGTGGTGGTCGACCCGCAACGGGACGTGTCACAGTACGTGCACGACGCTCGAGAACTCGGACTTACCATCGAACGCGTCATCGAGACCCACTTCCACGCCGACTTCTTGAGCGGTCACTTGGAGCTTGCGGCCGAGACGGGAGCCGTGATTTCCTACGGTGCTGCAGCGGCCGGTCTCACCGACTTTCCAATCGACGTCGTGACCCACGGGCAGCGCCTGTCGCTGGGGAAGGTGGAGCTCGAAGTGCTCGAAACGCCCGGTCACACCCCTGAGTCCATCTGCATCGTGGTACGTGAGCACGCCGATGCGGTCCCGCATGCCGTGCTGACGGGTGACACGTTGTTCATTGGCGACGTTGGCCGCCCGGACCTGTTGTCGTCGTTCGGCCGCACACAGGAGGAAATGGCGCGCAGTTTGTACCACTCACTGCGGAATCATCTTCTGACGCTTCCCGATGCCACCCTGGTGTATCCGGCGCATGGAGCAGGCTCGGCCTGCGGCAAGAACCTCTCTACGGACACCGTTTCCACCATCGGCGAACAACGGCGATTCAACTACGCACTGGCGCCGATGAGCGAGGACGAATTCACGCAGATCGTCACCGAAGGTCAGGCTGCCGCGCCGCTGTACTTTTCGTTCGCTGCCACACGCAATCGTGCAATCCGCGCAAACTTGGATGAGGAGGCGGCGCCAACGGTGCTCTCATGGGACCAATTCCAGGCCCATGTGTCGGCAGGGGCGATCATCATCGACTCGCGCGAGCCCGATGAGTTTGCACGCGGGCACCTACGCGGGTCGCGCAACGTCGGCTTGAGCGGCCGATTTGCGGAATACGTCGGCGAGGTGGTTCGTCCGGGGGAGTCGATCGTGTTGGTGTCGACTCCGGGAACCGAGAGCGAGGCAAAGGTTCGGCTGGCGCGAATCGGTTACGACAAGGTCGTTGGAGTGCTCGCCGATCCGGTGCGAGCGATGCTCGAGCATCCTGCAGACGTCGGCATCGCATCTCGTGTGAATGCGGCGCAACTCGAGTTGTTGCGTGGCTCGGTGAAGGATCTCGCCATCGTCGACGTGCGCGGCCCTGGTGAACTAGCCGATGGTGTGGTAACCGGAGCCAAGCACATTCAGCTTGCAACGTTGTTGGATCATGTGGACGAGTTGAATCCGGCAGCGCCGATCGTGGTGTATTGCGCAGGTGGGTATCGCTCCAGCATTGCTGCAAGCACCTTGCGCTCGCTAGGTTTCTCGGATGTGTCCGACATCATCGGCGGTTACGGCGCGTGGCGATCGCAGGTCGGCGTATGACCAAGAACATCATCGTGGTGTCCGGCAGTCTGCGCAAGGGTTCGTACACCACTGCGCTGTGCCGCGCGATCATTGCCGAGAGTGGTGCACTCGGATTCGTACTACGTGATTACGTACGCGAACTTCCCATGTACGACGGAGACCTCGACACCGACACGCCTCCCACGGTGGTGGCGCAGATGCGGCGCGAATTGAGCGAAAGCCACGCCGTCCTCATCGG
>JAFMJP010000009.1 GCA_017853375.1 Actinomycetota bacterium
TTGGCGCCACGGCGCCGTCGTCGGTCACGCTTAGACGCGGGTCACGTAGTCACCCGTGCGGGTGTCCACCTTGACTCGATCGCCGATATTGATGAAGAGCGGCACCTGCACGACTTTGCCGGTTTGCAGCGTGGCCGGTTTACGGGCTCCGGAAACGCGGTCGCCCTGGATTCCCGGCTCGGTTTGCGCGATCGTCAGCTCCACCGATGCGGGGATTTCCACGGCGACGATTTCATTGCCATAGAGGGCGATCTGCGCCTTTGCGGATTCCACGAGATAATCGGCCGCGTCCCCCAAGGTGACCGGCTGGACGTTGATCTGTTCATAGGTGTCGGTGTCCATGAAGACGAAGTCGTCGCCGTCCTTGTACAAGAACTGCATGTCTCGACGATCGATGATCGCCTGCTCCACCCTGACGCCGGCGTTGAAGGTTCGCTCGATCACCGCACCGGTGCGGACGTTGCGCAGCTTGGTGCGCACGAACGCACCGCCCTTGCCGGGCTTTACGTGTTGAAACTCCACGACGCTGAACAGTCCTTTGTCCAGCTCGAGGGTGACGCCGTTCTTTAGTTCGTTGGTGCTAATTGCAGGCACGAGATGTCCTTTGGTGAATCGGTGAGTATGTCGCAGCCGGTCTCGGTGACGACCACGAGGTCCTCAATCCGCACACCGCCGAGCCCTTCACGATAGACCCCGGGCTCCACCGTTACTACTTCCCCGATTTGCAGCGGCTCGGGCATTGTGGTGCGAACCCATGGTTGTTCGTGAATTTGCAAACCCACACCGTGTCCCGTTGAGTGAATGAACTCTGCACCAAAGCCGGCATCAGCAATGATGTCGCGACACACTTTGTCGACGTCACCGGCCGCCACCCCGGCGCGCACTGCCGCCAAACCGGCGAGTTGCGACTCCCGCACCACGTCGTGCATCCGACGCAACACGGGGTCGACATCACCTATCAGGTACGTGCGCGTCATGTCGGAGTGGTATCCGTCGACCAACGCCCCGACATCGATCACCACCAGGTGTCCCTCTTCGATCACCGTGGAGGTTGGTCGATGGTGCGGACGCGCACCGTTCGGACCCGTCGCCACGATGGTGTCGTAGCTCGGACCGTCCGCTCCATGACGCCGCATCCGGTATTCGAGTTCGTCGCGCACATCACGCTCAGTGGGACGTCCCGACATCATGGGAACGACTTCTGCCAACGCCGCATCCGTGCACATTGACGCGCGCTTCATGCGCGCGACTTCCGCGGGCGTCTTGCGTCGTCGCAAATGTTGCACCACACCAGACACCGCGACCAGCGTTGCAGTCGTCTGCGAACGAACTGTTTGGTACTGCGCGTGGGTGATTTCGCTCGGATCAACCGCCACTGCAGCAGCCGGTCCCAGCGTGCGCTCCATGGCTTCCCGCAATGCCGTGGCGCTGGTTCCCACCACCACCCGAGCAGAAGCTCCTGCATCGTTCAGTTGATGACGAGCCTGCTCTCCATACCGACCGTCGGTGATGAGCACCATTTCGTCGGGGTGCACCACGAGCGTGCCCGCCGAACCCGTGAATCCGGTGAGCCAACGAATGTTGTTGAGATCGAATACCAGGAGACTTCCCGCAATCACGCCTTCGGCGGGATCCTTTCGCTGCGCCAACTCGCGTCGCACGAGCTGATCGCGGCCCGATACGGAGAGCGAAGGTAGCGGAGCAAGTAGATCGGCACGGTGCACGACTTGACTCACTTGGACTCCAGATACCGAACCAACGCCTGTACTCCCAGCACGTACGATTCGCCGCCGAAGCCCGCGATGCTTCCAATTGCAACCGGTGCGATCACGCTCTCATGGCGCCATGGCTCGCGCGCTGCAGGATTCGAAAGATGCACCTCCACCACGGGCAGTCCGACACTCTTCAATGCATCGTGCAAACTCCACGCAAAGTGGGTGAATGCGCCAGCATTCAGAACGATGCCCGCATAACGAACACCGGCTTGATGCACGATTCCGATCAGAGCGCCGAGATCGTTGGATTGCTCGCTGTCGGCTTCGTATCCGAGACTCCGTGCTGCCGCCGTTGCCCGCGACACGTGATCGGCCAATGTGGCGGTTCCGTAGATGGCAGGTTCGCGCGTTCCGAGGAGATTCAGGTTGGGGCCATGCAAGAGCAACAGACGCTTGTGCGGCGCAGCCATGGTGTTCAGAGTACCGAGAGTGCGGTGAATGCCGTGTTCAACGCGGATGAATCCACTCCACGAACCGTTTCGATACCGCGTGCGCCGTCCAACACGAAGGTGAGTCCATCGACCGCCTTCTTGTCATGGTGCATCAGTTCCACCAATTGGTCGCGACGAATGCCGGCGGGTACCGTCACCGACAGACCGTAGTGGTCCACGATCACCCTGCGGTGTTGCTCCACCCTCGCATCGTCGATACGGCCGAGTGCTCGCGCAAGATGGGCGGCGAACATCATGCCGATTGCCACCGACTCGCCATGAGCAATCGCAAAGTCTGACGCGATTTCGAGGGCATGGCCCAACGTGTGGCCGTAGTTCAGGATGGCACGACGACCAGACTCTCGTTCGTCGCTGCCCACGACTTCGGCCTTGATTTGCACGCACCGAGCAATGCGCGAATCGAGGTCGAGGGACAACAGATCGTCACCGGTGAGGAAGTGATACTTGGCCATCTCGCCTCGACCACAACGCTGTTCCCGCTCCGGGAGCGAATCGAGAAAGGCCGTATCGCAGATGACACCGCTTGGCTGCCAAAAAGCACCCACGAGGTTCTTTCCCGAACGAAGATTCACGCCGGTCTTGCCACCAATCGCCGCATCGATCATTCCCACCAACGTGGTGGACACGTGAACCACCCGAACACCCCGGTGCCACGACGCAGCCGCAAAGCCGGCGACGTCGGTCACCATTCCTCCACCCACACCAACGACGAGGTCGTTGCGCGTGAGTCCTGCGGCGGCGAACTCCTCGCAAAGTCGCTCGATGGTGCCGAGCGACTTGTGGTCTTCGGAGCCACCAATGACGTGTCGCGACACAGAAACCTTCCCCGGCAGATGAGAAGAAGCATCCACCGGCACACCATCCTGCGTGATCAGGGCAACACGCTTGACGTCATCGGGAATGAGAGATGACAGTTCGCCAATTGCGCCACGCCCAACCACGACGTCGTAGGACCGGGCGCCGAGATCCACCCGAACACGCTGCGTCATGACGGGAACCCCGCTGCAACAACTTCCTTTGCCACTCCTTCGATGTCCTTGCTCGTGGTATCGATGCGCACGTCTGCTACCGACCGGTAGAGCTCGCGTCGCTCTGCATCGAGGGTCATCAAACGAGTTTCGATGTCGCCGTCCAGTAGCGGCCGATGCGCACCGTTGCCGGCTCGCTCCCCCAGCGTCGACACGTCGGCATCCAACCACAACACGACATCGGCACGAGCACGAATTTCCTCACGATTGGATTCGCGGAGAATGGTTCCGCCGGCGGCTGCAATCACCACATCCGTGGACGAATCCAGGACGTCGGCGAGGACCTGCGATTCGAGATCCCGAAAAAACGCCTCGCCATCATGGGCGAAAATCTCACGAATCGACTTACCTGCCCGTGCCACGACGAGGTCATCGGTATCGACGAAATCGACACCGACACGTGCTGCCACGGCCCTACCGACCGTGGTTTTGCCGGAGCCCATCATTCCCACCAGTACGACGATGCGGGACATCTGCACTATCGCAGTGACTCGGCAAACGCGCCGGCGTTGCGAACGAATTCCTTCACGGAATCCCCGCCGAACTTGCGCTGCGCTTCTGCAGCCAACACCAGGGCGATCATCGTCTCGGCAACGACACCCATGGCCGGCACGGCAGTCACATCGGTGCGCTCCTTGAAGCTCACCGTTTCTTCCTTGGACACCACATCTACGGTCTTCAAGGTGGGACGATTCAGCGTGGAGAGCGGCTTCATTGCTGCACGCACCACCAGCATCTCGCCGGTCGTCATGCCGCCTTCCGTTCCACCCGCCTTTGCAGATTCACGCTTGTACGACGAAGTCGACTCGTCCCACGAAATGGCATCATGGGCCTCACTGCCGCGAAGCGCAGCACCCGAAAATCCATCACCAATCTCCACGCCCTTGACGGCTTGGATGCTCATCACTGCCTGGGCGAGCATGCCGTCGATCTTGCGGTCCCAGTGCACGTGACTTCCGAGCCCAACCGGCAAACCGTACGTGAGCACTTCCACGACACCACCAAGACTGTCGCCGTCCTTGGCAGCCGCCTCGATCTCGGTGATCATCTTTTCTTCCGTGGCTTTGTCGAAGCATCGCACGGGAGACTCGTCGATTCGATCGGAGTCACCCGGCTGTGGTCGTTTCACTGCATCACTCGACACCGACCCGAGCGACACCACATGCGACACGATCTCCACGCCGATTTGTTTCAGTAGCAGTTTGGCGAGCGCACCAGCCACCACTCGTGCACTCGTCTCACGCGCACTGGCACGCTCCAATACATCGCGTGCATCCACGAAGTCGTACTTTTGCATTCCGGCAAGATCCGCATGCCCGGGCCGTGGCTGTGTGAGGGGCTTCTTCGTGGCCCCGGGGTGCGGTGACATCTCCTCGTGCCACACATCGCTACGGAACCACTCCGTGTTCTTGATCAGTACGGCAACGGGCGAGCCGAGCGTTCGACCGTGACGAATGCCGCCGATCAGCTCGATCTCGTCTTTTTCGAACTTCTGGCGCGGGCCGCGACCGAATCCCAGCCGACGGCGAGCGAGCTCATCGGAGATGTCCGCGACGGTGACGGGCAAATTGGACGGCAACCCCTCGACGATGACCACCAGGGCTTGACCGTGACTCTCGCCTGCGGTCAAGTAGCGCAACATGCTGATGAATTCTACTGCTGGCGTCGAGACAGCTCCCGAAGTGCGGCTTGCCGCATCAGCGTGACGTCAGGAAGTCGACCGAGCCACAATTCTTGTTGTCGAGCAGCCTGCGCACAGAGCATGTCCAGACCGTCGACCACGCGCGCGCCACGATGGCGAGCGGCTTGGAGAAACCCCGTGTCCAGCGGGTGATACACCGCATCCAACACCGTGTGACGCGACGCAAACACCGCGCCATCAACCGGGAGTACGTCCGGCGCGACTCCCGTCATGCCTTGAGGCGTGGTGTTGATGATGGTGGTGCACTCCCCGAGTGCGTCGAGAGAAATGGCGACGGTGGAGCCGGCCCGCACCGTATTGCCGACGGCGACAGCGTGCGCGAGTCGATCCGCGGTCCGATTCACCACTGCAACCTTCGATCCCGAACCAGCCAAGGCTGCAATCACCGCCCGCGCCGTTGCGCCAGCACCAACTACGCCCACGAACGATGTGTCGGCACCAGCAGTTCTCAAGGCATCGACACAGCCCAGGCCGTCGGTGTTGTGGCCAACGAGACGACCTTCTGCCGTGCGCACCACGGTATTGACGGCGCGCACCAACTGCGCCTCGGGTCGCACTTCATCGAGAGCGGAAATCACCATTTCTTTGTGCGGCATCGTGATGGAAAGTCCGGCGATTCCCAACACCCGCATTGCGTCGATGGCTGCAGCGGCGTGCTGCGGATCCACTTCGAACGCGCCGTACACCCAATCGTCGCCGTGGGCCTCGAACACCGCGTTATGGATGATGGGCGACAAACTGTGCCTCACCGGGCTGCCGATGACTGCGGCAACGCGCGTGGTGGCCGACACGTTCATGGCAGGACCCCTGCTGCCTGCGCAGCAGCAACGTTGCGTTCGTGCAACCGGTACGTGGTCGCAAACGCGTGTCGACCCTCGAGATCAGAGAGTACATAGAACAGCACACGACATGTATCGGATTTTTCACGCTTGTTCCGCGCAGTGCAGAGCGGATCGTCATCGGCGGGATTGTCGGCAGGATTCATGGCGGCAATCAACGATGCTTCGCCCGGATTGGCGATCGGTGTTGGCGGCAGGCCTTTTCGTAGATACACGTTGTACGGCGAGTCGGCGGCTTTCAGATCGGCAAACGATGCCCCCTCCGGAGCCTTGTAGTACAGCGACGCATCGATTTGCAGTTCCATGTCGAGCTCGAGCCGATTGTGGATCACCCGCGACACGACGGCGCGCTCTTCGGCGATCTTCACCTCTTTTTCGATCAGGGAGGCGATGATCAAGATCTCGTACGGCGTGCGACCGAGCCGTTGAGCCGCAACCTCGATGTCGTTTGAGAGCGCGCGTGCGCGCATCTCCTCGATCATCCGCGCCAGCACATCCTCCTCGGTTTCGTAGGAAGCCACCCGGTACAAAGCTGGAAAGAGCAAGCCTTCGTATGAATCAATGCCCTCCGGGCGAAACGGTGCCGCGAGCGAGCCTGCGGCCAAGACGGCATCGACGTTGACTGCGGTGAAGCCAGGGGCATCACGCTCCAGACGGCTTGCAATTTGAGCGACGGTGAAACCTTCGGGAAACACCACCTCCACCTCCACCAACTGGTCACCGTCCGGAGCCGTAGCGATTTCCTCTGCGCCGACGTCGTTCGCAATGTTGCGCACCTGCCAACCCGCCCATGCCACGAAGAGCAATGCTGCGGCACCCAGTCCCAACAGGATCTGTCGCGAGTAACGCCGCAAGTCGGGAATCATGCCGTCGGTGTCGGCGGCATCATCGGGACGCACGCGATCCCACGGATCTTCGTTCCACGGGTCTGAAGAACTCACGGTGCCTCCATTCTGCGCTCATTGCGACGATGATCCAGGTATGCCTGCAGCATCACCGCCGCTGCCACTTTGTCCACCACTCGCCGACGCGCATCGGCCTTCATCTCCATTTCCATCAAGGATCGGTCGGCCGTCACGGTGGTGAGCCGCTCATCGTGAAGATGCACGGGAATACCCAATGCCGCACGAAGCTGCTCCGTCTCTTCCTTCGCGCTCTGGGCCGCCGCCGTCACTTTGCCGCTCATGTTCAGAGGCAGGCCAACCACCACAGCCTCCACCTCGTACTCTGCAACCAACTTTGCGATGTTTGCGTGGTCATGCGCGCGGGACTTGGAGCGCTCCACCACGGTGAGTGGTGTGGCTACCCGCTCGTCCGGGTCACACAGCGCCACGCCGATGCGCTTGGAACCAAGATCGAGTCCGAGGCAGCGCATTACTTTCCGCGCCGTGCCGCGTCGACCGCCTTTGTCGCCGTCACGAGCGCATCATCCAAGGCAGATGCGTTCTTGCCACCGGCGGTTGCAATGTCTCCTTTGCCGCCACCACCTCCGCCAACTTGCTTGGCGGCATCCTTGATGAGATCGCCCGCTTTCAGGCCGCTTGCCGGTGTCACTGCCGCAACGAGGGCGACTCCTCCCGAGTCGGACACTCCCCCCAGCACCACGGCTTCGATTCCCGACGTTGATCGCACTGCAATGGCAAGGTCACGCAACTCCGCAGGCGAGATGCCGTCCACGCGCGTCACGAGTGCGCCTTCAACCGCCCGCTGTGCCAGCTCTCCCGCCTGCGACAACACGTTGGCAGCGCGAAGCTTTTTCACCTCATCGTTCAAGGCCTTGGCATTGTCGATTGCGCGCTGGGCCGCCGACACGATGTCGTCGGGCTTGGCGCCGAGAACGTCGGCTGCATTGGCAACGTTGTCGGCGAGATCCAAGAGGTACCGTACGGCGTTCTCTCCGGTGACGGCTTCGATTCGACGCAGGTTCGAACCGATGGAGCCCTCGCTGATGACTTTGATCGGCCCGATATCCCCCGTGGCGGCCACGTGCGTGCCACCACACAACTCGAGCGAGTTCCCCGCTTCCAGCACACGAACGACGTCCCCGTACTTGTCACCGAAGAATGCGATGGCACCCTTCTCCGTCGCTGCTTGCTTGCTCATCTCTTCTGCCGTCACTCGACTGTTGGCGATCACTTGCGCATTGGCCAGCTGTTCGATCCTGCGAATCTCTGCTGCGGTCACGGCTTCGTAATGACTGAAGTCGAATCGCAGTCGTTCGGGAGCCACGAGTGATCCGGCCTGCTTTACGTGTTCACCCAACACCTCGCGCAACGCCCAATGCAAAACGTGCGTTGCCGTATGGTTCCGACGAGTGGCGGCGCGCGCAGCCGAGTCGATTGCCGCGTGCACACGTTCACCGCGCGTGAACGAACCGCGGGTGACACGAACCAAGTGACGACGCAAACCGGGTGCCGCAAACGTCGTGTCGATCACCTGCGCCGATGCAGTCGGCTGACCATTGGCGGTCGACAGCGACACGATCGTGCCGGTGTCGCCGACTTGACCACCGCTTTCGGCATAGAAAGGGGACGTGTCCAGGTACATCTCGTAGACCGCGGAGCCGTCTTCGTGATCGAACGGCCCGAGCACTTCGAGCACTGCGGCGTCCACGGCATCGCCGTCGTAACCCACGAAGTTGGTGGGACCATTGGCGTCGACGAGAGATTTGTAGGCAGCCACGCGTTGCGGATCGGCGGCGTCGTTCTTTCGCGCACTCTTGGCTCGCTCGCGTTGTTGGGTCATCTCGCGCTCGAACCCCTCGGTATCCACGTTCACGCCGCGCTCGGAAGCGATTTCCTGGGTGAGCTCCAAGGGAAATCCGTAGGTGTCGTGCAACGCAAAGGCCGACGATCCGGAGATGGACGACGCCTTGCCGGAAAACTCGTCTTCGAGAATGGCCAGTCCGGTACGCAACGTGGAGCGGAACTTCTCTTCTTCCCGGGTGATGACACCGAGAATGAAGTCGCTGTTGGTGGCCAACTCCGGGTAGGCACCCTTCATGATGCCGAGCGAGGTCTCCACCAGGGACGGCATCACGAGCTTCTCGCAACCAAGGAGATACGCGTGTCGTACCGCGCGTCGAATGATTCGGCGCAACACGTAACCGCGTCCTTCGTTGGACGGAAACACACCGTCATTGATCATCATCATCGACGATCGTGCATGCTCGGCCAACACACGCAGGCTGAAACTTGGACGGTGCGCGTAGTCGGCGATGCGATACTCCGCTCCGGTGAGGCTGCGCCCCACATCGATGAGCGGTGCGAGGAGATCGGTTTCCCACACCGAGTCGACCCCCTGCACCAGCGTGAGGATGCGTTCGAAGCCGGCACCGGTATCGATGGAAGGTCTTGGCAAGCGCGTGCGCGAACCGTCCTTGGCTTGGTTGTATTGCATGAAGACGAGATTCCAGAATTCGAGGAATCGATCGCCGGCCGGATCATGCAACGGACCACCGTCCGGACCGAACGCGCTGCCTCGGTCGATGTGGATTTCCGAACACGGCCCACACGGTCCGACATCGCCCATTTGCCAGAAGTTGTCCTTGTCACCGAGACGCTGAATGCGTTCCATCGGCACACCAACTACGTCGTGCCAGATCTGCTCCGCCTCGTCGTCGCTTTCGTGCACGGTGATCCACAGTTGGTCGCCGTCGAAGCCAAATACCTCCGTGGCCAATTCCCAACCCCACGGAATCGCCTTCTCCTTGAAGTAGTCCCCGAAACTGAAGTTGCCGAGCATTTCGAAGAACACCAGGTGACGCTTCGTGCGGCCGACATCGTCGAGGTCATTGTGCTTGCCACCGGCACGCACACACTTTTGCACGCTGACCGCACGATCGTATGGAGCGGTTTCCTCTCCGACGAAGTACGGCTTGAACGGCACCATGCCGGCGACCGTGAACATGATCGACGGGTCGAACGGAATCAGGCTGGCCGAAGGAACGACGGTGTGGGCCCGATCGGCAAAGAAGCCAACGAATGCCTTGCGCAGGTCGTCGGCCGTTCGAAGATCGGCGCGGGCCATCGGGATTACTCGAAGAGGTCGTCGCTCGTCGAGTCGCGTTTGCTGCCCGTCGCGCCGCCCATCGTGTCGGAAACTTTGTCCTTGGCGGTCATGACGCGATCGACGAGACCGTCGATGAACTGGTCAACCGACTCCTTTGTTGCAATGTGGTCGGCCTGACGACGCAACCATCCATATCCAAAAAGGGCAGCGAGGGCGCCGAGCACGAACCAGAAGAGTCGACGAAACATGGCCGTTACTGAGCGTATCGCCGAGGCGGAATCACCGACTCGTGCGGCGAATTCCCGTCGCGCAAGTGTTCGGGAACCTCGATGGATGCACCACCCAGCAACGCGTCACGCGCAGAAGTTATGGCGTCCACCACGTCCCGACTCTTGTGCGCCCGCGACAAATGCATCACTGCATGCGCCAGGTTGTACCGAGCCTCGGGCAAACCCACGTGCTCCACTGCTTGGGCAGCGGCCACTGCAGTGGTGAGCGACGACGCGTCGGCAAGACCCACGTCTTCACTGGCAAACACGATGAGTCGCCGGGCGATGAACCGCGGATCGTCACCAGCCTCGATCATTCGTGCCAGCCAGAAGAGCGCGGACGTCTCGTCGGATGCCCGCATGCTCTTGATGAGTGCCGACACCACGTCGTAGTGATCGTTGCGGCCATACCGCAACGCGCTGGTAGCCAGAGCGCCTTCGGCGTGCACCAGTTGCACTCGATCGTCGGTGCTGAGCGCTATTGCAACCTCCAGCGAAGTCAGCGCCTGTCGCGCATCTCCCCCGCTGCGCTGGACGATCAGCCACAATGCGTCGTCGTCGATCACCACCCCTTCGGCTTGCACACCACGCTGCAGCAACAGCGCGATGTCGGTGTCGCTGATCGACTCCAGTCGAAGGAGCGTCGACCGACTCCGCAATGGTGCATTCACCTCGAAGAACGGGTTTTCGGTGGTGGCCCCGATCAACGTGATGAGCCCTGCTTCAACGGCGGGCAACAGGGAGTCTTGCTGTGCGGCGTTGAAACGGTGAATCTCATCGACGAACACGATGGTGCGCCGATGTCGCTCGCCCAAACGTGCACGGGCAGCCTCAAGCACTTCACGTACGTCCTTGACCCCCGAGGTCACCGCCGACAGGCGCACGAACTCGCGCTGCGTGACCGTCGCAATCACTTCCGCGATGGTGGTCTTGCCCGTGCCGGGCGGACCCCACAGGATGATCGAACTGAGTCGATCGGTCTCGATGAGACGTCGCAACGGACCCTCGGCACCCAGCAGGTGCCGTTGACCGACGATGTCGTTCAGGGTGCGCGGACGAAGACGTGCGGCAAGCGGTGCCTGCTCTCGCAACTTGTCCAGCGCAGCTTGGGAAAAGAGATCCTGATTGTGCTCAGACATGCGACGCAACCACCGCTGCGATCTGGTTCAGCTCGCCGGTTTGGGCAAGGTACGCAAACCCAGCTCGTTCAGCTGAGTTGCCTCGACCGGCCCCGGCGCGTTGGTCATCGGATCGAGTCCGGATTGCGTCTTGGGGAACGCGATGACCTCACGAATGTTTTCCTCACCGGCCAGGATTGCAACGAGACGATCGATGCCGAACGCAAATCCGCCGTGCGGAGGCGCCCCGTACTTGAACGGCTGCAGGAAGAATCCGAACTTCCGATCGGCGGTTTCGTCGTCGATGCCGAGCAACTGGAACACGCGGCGCTGAAGCTCGGGCTCGTGAATTCGAATGGAGCCGGAACCCAGTTCCCACCCATTGAGCACCAGGTCGTATGCCAATGCACGCACGTTGAGCGGATCGGATTCCATCTTCCCGAGGTCATCGGGGTGTGGATGACAGAAAGGATGGTGACCAGGTTGCGGCTTCTTCGTCGTGGGATTGACGCCAATGAACAACGGGAAGTCCACCACCCACACGTAGCGGTAGGGCCCCTGATGTACCGGCGGCCGTGCAATGTCGTTGCGAAGTTGTCCCAGCACTCCGCACGTGGTGCTCCATTCGTCGGCCACGAGCAGCAGGAGATCGCCGGCAACCGCACCGAGCGCGGCGATCAACGAGGATTTCTCCGCATCGGAGAGGAACTTTGCGATCGGCGACTCGAGTGCACCACCGTCGCCAACCTTGATCCACACCAATCCTTTTGCGCCGAGCTGCTTTGCGCGATCGGTGAGTTGGTCGAGCTTGTTGCGACCCATCGCTGCTGCTTCTGGATACGTTCCGACATCGACACGAATTCCCTTGATCGATGATGCGGTCGAGAATGCCTTGAACTCGGTTCCCGCAAACACTCCCGTAAGTTCCACCAACTCCATGGCGAATCGCATGTCGGGCTTGTCGGTTCCGAATCGATTCATCGCTTCGTGCCACGTGATTCGCTCGATCGGCGGCGGCGTCACTCCGGTTGCAGCATGGGCTGCAGCCAAGACGGCGTGTGAGATTGCCGCCAGTACGTCGTCCTTGTTGACGAAGCTCATCTCGGCGTCGAGTTGCGTGAACTCGTACTGACGATCGGCACGCAAGTCTTCGTCACGCAAGCAGCGCGCAATCTGGTAGTAGCGATCCATTCCCGCCACCATGAGCAACTGCTTCCACAACTGCGGCGACTGGGGCAACGCATAGAACGAACCCGGCTCCTTGCGCGACGGAACGAGGAATTCCCGGGCTCCCTCGGGTGTCGATGGCATCAGCAACGGTGTTTCCACCTCGACGAATCCCTGGGCTTCCATCGCGGAACGAATGGCGGAATTGACGCTGGCCCGCAGACGCAGATTGCGCTGCATGCGCTCGCGGCGCACGTCGAGGTAGCGGTACTTCAGTCGAATGTTTTCGTCGACTTCGTCGGCGCGCTGATCGATGGGAAACGGAGGTGGCTCGGCTGCGTTCAACACGGTGAGCGTGCAGTTCGTCAGCTCAACTTCGCCGGTCGGCAGGTTCGCATTCACGGTTCCGGCCGGACGTGCCGACACGGTGCCCGTTACTTGCACCACCCATTCACTTCGCGCATCGGTGCCGTCGTCGATGACGCACTGCATGACGCCGGAGAAGTCCCGCAAGTCGACGAAAGCGAGCTTGTCGCCGTGCTCGCGGCGGCGCGACACCCAGCCAGCCAGCGTGACCTGTTTGCCCACGTGTGCAGAAGTGAGTTCACCGCACGTGTGTGTGCGCAAGGTGGTGGAGGAAGTCATACGTGTTCAGCGTCCGAGCGCTCGGCGCACCTGCATGACGAGGTCGTCACGTTGCACCGTTTGCTGAGAACCGCCCTCCATCGTACGGAGAATCGCGGTGTTCCCGGTGCGCTCATCGTCACCAATGATGATGCAGAGCGGGGCCCCGGATCGATCGGCGGATTTCATCTGCGCCTTCATGCTGCGCTGTTCGTATGCGCGGTCCGCTCCGATACCCGCGGCCCGAAGTTGCCCGCAAATCAGTCCGGCTTCGCCACCACCCGTGGCATCGACGACGAACACCTCCACCCGGGAGAGCGGCGCACCAAACACGCCCTCGGCGTCACATGCCAGGAGCGTGCGGTCGAGTCCCAACGCAAAGCCGATTCCGGGTGTATCCGGGCCGCCGAGATCGGCGACAAGACCGTCGTAGCGACCGCCCCCGCCAATCGCGGTGTGTGCGGCAGTGAGACTCGTCGAGACGAACTCAAAGGTGGTGCGGCGGTAGTAATCGAGCCCGCGCACGAGACGATCATCCACCACGAAGGCAACCCCGGCATCTCGCAGCGAAGATTGCACGGCAACGAAGTGTGCTGCCGCGGCGTCACTGAGGTGATCCGCCATGCGCGGTGCTGCAGCGATGAGCGCGCCGTCTTCTGGTCGCTTGGAGTCGAGCACCCGCAGCGGATTCCGCTCGAGCGTGACCCTGCTTTCGCCGGACAAGGCATCGATGTGGGACGAGAAGTGGACTCGTAACGCAGCCGCATACCGATCGCGATCGCCGGAGTCACCCAGCGAGTTGAGCGACAGTTGCACACCGACCAAACCGAGACGACGATAGAACTCCATCGCCAGCGCAATGACTTCGGCGTCGAGCTGCGGGTCGTCGACCCCCAGCACTTCCACACCGACTTGATCGAACTGGCGATATCGACCTTGCTGTGGCTTTTCGTATCGGAAATTCGGTCCCGCATACCAGACCTTCCACGGCGTGACCGGACGATGTTCCACGTATGCGCGACACACACTTGCGGTCTGCTCAGGACGCAACGCGACACGCCGGCCACCCTTGTCCTCGAAGTCGTACATTTCCTTGGTGACGATTTCCGTACTCTCGCCCACCCGCAGAAACACGCCGAGATCCTCGAACATGGGCGGAATGATGTGGGCGAAACCCGCCGTCTCCACGACGTCTGCAAACACCTGCTGGAACTGCCGCCAACGTGCAGAATCCGGGGCCAGGATGTCGCGAGTGCCGGGGCTGGTTGCGAACGACGGCACGCGCAAAGGCTAGTTCGCAGCGGGATGCGTGGAGCCGATATCGCCTTGATCGGCAGTTCCCGGCAGCAGACGATAGGCGTCGTACACGCCATCGATGTTCTTGATCATCCGCAACATCGCTTGCAAATGGTTGGGATCGGAGAACTCGAATTCAAAACGCATACGAGCAACGCGGTCGGAGCCAGTTTGTGTCGTGCAGGACACGATGTTCACGCGCTGGTCGGACAATGCGTTGGCGACATCGCGCAACAGCCTGGTGCGATCGAGGGCCACCACTTCGACCGCAGCCACGAACGTGTCGCTCGCATCGAGACCCGCCCACTCCACGTCGATGACCCGTGCCGCTTGCTCCGACATGAGGGATGACGCATTGGCGCAATCCACGCGATGCACCGTGACGCCTCGCCCCCTGGTGATGAAGCCCATGATTTCATCACCAGGCACGGGCGTACAGCACTTCGACAAGCGAACCAACACATCGTCGAGGCCCTCGACATAGACGGCGTTCTTGTTCTTCGTGCCGGCCGTGCGAGTCCGCAGTGCCGGCATCGCTTCGACCTCACCGGATGAGTCCGCGCCCTTCAGGGCTTCGGCGAGACGTGTCACGAGTCCTCGGGCAGCAACCTTCTTCTGACCGATCGCCGCCAACAAGCCGTTGAGATCTGCGTACCCGAGAGCACCGATTTCCTTCTCCAACTCGGGGGATGCTTCGATTCGACGCAGGGACAGTCCGGCACGGCGAAGCTCCTCGACGAACTCGTCGTGCCCCTCATCAACCATGTCCTCGAGTTGTTCGCGTGTCCACCATTGCTTGATTTTGTTCTTGGCCTTCGTCGACGCCACGAAGTCGAGCCAACCTTGCGACGGCCCCGTGCCTTCTGCCTTGGACGTGAGCACTTCGCAGGTGTCGCCCGACGACAGGCGGTAATCGAGGGCGACGAGTCGACCATTTACACGAGCACCGACACAGGAGTGCCCGATCTCGGTATGCACCGCGTACGCAAAATCGACGGGCGTGGAGTTCAGCGGCAACGACACGACACGACCTTTGGGTGTGAACACGAACAGTTCGTCCTGCTCGAGATCGGTCTTCAAGCCTTCGAGGAACTGGCGCGGATCGGAAACCTCACCCTGCCAATCGATGATGCGATTGAGCCAATCCACTTCCTGTGGCGTGGCGGCGTCCTTGTACGCCCAGTGCGAGGCCACTCCCCACTCCGCGCGTTGGTGCATTTCCCTGGATCGAATCTGCACTTCGATGGTTTTGCCATCCGGACCGATCACCGTGGTGTGCAGCGACTGATAGAGATTGAACTTCGGCATGGCGATGTAGTCCTTGAATCGCCCTACGACCGGCTTCCAGTGACCGTGAATGATGCCGAGGGCCCCGTAACAGTCGCGCACGTCGTCCACCACGATTCGAATCGCCATCAAGTCGAAGATGTCGTCGAACTCGCGACCCTTTTGCACCATCTTTTCGTAGATGCTCCACAAGTGCTTGCCCCGTGACGTGAGTTCGGCCTTGATCTTGACGCCGCTCAGCATCTTCTCCACCTGTCCCAGGACACGAGCGAGGTAGATGTTGCGTTCCGGGGCACGTGTCGACACGAGGTGTTCCACCTCGGCATAACGCTTTGGATAGAGCGCCGCAAAAGAGAGGTCCTCCAACTGCTGTTTGATCTCCTGCATTCCCAGTCGGTGAGCCAGCGGTGCGTAAATGTCGAGCGTCTCCTGCGCCACTCGCTGTTGCTTTTCCGGACTACTCGATGCGAGTGTGCGCATGTTGTGCAACCGGTCGGCAAGTTTGATGATGAGCACCCGCAAATCGCGGGCCATCGCCACGAGCATCTTGCGCATGGTGGCGGCTTGCTGGGCTTCTTGGGAGTCGAACTGCAACCGATCGAGCTTGGTGACTCCGTCGACGATGGCGGCAACTTCGTCGCCGAACGCCTGTGTGATATCGGCGAGTGTCAGCTCGGTGTCCTCCACGGCATCGTGCAGGAGTGCCGCAATGATCGATGCTTCGTCCAACCCGATGTCGGCCACCACACTCGCCACCGCCACCGGATGCGTTATGTACGCCTCGCCGGTGGTACGAGTCTGATGGCGATGTGCTTCACGCGACGTGTCATAGGCGCGGTTGATGTTGGTGATGGCACCTTTTGGATGGCGACGCTTGTAGATCGCGAGCAATGGCGCAAGTTCGTGCGCGGTGGTGGACTGCTGGCGCCGCCACGGCAGCACCCGGGAACCGGTTGCCATATGCAGAGTCTATGAACATCGTTGAGTGACGACGTCGCGTGGAGACCGCGGAACAGCGGTGGCGACGCTTGCGCGGGCGCGGACTAGCGACGGCGACGCTTGCGCGGGCGCGGCGGGTGCGTCAACACGTTGCTGGAGGTGTTCTTCAACACCGAAGACTCGCGCGACACCTGCGACTCGGCGGCGGCTTTTTGCGCAGCGCGCGTGGTGGTGTGCTCGAAGAGTGCCGCCATCTCGGCTCCCTGCGCCACGGCACCAGCCACCGCGGCATATTTGGGTTCACGATTCTTCAGAATCGCAACCAGCGGTGTGGCGATGAAAATCGACGAGTAGGTGCCGGTGAGCATTCCCACCAACAACGCAATTGCAAACTCCTGCAGGTTGGTTGCACCCATGATGTACGAGCCGACGACGAGCAGGGAGATCACCGGAAGCGCTGACGACAACGTGGTGTTGAGCGAACGTGCAAGTACCTGGTTGGACGACACGTTGACGATGTTGCCCATCGACATCTTCGAGGTGGCGAAGCGATCGATGTTCTCTCGCACCTTGTCGAATACCACAACGGTGTCGTAGAGCGAATACCCCAGGATCGTGAGGAACGCCACGACGGTGGCCGGCGTGACTTCGAATCGGAAGATGGCGTAGACGCCCACCGAAATCAGAACGTCGTGTGCCATGGCGGCAATTGCTGCCAGTGCCATCTTCCACTCGAACCGCCACGCGATGTACAACGACACCAACACGAAGAACACGAGTAGTGCACGGATGGCCTTCAGCGTGATGCTGCGACCCCACGAGGAACTCACTGCGGCAACGCTGACTTCCTGACTCTCGATGCCTGCCTTCTCCGCCAATGCCTTTTGCACGGCAACTCGAACCTCATCGGGTTGGTCGCCCACTTGCACGCGGATGCGTTCACCGTCGATGCCCTGCAAGGTCTGCAGTTTCGCATTGGAAGTATCGATGCCGTTGGCCTCCAGCACCTCGCGAACGGCGTCCTGATCGAGCGTGGCGGTCGCAGGACCCTCCCACGCCACACCACCTTTGAAGTCGATACCGAGATTCAGGCCGCCGAGCACCAACGCGACGACGGTCGCCAGCATGAACACACCCGACACCAAGAACGCCGGTTTGCGTTTGCCGTAATAGTCGACCGTGGTTTCACCGCGGTACAGACGACCGAATGCCGAACCGATGCTCATGGCGCGACCTCTCCGGTCTTCGGCTGCTTGATTCCAAACATGGAGCGTGTCGCCATGAACTTACTGCGGGCCAACAACAGCATGGCAGGTCGCGTGAAGAACCACACGATGACGACGTCGGCCAACGTCGCGAGGCCGAGGAAGAACGCGAACCCGCGCACGGAACCAACGGTCAACCACCACAGCACCGCGGCAGCCAGGAACGACACGGTGTCGGCTGCCAACACGGTTCGCCACGCACCCTCGAAACTGCGCTGAGCCGAATTCCGCAAGGAGCGACCCGAAGCGAGCTCGTCCTTCAAACGTTCGAAGAACACGATGTAGGAGTCCACTGCGATACCGATGGACACGATGATTCCGGCGATTCCCGAAAGCGACAACGCCAAACCGTTGGTCTTCGACAAATACGTGATGATGGAGAATTGCAGGCTGATCGACACCGCCAAACCAACGAACACGATGACCGCGACGAATCGGTAGTACGCAAGCATCAAGAGGAACACGAGCGCCAGACCGACCAGTCCCGAGATGATCGCCGCACGAAGTGAGTCGCTGCCGAGGGTCGGCGACACGGTCTGCACCTGCGATACTTCGAACTTCACCGGAACTGCGCCAAACTCGAGAATCTTCGCGAGATCGCGGGCGTCCTGCTCCGTGAAGTCGCCGGTGATCTGCACTTCCCCGCCGGTGAACACCGCTTCTTGCACCACCGGGGCGGAGATCACTTCACCGTCGAGAACGATGGCAACTTGCGCCGTCGGGCACGTGGTATCCCGCGAGAAACAACGGGAGGTGAGCGCATTCCAAATGTCTTCGCCCTCGGCGCCGCCACGCAACTGCACCACCACCGACCAGCTCGATCCCTGAATGTTGGCCGAGGCATTGTTTTCGAACACCAAACCGGTGGCAGCAACCGGCCCGACGAGATACGCAAAACCATCACGACCAAGGAGCACCTCTGAACCTTCCGGCAGATCGTTCGCGGTGGTGACTCCTGCAGATTCCTCGTCGACGGTGGCGTCGATTGGCTCCACACCCGGGGCTGGCACGGTCGTATCGGTGGCAGCCACAGTGGTGTCGGTAGTTGGCGCCGTCGTGTCGGTGGTTGGCACCGTTGTGTCCACCATTGGGCGAGCACCACGTGCCTCGCCGGGTCCGCCTTCTTCTGGCACCGTGGTATCGACGGGGTCCGTGTTGCCCGTGCCCGTGTCTCCCGTGCCACCGGTGGGGTCGACGCTGCCCGACTGCAGCACAGGGCGCAATTGCAGATCGCCGGTACGACCGACGATGTCCAGCGCGCGTTGTTGATCCTTCACACCGGGGAGATTCACGACCACGGTGTCACCCTGACGAATGATTTCCGGCTCGGCCACGCCGATTGCATCCACGCGCGAACGAATGATCTCCACCGCAACGTCGAGAGCCAACGCGTCGTACTCACCCTCGGGCTGCAAGGTGATGGACGCACCGCCCTGCAAGTCGAGACCGAGCGAAGGCCGATCTCCCGACCCCACGGTGAATCCGATCGCCACGGCCGCGACGAGCACGATTCCGATGAGCGACGCAAACAGACGGCGCTTCATACGACGACCATCAGGGACACCGCCACCATCACCAGCACCACTACCGCGGCTTGCGCCTGGAAGTTACTGCTTGTCCTTGTCGCTCGAGCTCTCTGGAGCGGACTTGTCGGCCTTCTTCGACTTCTTTGCCGGCTTTGGTTGCGCGATCGGCGTGCCATCCATGTTGACTCGGCTGCCAACGGAACCCTTCATCACCTGCACTTGCACACCTTCGGCGATTTCCACCCACAAGTAACGATCTTCGATGCCGGTCACCACGCCGATGATGCCGTTGGTCAGCAACACCGAATCGTTCACGGCAATGGCGGACTGCAACGCTGCTGCTTCCTTCTGTCGCTTGCGTTGCGGGCGCAAGAGCAGGAAGTACATAACTACGAAAATGAGGATGAGCGGCAGCAAACCCAGGATTCCTCCGCCGGATGAACTGGTGGTTTCTTCGGCGGCCAAGAGTGCGTTGAAAACGATGCTGAACATGGGGGCTTACGCTACCGTCGCCCACACATCCAGCACCTGCTTGCGCAGCGACTGAAATGTTCCTGCGATGATTGCACTTCGAGCCTGATCCATGAGCGCCAACGTCCACGCCACATTGTGGTAGGACACCAGCCGCGACGCGGTCGGTTCGCCGACCTGGAAGAGATGGCGCACGTAGCCGCGCGAATGCCGTTGACACACCATGCAGTTGCACTCGTTGTCGATGGGCTCGTCGCTTTCGACGAATTCAGCCCGCTTCAAATTCACCCGACCCCGGGATGTGAGTGCCGTTCCGTGTCGCCCCAGACGCGTTTGCAGCACACAGTCGAACTGATCAACCCCGAGCGCAATGGCTTCGATCATCGAAGCCGGGTCACCCACCCCCATGAGATAGCGGGGCCGATCCATCGGTAGCTCGGCGAGTGCAGCGGCGAGTGCAGGGAGCATTTCCTCGCGAGTCTCCCCAACCGACAAACCACCGATCCCATAGCCATCGAAGTCGAGCGACACGATCTGTTGTGCACTCTCCCGACGCATGCCCGCATCGATCCCGCCCTGAACGATGCCAAAGAGCGACTGATCCGTGCGCTGGTGTGCAGCTCGGGCGCGCGCCGCCCACATCGTGGTGCGACGCAAGGCTTCCCGCACCACTTCCTGCGTTGACGGCAGTGGCGGACATACATCGAGTGCCATCTGAATGTCCGCCCCCAACAGTTCCTGTGTTGCAACGGCAGACTCCGGAGTGAACCGGTGCTTCGATCCGTCGTAGGTGGAAGTGAAGGTGACGCCTTCGTCATCCACATCGGGCTCGAGCGAGAACACCTGGAAGCCACCGGAGTCCGTGAGCGTGAGACCCTTCCAGCCGGCAAATGCCCCGAGCCCTCCGAAACGTGCGACGGTATTTGCGCCTGGACGCAGCATCAGGTGGTAGGTGTTTCCCAACACGATTTGCGCTCCGAGCTGTTCGTAGTCCTGTGCACTCAAGTACTTGATTGCACCGCGGGTGCCCACCGGCATGAATGTGGGAGTCACGTACGTACCGCGGGCCAAGGTGACGATGCCGGCACGCGCGGCACCATCGGTCGCACTCACGTCGGCGGTGGCGCGAAACATCGTGGTCAGGCTATGCGGCGTGGCGGTCGAGGAGCATCGCGTCGCCGAACGACAGGAAGCGGTATTGCTCCCGCACTGCGTGTTCGTACAGACGCCGCCAACGATCCCCGACGAAGGCACTGATCATGAGCAACAACGTGGTGCGCGGCATGTGAAAGTTGGTGAGCATGACATCGACGTATCGGAACGCAAAGCCCGGCGTGATGAACAGATCCGTTCGGCCCGAAGTTTTGCCCGTCGCACCAACCGACTCGAGCGCCCGTGTCGCAGTCGTGCCGACGGCCACCACACGCCGCGCAGATCGAACCGCGGCCAGGGTGTCTGGCGGAACTTGGTACGACTCGGTGTGGATGACGTGGTCGCGCGGATCATCGGCGGTGACCGGCGCGAAGGTATCGAGACCCACGACGAGCTCCACGTTGGCGATGTGCACTCCCATCGAGCGCACTGCTGCAAGCAACTCGGGAGTGAAATGCAGACCGGCGGTTGGCGCCGCTGCCGACTTGGCATCACGCGCGTACACCGTCTGATACCGGCTCGTATCCCCGAGTCGCTGGGTGATGTAGGGCGGCAGTGGCATCTCCCCCAGGCGTGTGATGAGCGAACCAGGGTCGTCGTGCAAGAACGAGATCCGGAACGTGTCTCCCTGCGCTCCACGACCCTGCACTTCGAGCACCGCCGAGTTGTCGTTGGCATGAAGAACTTCGCCAGGTTTCATCTTTCGACCAGGTCGGATGAGTGCTTCCCATTCGCGATGCGTGTCGTCGAGCGGCTCGAGCAACAACACTTCGGCAGCTCCACCGCTCGCGCGCGACAGGTGCAGCCGCGCGGGCACGACCTTCGTATCGTTCACCACCAACACGTCGCCGTCCCGAAGGAACTGTGGCAGGTCTCGAACGATTGCATCGCGTGGCGCCGTCGAACCTTGATCGACGAGTAAACGAGCCGAGTCGCGCGGCTCGACGGGAACCTGTGCGATCAGTTCCGTCGGCAGGTGGTAGTCGATGTCGGCAATGTGCACTATGCGCCGAACAGTCGATGCAGTCGAAGTCGCGTCCCCATCCACACTGCACCCATCACCACCACGGTGAAGACGACGCCAGACACGGCGAAAGCCTGAGTGCCCGAGAGCAAGACGCCAACGGTGCAACCCAGCGCGGTGAGCGAGCCCCAACCAAGCAAGACGCCGCCGATCAATGCAGTCACCGAGTTTCCGACCGTCGGCTTTTGCACCTTGAAGCGTCCACCACCGACTGCCGCTCCGAACGATGCAACAACGAGACCGATCACCAGCCAGCCGTTGTTGGTGATGGTGCTCGACACCAACGCCACACATCCACGCATCATGTCGATGCCATGGAGAACTTCGGGGAGCGCATTGCGCGAGTCGAGGACGCTGCGGCTGATGGTGCTCAGCTGTGACGTCACACCCAATGGCGTCGTGCGCAGGTACGCCGCAATGCCGATGCCGCCGACGATGGCACCGGTGGCGATCGGCGACCAGCGACGCACCAGCAACAGATCACCAAGATCTGCTGCAGTTCTGACCCGTGCGGTGGTCGACGTGGTGGAAGCGTCATCGGTCGTGCGGTCCCAACGAACCAAGAGCCAGCCCACGAATACCAGCACGACGAGCGTCAACAGGAGCGAACCCGAATAGCCGAACCAGCGGGGCAACCACAACACGGGACTTTCGCTGACCTGCTCGAGATAGAGCGTGTTCCACGTGAAGAAACCCAGACCAAATCCCACGAGCGAGCCGACGAGCGCAGGGATCGCCCGTAGATACCCCTGCCCAATGCGGTACAGGTGCCCACTGATGCATGCCCCGGAAAGCACCATCCCGATTCCGAATGCGAACGCACCAAGAATCAACGGCAGGCTGACCGGCGAGATGTGGGCTGCCGGGGGCAGTCCCTCACCTTTCGGATTGGGCAGATACAGCCCGAACATCAGCGCGTATCCGACCGCACCGACGGCGATTGCCGTGACGATCGACAGCATCTGACGCGTCTTTTGTTCCTCGAATGCTTCGCGAAAGATGCAGAAGAAACAGAATCGACCGCGTTCGAACGCAAGGCCGAGGGCCGCACCAATGAGGAGCGATACCGGCGCGTTGGGATCTGCAGTTTGGCGGCTCGCCAATCCGAAGGCGAGAATCACCAGCGCAACAAAGGTTCCGAATGCAAACCACACCGACCGAAGACTGTTGGCTGCGACGTTCATCCCAGCCAACAGTCTTGCGGATTTCTCGAGACTCGTTGCGACGAGCTCAGCCCTTGCCCCACACGGTTCCGGTGGGGTTGGCGATCGGCACGCCGACGGAGTTGCCGTACTCCGTCCATGAACCGTCGTACAACTTCACGTTGTAACCGAGAATCTCGGACAGCACGAACCACGTGTGCGCTGCTCGCTCGCCGATTCGGCAGTACACCGTGACGTTCTTCTTGCCATCGATGCCTTGCGCTGCGTAGATCGCCTTCAACTCAGCCGCAGGTCGGAACGTGCCATCCGGCGCAACGGCCGTCGACCACGGCACGTTCTTTGCTCCCGGAATGTGTCCCGCACGAATCGCCAACTCCTGGAATCCGGCGGGTGCGAAGATCTTCCCACTGAATTCATCGGCGGAGCGGATGTCCACCAGCTTCGTATTCCTGTCGATCTTCTTGGCAATCTTCACCACGTCGGGAAGAAACGCACGAAGATTGACGTTTGCCGCAGTAGCGGTGAAATTGCCTGGTCGCAACGACGGCACGACGGGCGTCAGTGCTCGGCCATCCTTCACCCACTTGTCGCGACCACCGTTGAGGATGCTCACGTTCTGGTGACCGTAGGTGCGGAAGATCCACACGCCCCACGCCGCAAACCAATTGTTCTTGTCGCCGTACAACACCACTTGCGTGTCGCTGTTGATGCCAGCGGCACGAGCCGTCTTTTGGAACTGTTCACGACTCGCGATATCACGATTCACCGGGTCGACGAACTCGGTGTGCCAACGAAAGTTCACCGCGTTGGGAATGTGCCCCTTCTCATAGACGCCCGGATCGGTGCTCACCTCGATGATGCGAACCTTCGGGTTGTTGAGGTTGGCCTCCAGCCATGCCGCCTCCACGATGGTGGCTCGCTTCCCAGAGGAAGTGGTGGCCGCTGATACCTGGGTGGCACTCGACGGCACGAGCACTGCCACCAGCGCTACCGCGAGCGCATAACGACGACCCCGTCGGGACGGAGTCTTGTGCAATTTGGTCATATTTCATTGCCCTTTCGGTGTATGCCGGAATATCCGACTGGTTTGGTCGGGAATACCATAGCCGTGGGAGGTCCCAAATGCAACTACTTTGGTCAACAATTCACCCAGGGTCAACCCGCGACTTACGATTCGTGTGCCAAGTGTCGTTGGCCTAGTGGGCCGAACGTGTGATGTCGGCGTGTGAATTAGAAGAGCTCGGGGGCCCGTTCGGGCGGAGTCAATCCAAGGTGTGTGAAGGCCGCAGCCGTTGCCACCCGCCCGCGCGGCGTGCGCGCCAGCAATCCTTCACGAATCAGGAACGGCTCGTACACATCCTCGATGGTTTCGGTTTGCTCACTCACTGCGATCGCCAGCGTGGACAGACCCACCGGTCCCCCGCCGAATCGCTCGCAAATCACCTGCAATACGGCTCGATCGACCTTGTCGAGGCCGAGACGATCGACGCCGAACGTACGAAGTGCCTCATCGGCCACTTCGGTCGTCACGGCACCGCGAGCACGCACCTGGGCAAAGTCGCGAACGCGACGCAGCAATCGATTGGCGATGCGAGGTGTTCCACGCGACCGTGACGCAATCTCGGTTGCCGCATCAGCCTCGATGGTGATGCCCAGAATCGTGGAGGCACGCTGCACGATCTGACGCAACTCATCGGGTTCGTAGTACTCCAACCGCGACACCAAGCCGAACCGATCCCGCAACGGACCGGTGATCATGCCCGTTCGCGTGGTCGCGCCAATGAGCGTGAACTTCGGCAAAGTGAGCCGAATCGAGGATGCAGCCGGACCCTTGCCCACGACGATGTCGATCTGGAAATCCTCCATGGCTGGATACAGGATTTCCTCGACCACACGCGAAAGTCGGTGCACTTCGTCGATGAACAACACATCGCGCTCCTCCAACTTGGTGAGGATTGCCGCGAGGTCGCCGGCACGTTCAAGTGCCGGTCCGGAGGTGACGTGCAACTTGGCACCCATCTCGTTTGCCACGATGGTGGCCATGGTGGTTTTCCCCAACCCTGGCGGACCAGCCAACAGCAAGTGATCAGCGGCTTCATTCCTCTGACGTGCTGCTTCCAACACGATCGACAGATGTTGCTTCAGCTCGCGTTGTCCCACGAAATCTGCGAGTCGGCGTGGACGTAGCTCGCTGTCAGCGCGCAGGTCGGCATCGTCACGAGCGATGGGGTCGACGAATTCCTCACGCACGGCGTGCCCCCAGCAAGCCGAGAGCTTCGCGCAACATGGCCGCAGAATCGCCCATGGTGAGTTCGCGCAACACGCTGCGAATCTCTGCGTCGTCGTAACCAAGACCCACCAACGCGTCACGCACATCGCTCATACCGCCGCCACGCTCGCCCACCGGGCGCGGCTCATCGATGGTGGGCAGATTCAGACGATCCTTCAACTCCAGCAACAAACGTTCGGCCGTCTTCTTGCCGACTCCAGGCACCGTAGTAAGACCAGCCACGTCGCCGGCAAGCACGATGTCCACCAACGTTCGTGGTGGATGAGTGGCCAAGATTGCCATGGCCAATGTGGGCCCGATTCCGTTGGTTTCGATCAAGACGGCGAACGTGCGACGCTCGTCGCGGTCGAGAAAACCGAACAGGAGCTGTGCGTCCTCGCGAACATGGTGGTGCACATGCAAGAACGCCTCGGTGGTGGGCTCCAGTTCCGCCAAAGTGCGTGGTGTCACCGTGACCACGTAACCCACACCGGCAACTTCGATCAGCACGGTGGAGTCGCTCACACGCTCCAGCACGCGACCGCGAAGCGACCCAATCATGATGCCGACTCCGCGGTGCTCATCGTGCCATGGCTCCGGCCACACTTCGGGCAAATGGTTCGGTGGCGATGTGGCACAGCGCCAACGCGGCAGCATCGGCGGCATCCGCCGGCGTGGGCAGGGAACGCAATCCGCAACGAAGTTGCACCATGCGCTGGATCTCTTCCTTGCTCGCCGCACCGAATCCCGCCACGGCATTCTTCACTTGTGTGGGTGTGTACTGCACCACTCGACAACCTCGCGACGCTGCCAACGCCAGCACCACCCCGCTGGCTTGTCCGACACTCATTGCCGTTCGGGTGTTGTGCTGAAAGAACACTCGCTCGACGGCAACGGCGGTCGGGCCGAATTCATCGAGTAACGCAGTCAGATCGGCATGCAATCGACCCAAACGTTCTGGGACTTCGTGGCTCGCAGGTGTGGTCAATACACCCAATGCCAGCAACGACGGCTGGGGTCCGGGTTGCACCACGGCATACCCACAACGCGTCAGCCCCGGGTCGATACCCAGCACGACACCCGGCAACGTCGCCTGCAACGAAGCCTGGTTGGTCCCTGTCCGAGGGGCGAACATGTGTTTGATGCTAGCGGATGGCGGTGATGGCGTTGACCAATTCCCCGACCGGACGGAAGGTCACCCCAACGACGGCGCGGTGGGCGTAACGAATCACCCCGGCGCCATCGAGGACGAACACGCTGCGACGTGGCATCTCCATGAGTCCCAACACGCCGTAGGCGCGATGCACTGCTTTGTCCACATCTGCGAGGAGCGGAAACTTGAACCCGTGTTTGGCGGCGAACTTTTCGTGGCTCGCCACATCCTGGGCCGAGATTCCGAGTACCTGCGCCGAGAGTCCGGAGAACTGACTGAGCTCGTCGTTGTACCGGCACAGCTGCTTGGTGCACACCGGCGTGTTGTCGCCGGGATAAAACACCAACACCACGGGCGAACCGCGATACTGCGACAAGGAATAACTTCGCGCGCCAGTGCCGGGCAGTGTGAAGTCGGGTGCCGCATCACCGACGTCGACGTTGCGGCTCATGATGCAACCGATTCAAGCAGGGATTCCGAAATGTCGAAATTCGCGTAGACATCCTGCACATCGTCGTGCTCCTCGAGTTCGTCCATGATCTTGAGGATTGCCTTTGCGTCTGCCGCGTCCGTCACCGGCACGGTTGCCGATGACACCATGGTGCTCTCGGCCGACTGCACGGAAAGCTGGGCGGCATCCAATGCGGCCTTTACTTCCCACACTTTGGTGGCGTCGCATGTGACTCGCCACACGGATCCGTCATCGACGAGATCTTCTGCTCCGCTTTCGAGCACCACGTTCATCACGTCGTCTTCGCCGGCAGTGCGGTCGACCAGGATGATGCCTTTGCGGCTGAATTGCCATGCCACTGCACCGGGTGCCGCCATGGATCCACCGCACTTGGTGAAGATTGCTCGTACGTCCGACGCCGTTCGATTGCGGTTGTCGGTGAGGATGTCGATGAGCAGTGCCACACCACCCGGCGCATACGCCTCGTAGGTGATGGCTTCATAATCCGAACCTTGTGCTTCACCGGTGGCTCGTTTGATGGCCCGATCGATTGCATCGTTGGTCATCGAAGCCGCCTTGGCCTTCTGGATGATGGTGCGTAGCGCCGCGTTCGACGCCGGGTCGCCGCCACCTTGTCGCGCAGCCACATCGATTTGCCTTGCCAATTTGGCGAAGGTCTTGCCCTTCTTCTGATCGATGACGGCTTTCTTGCGCTTGATCGTTGCCCATTTGGAGTGTCCGGACATGTACGCCTCCTAGCCCTTGATAGCGGTTTCGACGAGACCGAGAAACATGCGATGAACCCGATCGTCGTTGGTGAGCTCGGGATGAAATGATGCTGCCATCACGGTCGTTGAGCGTACGAGCACCGGCGTACCGTCGTGTTCGGCCAGGACGGTCACGCTTGGACCCATTCGCACGATTCGCGGGGCACGTATGAACACCGCATGCAGCGGCTCCGATTGCCCCTGCACGGTGAGGTCGGTTTCGAAGCTGTCCACTTGGCGACCGTAGGCATTGCGTTGCACGTCGATGTCGATGGCATCGAACGATCGTTGATCGTCCCGTCCGTCCATCACCGTGCGAGCCAGCAAAATCATGCCGGCGCACGTGCCGAATACCGGCATTCCGTCGGCAATGCGCTTGGCAATGGGATCGAACAGCTCGGATGTCTCCAACAATTTGGACATCGTGGTGGACTCACCACCAGGCATCACCAACGCCGCACACTCGTCGAGATCGTGCGGGAGGCGAACTTCCCGAGTGTCCACACCGAGCCCTTGCAGTACGTCGCAATGTGCGGCGAAGGCCCCCTGAAGCGCAAGCACTCCGATGCGAGCGCGCGCCGACATAACCACCCCGAAGCGGGGACCTACCAGCCGCGTTCGGCGTAGCGCTGGTTGATTTCGTCCATCGCAATGCCGGTCATCGGTGCACCGAGCTTGCGGCTCACCTTGGCGATGATGTGTGCATCGCGGAAGTGTGTGGTGGCCTCGACGATTGCTTTGGCGCGCGGTGCGGGATCGTCGCTCTTGAAGATTCCCGAACCAACGAACACGGATTGCGCACCCAGCTGCATCGCCAGCGCGGCATCGGCCGGCGTGGCAATTCCACCTGCACAGAACAACGGCACTTGCAGCCAACCGGTTTCGGCGATTTCTTGCACGAGTGGCAGCGGTGCGTTGAGCTTCTTGGCCCAATCGAACAATTCCGCAGAGTCGGCCTGGGTGATCTTTCGAATGTCGCCGATGATGGAACGCAAATGGCGAACCGCTTCCACGATGTTGCCCGTACCGGCCTCACCCTTTGAGCGGATGAGGGCGGCACCCTCGGAGATACGACGCAACGCTTCGCCGAGATTGGTGGCGCCACACACGAATGGCACGGTGAACTTGAGCTTGTCAATGTGATGTGCCTCGTCGGCGGGAGTGAGCACTTCACTCTCGTCGATGAAGTCCA
>JAFMJP010000070.1 GCA_017853375.1 Actinomycetota bacterium
CGATCGCGGTAGAACGCCCAGCGGTCGCGCACCATCTTGATCTTGTCCATATCCAGATCGCGCACGATGAGCTCGGGCTTGTACGGGTCGCCTACTTCTCCGACGAACTTGCCTTCTGGGTCCACGAAGTAGCTCTGGCCGTAGAAGTCGTCGTCGCCGTACTCGCTCTCGATGCCGACTCGGTTGATGGCACCGACGTAGTACATGTTGGCGACGGCCGAAGCAGGCTGCTCGAGACGCCAGATGTATTCCGACAAGCCACGGCTGGTGGCCGACGGATTGAACACGATTTCGGCACCGTTGAGTCCGAGCGCACGCCATCCCTCAGGGAAGTGTCGGTCGTAACAGATGTACACGCCAACTTTTCCAACGGCGGTTTCAAACACGGGATAGCCGTCGGTGCCGGGGGTGAAGTAGAACTTCTCCCAGAAACCCTTTACTTGCGGAATGTGTTGTTTGCGGTACTTGCCCAGGTAACGACCGTCGGCGTCGATCACTGCTGCGGTGTTGTAGTACAGGCCCGGCTGCACGATTTCGTACATCGGTAGCACCAGCACCATTCCCAATTCCTTGGCGATGCTTTGGAATCGTTTGGTGGTTGGACCATCGGGGATGTACTCGGTGTAGTCGTAGTACTTCGCATCCTGCACCTGACAGAAATACGGTCCATAAAACAACTCTTGGAAGCACATGATCTGAGCGCCTTGCTTGGCGGCGTCACGGGCAGCTGCCTCGTGCTTGTCGATCATCTTGTCCTTGCTGCCGGGCCAGTCGGTCTGCAATAGCGCTGCTTTCACGATGCGGCTCATGCCGTATTCCCCCTATCGCTTGTAGACCCTCAAAGGTAGTGGCGTAACGACTCCTCTCGCACTTTTCACTACCGTTGCCGCCATGGCTCAAACCACTCGCCCCACGTTCGGCGGCACCATCGGCAACACGTTCGACGATTCCACGCCGTGGTGGCCCGAACTCGAGGTGGCTCCGGCGGGTTCACCCAACATCGTGGTGGTACTGCTCGATGACGTGGGCTTTGCCCAATTCGGTTGTTACGGCAGCGACATCCGCACTCCAACCTTCGATCAGTTGGCTGCGGGAGGACTGCGCTATAGCAATTACCACACCACGGCCTTGTGCTCGCCAACGCGCGCCGCCCTCCTCACCGGTCGGAATCATCACACTGCGGGTATGGGTCGCGTCGCCGACATCAGTTCGGGATTTCCCGGCTACAACGCGTTGATGTCGCACGAAGACGGAATGATCTCCGAGATCCTCGTACGCAACGGTTACTCCACGTTCGCCGTTGGCAAGTGGCATCTCACTCCGCCGCACGAACATCAGATGGGTGCGCCGCGCGGTCGATGGCCGCTTGGTCGTGGCTTCGAACGCTTCTACGGCTTTCTCGGCGGCGAAACCGATCAGTACCACCCCGACTTGGTGTACGACAATCACGAAGTCGAACCACCTCGCACTCCAGAAGAGGGATACCACCTCACCGAGGACATGGCCGACAAGGCGGTGCTCTTCATCAACGATGCGCGCGCAGCTCATCCAACCAAACCATTCTTCTTGTGGTTTGCTCCCGGTGCCTGCCACGCGCCACACCAAGCACCGAAGGAATTCATCGAGCCGTACCGCAACCAATTCGACAAGGGCTGGGATGAGTGGCGCGCGGAGGTGTTCGCCCGGCAACTTGCGTCGGGTCTCATTCCCGCTGGAACTGAACTGAGCGAACGCCCGCACTGGGTGCCTGCATGGGACTCCCTCAGCGCCGACGAACGTCGCTTGTACTCACGAATGATGGAGGTGTACGCGGGATTCCTGACGCACACCGATGCACAGGTCGGACGCATCGTCGAGCACGTGAAATCGCTCGGTGAATTCGACAACACCATCTTCGTGGTGATGAGCGACAACGGTGCATCGGCTGAAGGCGGACCGAAAGGTTCGTACAACGAAGTGTTCTTCTTCAACTTCGTTCCCGAGAGTCTCGAGGAGAACTTGAAGCGCATCGACCTGCTCGGAACTCCCGATGCGCACAACCACTATCCGTGGGGTTGGGCCTGGGCGGGCAACACGCCGTTCAAACGCTGGAAGCGCGAAACCCACGAGGGTGGTGTCACCGATCCGCTCATCGTGCACTGGCCGAAAGGGATTCCGGCACGCGGCGAAGTGCGTCACCAATACGCGCACGCCGTCGATCTCATGCCGACTCTCTTGGACGTTCTGAAGATCACCCCACCGAGCGAGATCGCCGGCGTCAAGCAATCAGCGATCGAGGGCGTGAGTTTCGCCCATACTCTCGCCAAGTCCGACGTCCCCAGCAAGCATCTCACGCAGTATTTCGAAATGATGGGTTCGCGTGCGTTGTACCACGACGGTTGGAAGGCCGTGGTGTTCCACCCCGTCGCGGGAATCGCCTACGACGGATCCGATCCCCACTTGCCGTTCGACAAGGATGCTTGGGAGCTGTACCACATCGAGAACGATCGATCCGAGTCCCGCAACGTTGCCGCGGAGCACCCGGAAAAGTTGCAGGAGATGATCCGGTTGTGGTGGCGCGAGGCCGAAGCTCATCGCGTGCTGCCACTCAACAATCAGCCCGGCAAATTCGGCGACCGTCGCCATCGACGCGAGCGATACGAATATCGTCCCGGCATCGGGTCCCTGCCTCGCGCCGTCGCACCCAACTTGCACAATCGTGGGTTCCGCATCATCGCCGAGGTGGATTCACCCGGCAACGTGAACGGTGCGATCTGTGCACATGGTTCGGCGTCCGCCGGATACGCGGTGTACGTGCGCGACAATCGATTGCACTACGTTCACAATTTCCTCGGGTTGCAGCGTTTCGTCGCTGCAGCAAACGTGGCCGTCCCCGCCGGTGCCCACCGCTTGGTGGTGGAGTTCACCATGACCGCACGCTTCAAGGGCAACGTGGAGTTGTACTACGACGACCTCCCGGTTGGCGCCGCAGAGATTCCCATGACGGTGCCGTTCTTCTACGGCACTGCCGGGTTCACCGTCGGTTACCTGCGTGGACATTCCGTCATTGCCGAAGAACACGCGCCGTTCGCCTTCACCGCTGGCGCGTTGCACCGCGTGATCGTGGAGCCCGAGGGCAAGACGTGGCGTGATCCGGTTCGCGAAGATCGTGCAGCCCTCGGCACGCAGTAATTCCTGACAACATGGTGGACGTGCAACCGAACGTCCTGTTGATCACCTTGGATCAGTTCAGGGGTGACTGCTTGTCGCTTCACGGTCATCGAGTGGTGCGCACACCACACCTGGATGCATTCGCGAAGGAAGCAACGGTGCTCTCGCGCCACTACAGCCAAGCGGCGCCATGTTCGCCGGGCCGAGCCAGCTTGTACACCGGCACGTACCTCATGAATCACCGTGTGTGCTTCAACGGCTCGCCGCTGAACGACTCCTTTGACAACATCGCGCGAGTCGCGCGACGCCGTGGTTATGCACCCGCGCTCTTCGGATACACCGACCAAGGTGTCGATCCACGAGTTACCCATCACGCCGACGACCCTCGCCTCTCCACCTATCAGGGAGTCCTGCCGGGTTTCGACTGGCTGCTCGACCTCAGCGAGCCCTACACGCCATGGCTCACCCACCTGCGAGAACACGGTCACGTGATTGCAGATCATGTCACAGCACTTACCACCGAGCCGGAACGTGACGAGTCGCTCAGCATCACCTCGTTCCTCACCGACAACTTTCTGTCGTGGCACGCCTCACACGCGCCATCGACTCGGCAGACGAGACACAACCCCGATCACTCGCCGTGGTTCGCACATCTCTCGTATCTTCGTCCGCATCCGCCTTACACCGCCGCCGGTAAGTGGGCACGCGAATACGACCCTGCCGATGTCGACCTCCCCATCACACCAAGTGATGATCGCCATGGCTTTCACGAAGCCGTCATGCAATTGCCCGACACGAAGGCTCCCAAAACCGAGGCAGGAATGCGCCGCATGCGTGCGCAGTACTACGGAATGATCAGCGAGGTGGATTACCACCTCGGGAGAATCTTCTCCGCCCTACGAGAGCGCGGCGAATGGAACGACACCGTCGTGGTAATCACTGCCGATCATGGAGAGCAGCTCGGCGACCACGGCCTACGGGAAAAAGTTGGTTTCTTCGAACAGAGTTACCACATCGTCGGAATGGTGCGAGCGCCGCACCTCGACTCCGGTCACGGACGTATCGTCGACGCATTCACGGAGAACGTCGACATTCTTCCCACGTTGTGTGAATTGATAGGTGCGCCAATCCCCGCCCAATGCGACGGGCGCTCGTTGCTGCCGTGGCTCGATGGCATCACTCCAACGGATTGGCGTGATGCAGCGACATGGGAGTACGACTGGCGGCAGTTGTACATCACCGATGAGTCGGATGGTGCTGCCATCAACTGGCCGCACGACCGTCGCCTCGAGCGCCAACACCTGTGCGTCCAACGAGATGCGTCCAGCGCGTACGTGCAATTCGGCAACGGCGACTGGCTCGCATTCGATCTCGCAACCGACTCCACATGGCGAACTCCAATTCACGATGCAGAACGTGTACTACCGCTGGCTCAACGCATGCTCATCTGGCGATCGCAACACACCTCTCGCGAGCTCAGCGGAATGAAACTCGAACAGGGCGGCATCGGCAGATGGCCAGATCGGGTTCCCTGGCGTTCATCGTTGCAATAGCAACGGATACAGGCTCCGGATCTCGCGAATCTCCGTCGACCCAGGCCACTCATCGCCGACTTGTGGATTGGGCACCATGTTCGGCAAGGCTGGGGGGATGACATATCGCTGGGGTATCGCTGGAACCGGTCGCATCGCGAGCGACTTCGTCGACGGACTAAGGCAACTCCCCGACACCGAGGTCGTTGCCGTGTGCTCGCGTAGTGGCGACACCGCACGGGCATTCGCGACACAACGAAACATTCCACATGCCCACTCCAGTTACGAAGCACTTGCATCTGATCCGAACGTGGACATCGTGTACGTGGCCACACCAAACTCCCGACACCGCGGCGACTCGGAATTGTTCTTGCGTTCCGGCAAACACGTGCTGTGCGAGAAACCGTTCGCGCTCAACTCCATCGAAGCCGAATCAATGGTCGCAACCGCAAGACACGAGGGTCGGTTCATCATGGAAGCGATTTGGAGTCGTTTTCTCCCGGTGTACGTGTCGCTCGGAGAAGTGTTGGCAACACAGCCACTCGGTCACATCACGCATGTCGCCGCAGACATCGGATTCGTTGCACCAACGCAGAAGGCACATCGCCTGAATGATCCCGCGCTCGGCGGAGGCGCACTGCTGGATCTCGGAATCTATTGTCTGCATTTTGCGCGCTTCGTACTTGGTGACCACGACACCGTCGTCGCACACGGTGTGCTGAACGATCAGGGCGTCGATGTCGACGCCACGTACACCCTCGGCTACAAATCGGGTGCTACTGCAACGCTGCGAAGCACCACCCAACACGAGACGCCGTGCATCGCCACCATCACCGGTGAACGCGGAGTCATCCATGTGGAGTCACGCATGCACAGACCTCCCGGATTCCGAGTGCAGATCCACGGCGAAGCCGAGCGCTACTACCGACACGACGAACTCGGCCAGGGACTTCGCCACCAAGTTCCCGAAGTGCATCGTTGTATCGATCAGGGATTCATCGAAAGCCCCCGACTCACTCATTCCGAGACCATGTCGTACGCGCGCACGATGGACGAGATCCGCCGACAACTCGGCGTTCGATACGCGGTCGACGGAATCGCGTGACATCGGCAACCATTCACTCACGATGACGTCCGGCGCCCACTCACGCTTCGGCATGGTCGCCAGTGCCGACGGCGCCGCAACGCAAGCCGGCGCCCACATACTTGCGCTGGGTGGCAATGCGGCCGATGCCGCCATCGCCACGTGTGCTGCCATGGCCGTCGTAGCTCCGCACCTCTGCGGACTCGGCGGAGATCTCTTCGCGCTCGTGCACGTGAATGGCCAAGTTCATGCGCTGGATGCTGCGGGTCGCGCCGGTTCCGGTGTCAGTGCCGAACAACTTCGCAGTGAAGGTCACCGCGAAATGCCGTTCCATGGCGATCTACGTACCGCAACCGTGCCCGGAGCCGTGGCCGGCTTGGTTGCACTCCACGAACGATTCGGCACACTCCCCCTTGCGACGGTGTTTGCTCCTGCAATCCGTCTCGCAGAAGAAGGTTTTGCTGCGTCTCCCTTGCTCGTCGGCTCACTCTCGTTGATGAAGCAACAATTCGCCCCGAATTTCTCCGAGCTCAAGGCCCAGGCAACGAATGCCGGCGCCAACGTACGCCGTGAAGGCGTCGGCCGAACGTTGCGCGCAATCTCCACCGGCGGTACGGCGGCGTTTTACCTCGGAGAGTTTGGCGAAGGCCTTCTGGCACTCGGAAAGGGCGTGTACTCACGACATGACTTGGAGTCCGCAGGTGCCGAATGGGTTACCCCACTGTCGTTGTCGGTCTACGGTCATCGCGTGTGGTCGATTGCCGCACCTTCACAGGGTTACCTGTTTCTCGCCGCACTCGGTGCCAGTGAAGTATTGGACCTCCCCGAGGACCCCGACGACCCGCAGTGGGCACACCTTCTTGTCGAAGCAACCACCGCGGTGAGCCACGACCGTCCAGCGGTGCTGCACGATCGGGCAGATCTCGCAGGATTACTCCCCGAGCTGATCGATCGCGCGTCCTTGGTGGACCCTTCGTTGGCGTCCGTACGACCTTTGCCGGGCAACGACGGTGATACCACGTATCTGTGCGCTGCCGATCGCAATGGCATGGGTGTCTCTCTCATCAATTCCAACGCATCGGGATTCGGCTCACTCATGGTGGAACCCACCACGGGAATCAACCTGCACAATCGCGGCCTGGGTTTCAACCTCACGCCAGGTCATCCTGCAGAAGTGGCACCCGGCCGCAAACCGCCGCACACCTTGTGCCCTGCTCTCATCACTCGTACCGATGGGTCGCTGCACTCGGTGCTCGGCACCATGGGTGGCGATGCCCAACCACAAATCATGTTGCAGATCATCACGCGACTGCTGCGTCATCGACAATCACAATTTCCGTGGCAGACGGTCGACGCCGGACGCTTTGCCTTGCGCGGACCCGTCACGGGATTCGATTCGTGGACTTCGGGTCGTCCACCCACCGTGCAAGTGGAGGGCCATGCGCCGGATGCATGGGCCGCGGGGCTCGCCGATCGCGGTCACGCAGTAGAACGTCGCCCCCGATTCGATTCCGGTTTCGGTCATGCCCACTGCATCGTGGTGCGCGAAGACGGAGCATTGGCGGGCGGCGCCGATAGCCGCACCGTCGTCGGGTCCTGCGCAGGGTTGTAAGCAACAACGTGGGCTCAGCCCACGGTGTTGAAAGTGGGCTCAGCCCACGGTGTTGAAAGTGGGCTCAGCCCACGGTGT
>JAFMJP010000071.1 GCA_017853375.1 Actinomycetota bacterium
TGGTAATTGGTCATACCGACATACTGCCAGCAGAAGCCCTCAGTAACCTTGCTCGTGGAATTCAATTTTCACCGCGAAGTGAGGCCGTTGTGCAGCGTCGAATTGGGGCAATGATGTTCGTCCTTGCCTGTGTAGGCGGCGCCTGTGCGTCGTCCTACGAACAAGCCAGCGGTTCGGTCGACAACTGTTCGGTGTCCGAGCCGATTTCCGGTCGGGCTCTGCGGATCGTGAGCACCGTGGCGCCCATCACCAGCCTGGTGGCACAGGTGGCGGGGGATGCCGGTCCGGCAATCGTTGGATTGGTGCCCGAAGGTACCAACTCGCACACGTTCGAACCGCCACCAAGTGCGGCTGCAGTGTTGGAGCAAGCAGACGTGGTGTTCATGAATGGCCTCGTGTTGGAGGAGCCCACCAAAGACCTCGCACTCAGCAACGTGGGTGACAACGCGGTGATCTGCGAACTTGGAACGGCAATCTTGCCCGAGGACGAATGGATCTTCGACTTTTCCTTTCCTGAAGAGGGAGGAAAACCGAATCCGCACCTGTGGACCAATCCACCGATGGCTCGCAGCTACGCAGAAATCGTGCGCGACATATTGAGCGAGCTCGACCCCTCGAACGCAGAGAGGTATGCCGAGAACTTCGACATGCTTGCTGCGCAGATCGACGCCTTGGACGCTGCAATGGCAACGGCGACGGAGTCGATTCCCGTGGACAAGCGCCTGTTGCTCACGTACCACGATGCATATGCGTACTTCGCCAAGCATTACAACTGGACGGTTGTCGGGGCGATTCAGCCCTCGTCGTTCGATGAGCCGACTCCGAAGGACGTCGCGACTCTCGTCGAACAGATTCGCGAGCAGGACGTTCCGGCAATCTTTGGTAGCGAAGTGTTTCCGTCACCAGTTCTCGAGCAAATCGGAGCCGAGACCGGCACGCGGTACATCGACGTGTTGCGTGACGACGACCTGCCCGGCGAATCCGGTGGCTCCGATCATTCGTGGCAAGGATTGATGCGCTTCAACTTCGTCACCATGGTGGAAGCCCTCGGCGGGGATGCCAGCGCACTTCGGCAGTTGACCATGTCGCCGGCAGTTGAAGACAGGGCCGAGTACACGAATTGAGCCCCGAAGTCCTCCTGCGCTGTGATGCGCTCACCGTCGCCTACGGCGCCAACATCGCGTTGGAAAACGTCACGGTGCATATCCGGCGTGGAGAGTTCGTCGGAATCGTCGGGCCATCAGGCTCGGGCAAAACGTCGCTGCTGCGCGCATTGACCGGCACGGTGCGGGCGACCCGCGGAAGCGTGGAACTTGCAAGCGGAGTTCGACTTGGATATGTCCCGCAAGTGGAGTCTGTCGATTGGAACTTTCCGATCACGGTGCGAGAAGTATTGGCAATGACACGAACGCGCCGTCGATGGCCGACCATCACCGATGATGAGCGCGCCGAAGCTGCCGCCGTGCTTGCCGACCTCGGTCTGGCAGGACTAGAAGATCGTCACATTCGCGAGTTGAGCGGTGGACAGCAGCAGCGGGTGTTCGTTGCCCGGGCCATGTTCGCTCGACCCGACGTGCTCGTGCTCGACGAGCCGACGTCGGGTGTGGATGTTCGTACGCGGCACGAAATTCTCCATCTTTTGCGTGACTTGCATTCGAAAGGGAGCACGATTCTGCTCACCACGCACGATCTCAACGGACTGGCTTCGCACTTGCCCCGATTGGTGTGTCTCAATCGTGAGGTCGTCGCCGACGGCTCGCCTCGCGAGACGCTGATTCCCGAAGTGCTGGAGCGGACGTATGGTGCACCACTCCACGTGTTGGAACATGGCGGAATGCCGATCGTGCTCGATCACGATTACGAGTCGTCCGAGTCGCTGCGCGATGCCGAGCGCAGTCTGAGTCAGGGTCGAGGTGCGCCATCGTGACCGTCGCTCTCGACATCCTTGCGCCATACGACTTCGCCTTCTTCCAGCGCGGCATGGTGGCAGCCACGTTGGCCGGAGCGTTGTGTGGGGTGCTCGGAGTGTTCGTCGTGCTGCGTGGAATGAGTTACATCGGCCACGGGCTGTCGCACGCAGTGTTCGGTGGTGCTGCTGCATCCGCGGTGATGTCCATCAATTTCTTCGTTGGGGCCGGTATCTGGGGAATCGTGTCCGGTGTGTTGATCGGCCGCATTGCCCGACAAAAGATCCTCGGCGCCGATGCCGCCATCGGAATCGTGACCACCGCCAGTTTTGCCGGAGGTATTGCATTGTTGAATCGTTACGGTCAGGCGCGAAAGAGCATCGAGGCGGTGCTCTTCGGCAGCGTCCTGGGCGTGTCGTGGGTGGACATCATCGCCATCACGTCGGTTGCCGTGGCGGTGTTCGTGGTGGTGCTGCTCGCTTACAGAAAGCTGCTGTACGCAACCTTCGATCCGCAGGTTGCGGCGGTATCGGGGGAGCGCGTGGCGTTCATCGAAGTGATGTTGATGGTGATGCTGTCCGTCACCATCCTGGTGACCATGCGTGTGATCGGCACACTGTTGATTTCGGCGCTGCTGGTGATTCCAGCAGCCACGGCGAGAATGATCACCAATTCGTTCGCACGCATGTTGATGCTGTCACCCGTATTCGGTGCCGTGAGCTGCCTGGTTGGGATGAACCTCTCGTATCACCTCGATACCAGTGCGGGAGCAACCATCATCCTCGTCTCGGCCGCTGGGTTCACCGCCACCTACCTGCTGGCGGGTCGCCGGGCGCGCCAACGAGTGGCGTCCCTGCACCACATTTGATTACGAACGCAACACCCACTCGACACCGTCTTTGGTGTCCCGAACTTCGATGCCCGCCGCCAGTAACTGATCACGAACCAAATCGGAGAGATCGAAACGCTTCTCCGCGCGCACCACTGCACGCACGGCGAGGAATCCGCTGACGAATGGCTCTGCCACCAACCGCGGGTCGCGAAGTCCACCAGTGGCGACCTCGCCAAGTTTGGAAATCATCAGTCGCAGGGTTGCAACCGCACGGTCGCGATCCGGGCTCTGCAATGTGTCGGCAGACCATTCTCTGATCGCCGACTCCAATGCGAGGACTGCACCTACTGCGGCATCGGCATCCATCCGGTCCACGGCAGCGTCGAATGCGGCACGATGCGCATCGATGGCTTCCCCGAGTGATGTCGGAACGGAATCCGAAGGCGGGGTCTCCGAGCCGATGGTGGGGTTGACCTTCGATGACGTCCCCGCAGAGGTCGAATTCGACGTTGCGGACTTCGTCCAGGACGGACTGCGTAATTCCTCGAGCGCAATGGTGTCGCCTTTGGAGAACGTTTTCTGGTGGGTCTGCTTGCGCAGCGTGACGGTGGAATTGCCGACGACTTCTGCAATGTCACGATCGAAGTCGATCACCAGTCCGGTGTGCTCGTCGATGCCGATGATGAATTCATCGTCATCGAAATGCCGTTCAAGGATCTGAAGTCGACGCTCGCCGAGATAACAGAACCGCGTGTCGTGGTGTCCACCCTCGGCATTGTCGAAATGAGGAATCACCGTTGCGCGGATCCCGAACTCGCCGAGCACGTCGAGGCCTTCGAGCCAATAAGGGTCCACTCCGGCTTTGTAGATCTCGTACACGGGAATGGTTCGTCGTCCGAGCGTGAGGGCTGCCGCGGAGGCAAACGTGACCAGTCCGCCGTTGGTGAGTTTTCGGATCAGCATGGAACGCAACGGAGTGTTGCTCCACTGGCGTAATGAATACGTCGGAGAGCCGGGACCCGCGAACACGTAGTTCGCATCGTCGATCATTCGAAGACCTTTTTCAATCGCGACTGCGTTGGCGTCTTCTCCCGTGTCACTGGACTGCATGCGCGCGAGTCCTGCAATTCGCAGTTCCACGTTCACGCTGGTAGCGAAGTAGTCGACGGCGCGTTTCGCAAGCTCCGGCGCATTCTCCTGGAATCCGTACGGTGTGTCGAGCACCACCGCGCTCACGGGGGAAGGAAGCAGCGAGGTGAGGCGACGATGTGTGGACACCATCGTTGGCGCAGTCTCACCCGAACCCATGATGGTGAGAATTCGCGGCACCTTCTGGGACGATGTCATGCGAAGAATCCTTCTGCGATGTGTCGGTGCAGTGTGGATGCCCACTTGTCGGGGAACTGTGCGTGGACGTCGTGATGTGCCGGGGAAAACCACTCCACACGCACGTGTTCATTCTGGCTCGCGGCGTGCGCGTATTCCTGACGCTTCATCGATGACCAGGCATCCCCAGAATCCGCGGGAGTAAAGAGGACGGGGCATCGCAGCGAGGAAAGCACTTCGAGAGGTCGATGGTCCCACAGGCCACGCAGTATCTCCATGTGGCGATCAAAGGTGAGCCACGGGCTGATCGTGCCGTCGTCATGGTGTTGCATGTTGGCGAGAGTGCCGACGATTGCCGTTTCGGGCCAATCTGAATAGTTGCTCCGAATCATCCGTTCGAAGTCGTCGCTACGCATGCCTGCCAGCCGCGGAGGCCTGAGGTGTTTGGCACATTCGTCCCACGAACCGAATCGATCGGCAAGTTGAATGAGTCCACCGTCGACACCGCACACGCCGCGTGTGGTGTCGGGTCGTAGGTGGGCGAGTTCCAGCACCACGTTGCCGCCCCATGATTGTCCAACCACGACGGGACGATCCAGTTGCGTCACCTCGATGAATGCGGCCAAATCCCGTGCGACGGTCGGCATGTCGTAACCAACCTCAGGTTTGCTGCTCTGTCCGTGTCCTCGTTGATCCACGGCGATCACGTGATAACCGAGCCGTGCAAGTTCGTTGGCTGCTCCTTCCCACAATCGTGAGTTCGAAGCGAGACCATGCACGAGCACTACCGACGGTTGTGAGTTCGGCGAAGCCCATTCACGGATGGCGAGTTGGAGTTGTCCGACCTGCACGTGCCGAAGAGTCATGATGATGTCTCAGTCACCATACCCGTGGCAATAGCGTGGAGCTATGTCCAGTGACATCCTCGACGTCGATTTGCTTGCATTCGAACGGGGAAGCGAAGCGCAGCGCAAGGCCGTGGTCGACGGGGTGATGCGCAGCCTGAGCACCGGATTCGTGTACACCAGCCACGACCTGTCGGAAGACATGCTCGACACCACGTATGCAATGTTGTTCGAGTTCTTCAACAAACCGCTGGAAGAAAAGCGTCGCTACATCGCCGCCGGTGCCAACGGTCAAACCGGGTACACCGACGTGCTCGTGGAAACCGCAGAAGTCAGCGACAAACCCGACTGGAAGGAAATGCTCAATTGGGGCAAACAAATGGAGCCCGGGCATCCGATGAGGCGAAAGTTTCCGCAGGCGTACCCCGATCAAGTATTGCCAGAGGCCTCGGTGCCGGGGATCAGCAAGGTGTTGTACGCATTCCACGACGCGATGATCGATCTGCAGACGCGATTCTTGCGAATCATTGCCGTGGGGCTCGGCTGCAAGGACTCGTTCTTCGACGAGATGGTCGACAACGGATGTGCATTGAACCGCGCCATCCGGTATCCGAGCATGAAGCAGGTGCCGGACGAGGGACACGTGTGGGCGGCCGAGCACGGCGACATCAACCTGATTACTGCGTTGCCTCGTGCAACCGCAAAGGGTTTGCAAGTGAAGGCGGGCGGCAAGTGGATCGATGCCGTGCCACCGGCGGGCCACGTGATTCTCAACACCGGCATCATGTTGGAGCGACTCACCAATGGCGTGATTCCCATCGGTTGGCATCGCGTGGTTGCGGACCCCGATTTCGACGGCGAGCGCTACAGCATCGTGCAGTTCTGTCATCCGCGACCCTCGACCTTGCTTGCACCGCTGCCAACGTGCGTCACCAAGGACAATCCATTGCGCTATCCCACGGTGACCGCAGGTGACGCGTTGGATGAAGTGATCTATCGCATCAATTTGGTGGAAGGTGCGCGTCGCGTCACCAACTCCTAATCAGGGGCGTTCACGGCATGATGCGCCGGTGCTCTTAGCCTTGACATGGTGAACATCGGTGTCCTGACCGGCGGTGGTGACTGTCCGGGGTTGAACGCCGTCATCCGTGCCATCGTGCGAAAGGCTCACGGCGTTGGCGGACACCGCGTACTCGGCTTCTATGACGCGTGGGATGGCGTACTGGAGAAGCGTTACGAGGAGCTCGACGTCAGCAAGGTGCGAGGCATCTTGCCCAAGGGCGGCACGATTCTCGGCACTCGCAGGGGCAGTCCATTCGATCATTCCGATGGAGTGGAACGCACCAAGCAGGTGTTTGCGGAACTCAATCTTGATGCGTTGGTGGTGATTGGTGGCAACGGCTCGCTCACCGTTGCGTCGATGCTGGCTGACGACCATGGTCTCCCCATCGTCGGAGTGCCAAAGACCATCGACAACGACGTCGTCGGGACCGATGCAACGTTCGGATTCCAAACCGCGGTACAAATCGCCACGGATGCGATCGACCGTCTCCACACCACCGCAGAAAGCCACGACCGCGTGATGGTGGTCGAGGTAATGGGTCGTGACGCAGGTTGGATTGCCCTCCACGCAGGTCTTGCTGGTGGTGCGACCGCAATTTTGGTACCCGAAGTTCCATTCGACATTCGTGAAGTTGCGGCCATCGTGTCCAAGCGTCACGAGCGTGGGAGGTATGCGTCGCTCGTAGTCGTAGCAGAAGGCGCCAAACCCAAGCCAGGAACACTCGACATTCCCGAGCCAGCGCTCGATAAATACGGTCGTGAGTTGCACGGCAGCATCAGCCAGGTCGTGGCGCCCGCGCTCTCCAAGTTGACGGGATACGAGTCCAGGGTGGTGCAATTGGGTCATGTGCAGCGTGGTGGTACACCCACGGCGTACGACCGGGTGTTGTCGTCGCGATTCGGATTGGCGGCCGTCGACGCCGTCTACGCCAAGGCGTTCGGGCAGATGGTCGTATTGAGTTGCGGGCAGATCGAACGGGTTTCCATGCAGGTGACTC
>JAFMJP010000072.1 GCA_017853375.1 Actinomycetota bacterium
CCTGAAACGCGGACTCGTCACCCTAGCGGATGGTTGGTGGACCCCCAACCTCCCCAAGGAATAGTTCGCCGCGCACCACGTGCACCTCGGCGGGTCCCCCGCTCGTGGGAGCTCGGCCTCTCCCGGTCGGACTTATCGACCGAAATCTACGAGGTGATACGTGGTTTTTCCTTTTCGCACCAACATCCACCGCTCGTGAAGGAGCGGAATTCCTGCTAAATCGGCCTCTCCTGTGAGCACCACGCCATTGGCACGCACGCTCTTTTGGGTCAGTAATCGACGAGCCTCGCTCTTGCTGGCAGCAATACCTGGCAGGGCGGCCAAGACACCGGCTGCGTCGGCCAGCACCGCGGTGCCCATTTTGGTGGCGGGTACTTCCGCGGCGATGAACGCCATGGTGGATGGCGACGCGGTCATTGGGTCACCCCCGAACAGGATGGCTGCTGCTTCGCTCGCAGCTTTGGCCGCCTCGGCGCCGTGCACCAGCGCGGTCAGCTCGTCCGCCAGGGTTCGCTGTGCAACGCGCGCCGACGGGTTGGCGTGCTGCTCGTCGAGCACGGCGGCGATCTCGTCGAGCGACTTCAAGGAGAACTGGGGCAAATAGCGATCGACGTCTTCGTCGGCGAGCTGCATCCAGAATTGTCGGAACTGGTACGGCGACGTCTTCTTTGCGTCGAGCCACACTGCCCCATCGGCGGTTTTGCCAAACTTGGTACCGTCGCTCTTCGTCAGTAGTGGCCAGGTAAGGCCGTATGCGCCACGAGCCAGTCGCTTGCGGATCAGGTCGATGCCAGCCGTGATGTTGCCCCACTGGTCGCTGCCGCCCATCTGCATTTCGCAGTCGTGAAACTCGCACAGGTGCCGAAAGTCGTTGGCTTGCAGCAACATGTAGCTGAACTCGGTGTACGAGAGTCCGTTCTCATCGCTCAATCTCGACTTCACGCTGTCCTTGGCCATCATCTGGTTCACGGTGATGTGTTTGCCCACGTCGCGCAGGAAGTCGAGCACTGGCACATCGCGCGTCCAGTCGGCGTTGTCCACCAACAAGGCGGACTGACTGCCTGCATCGAAGTCGAGCAGGCGTTCCAATTGTGTCTTGATGTTGGCGACGTTGGCGGCGAGAGTGTCGGCGTCGAGCAGGTTGCGCTCTTCGCTACGGCCGGAAGGGTCACCAACCATTCCCGTTGCGCCACCGGCCAACACGATCGGACGATGGCCGAGCAACTGAAACCGTCGTAGCGAGATCTGCCCGAGCAAGTTGCCGGCGTGCAGCGAATCGGAGGTTGGATCGAATCCCACGTATGCCGACATCTGCGCGCTGGTGCTCCGCTCGGAGAGCGTCTGGCGATCGGTGGAGTCGTGGATGAGACCACGCGAGGCAAACTCGGCTACGACATCACCGAACTTCGCCATGAATACAGAGTAGAGCGCGCCTCGCGGCACGGGCCTTACTGCGGTGAAGGCTGTTCGTCCACCTTGAAGGCTGCGCGCACCCAATCCGGCACCGGCACCACCTTGGGCGCACCTGGAGTAGTCGACACGTACACGATCGTGGCGTCGAACGATGGCTCACCATCGACATGTCCTCTGATTGAGACGTCGAACGACGAGTTCCCCCAACGCGAAACGGAGCAATCCAACGACGCCGCGTCACCGAGACGCAACGGTCGGTGCCACAGCAGACTGACGCTCTTCAACATGCAGTCGAAATCGTGCATTCGCGAGCCCAACCGAGCCGAAAACCAGCACATTGCCGCATCGTCGCAGTACGCAAGGTAGTGGGCGTTGAAGACCACTTTTTGCATGTCGCATTCGCCATAACGAACCCGAATCTCGTGGCGGTACACGCCCCAACACTAGACACCGGTTGCGAGATCAGCTTGCAGATACCCGGGCGTTGTGCACCATTCGTGCAACCGCCATCACCGCATCGGCATGAACCTGTGCTTGATCGGCGGACAACGTGGGACCGAGCTCCACCACGAACGCCAACCCATCGGACACCGCAGAGCGCTGCCAGGTTGCTGCAACGCCCGTATACGTTCCCCCGGTGATCCGCACGAGCGGAAGGCTGGTGAGCCGCGCATACCGCGCTCGCACTCGTCCCTCGAAGCCGGCACCCGGCGAAATCATGTTCAGGTCCTGGTGGTACCAAATTCCGAGCGCAGGACGAACGTCGCGAATGAACTGCACGATCGCCCTGGTTTCTGGTTCGGATGCTGCTCGGGGTCCCGCATATTGCCAATATCCGGGGACTCCTTGACGGGCCCAATTCTTCGGAAAGTTGCGATTGAGATCCACCTTGTTGGCATTGCCTCGCGTCTGGGCATTGGTTCCATCGGGATTCACGGTGGGAATCACCCAAAGTTCCACTCCGATCGGTGGATCCATTGACTTCAACACGTCGGTGATGAGGAGCCCTGCGTCTTCGTCACCATGGATGACACCCACCACCATCACACGAGTACCTCCACGAGTTCCGAGGCGAAACGCTTCGATGTCTCGACCCTCGACGGAGGTTCCAATGACGCGGCGCTCGAAGCGGGACGACTCATCAACTGCCCGAGGTAGCGCTGCCCGCATCGACGAAGTCCGCGCGGCGTGTGCCTCGCCTGTTGCCCCAAGAGCACCAAGAATCATCGACGCCACGAGGAGGAGGCGACGTCGATTCACGTAGCGAAGGTTAGGACAGGTCATCACGCCGCACGACGACAGCCCAAACGGACAGGATTGCAGCTACGGCAGACGCAACTGCAGTGCGGCAACGACGCGACGAAGTTCCTCGCGTTGCACACCGGCAGCCTTGGGTCCGGCGGCGCCGTGACTGGAGCGTCTCTGCACTGCGACGCCGGGTGCGAACAAAGTGGCGGCATCCGGACCAAGATCGGCGTCGGCACGAACCAAATCCGCCAAAGCAACGCCGGTGGTCAACGAGCGGGCTACCAATTCCCCCACTTTTGCGTGTGCTTGACGGAATGGCATACCTCGTGCCACGAGCCACTCTGCAACGTCGGTGGCCACTGCGGCCGGCGAGTCAGCGGCACGTTGCATCACGTCGATGTGGAATGTGGCCGCAGCGACCATGTCGGCGATTGCGTCGAGTCCACGGTTCACCTGGTCGAGCGAATCGAACAGCGGCTCTTTGTCCTCCTGTAGGTCGCGGTTGTACGCCAATGGCAATCCCTTCAATGTGGCAAGGAATCCCGTGAGATTCCCGATCACCCGCCCCGCTTTGCCACGGGCGAGTTCGGCGATATCGGCGTTCTTTTTCTGCGGCAACATCGAAGAGCCGGTGGCATGCTCGTCACTGAGCGACGCAAAACCAAACTCTTCGGTGGTCCACAACACCCACTCCTCGCCCATTCGAGACAGATGAAGTCCGATCATGGCGAGCACAAAGATCGCCTCGGCAACGAAGTCGCGGTCACTCACGGCGTCGAGTGAATTCGCAAACACCTCGGCGAAACCCAATCGAAGCTGGGCGTCTCGTGCATTGGTCGGAAGCGAAGTTCCGGCAAGTGCACCGGCGCCGAGTGGCGACACGTCCAAACGTGCGATGGCGTCCAACAAGCGATCCGCGTCACGGGTGAACGACCATGCGTGTGCTCGCAGATGATGCGACAGCAGCACGGGCTGGGCTCGCTGCAGATGCGTGTAGCCGGGCAGATAGGCGTCGCCGGCTTCGTCGGCTCGACGGTCGAGAACGTCGATGAGTGACAGCACTCGTCGGGCGGTGGCTGCAAGCTCACGCTTTGCGAACAACCGCAATGCCGTTGCCACCTGATCGTTTCGGCTACGACCGGTGTGCAACTTCGCGCCGGCAGCGCCTGCGATCTCGGTAACTCGCCGTTCGATTGCCGTGTGGATGTCTTCGTCGCTCTCGACGAATCGAAACGTCCCGGCCGCAAACTCGGACTCCGCTTGGCGAAGTGCGGCAACGATGGAGTCACTGTCCACCTGTGGAAGCACTCCCGACGCGCCGAGCATCTGCGCATGGGCAATGGAGCCTGCAACGTCGTCGCGCCACAGGCGAACGTCGAAACCGATGCTGGCGGTGTACGCCATGAGGGATTCTGCGGGGGCTTGGCCGAATCGACCGTGCCACAGGTGTTTGTCGTTCATCGCGATGCTTTCGACAAACCGGCAAGCACACGAAGATCGGTGGCGAGGCGTTTGGCTCCGTACTTGGCATCAGCCACGCACAGCAAGGTGTCGTCTCCGGCGACGGTTCCGATGATCCCTTTGATGCGTGAGCGGTCGAGTGCCGACGCCACGACGTGCGCGCAGCCAGGCGGTGTGCGCACCACCACCATCGGGTCACTGAACTCCACTTCTGCCACCCACTCCGACAACACGCGACGCAGTTGGTCCTGCGGGGCAATCCGATCGGGGGCGAAATCAGGAATTGCGTAAGCGGTTTCGCCCTTGCGTACTCGCACCTTTACCGCACCGAGGTCTTCGAGATCGCGTGACACCGTGGCTTGCGTGGCCTCGATGCCTTCTTCTTCGAGAAGTTCGAGCAACATCGGCTGGCTGGTCACCGAGTTTTCCGCAATGATGCGAGCGATGGTCTGTTGACGTTGCACTTTGCTGGTCATTTGGTATCCCCTTTCGTGATGTCGTTTTCTTCGCAGAGGAACGCCAAGACGCCGCGCGCAGCGTGCATCCGGTTGTGCGCCTGTCGTACCACTCGACTGGCGGGTCCGTCGATGACATCTGCGGCAACTTCCACACCCCGGTGTGCCGGCAGACAGTGCATGAATATGGCGTCACGATCAGCGGCCGCCATCACCGCCTCGTCGACTTGAAACTTCGCAAAGTCGCGAAGTCGGCGTTCGGTTTCATCTTCCTGCCCCATACTGACGAACACATCAGTGTGGACTGCATGTGCCCCGTCAGCCGCTTCGGTGGCGGATGCAATCTGCATCACGTTGGCCGCACCGAGCGCAGCGATGCGGGCCAACTCCCGTTCGCTCGCGCCGTACCCATCGGGGCAACCGAGCCGAATGCTCGCACCCTCGAGCGCGCACGCTTCGGCAAGGGAGCGAGCGACGTTGTTGTAGTCGCCGATCCATGCGATGGTTTTGCCCTTGAGAGAGCCGAACTCTTCACGCATCGTGAGCACGTCGGCGACGCTCTGCAACGGATGCGACTTGTCACTCAACATGTTGATGATCGGAACGTCGTTCAGGGACGCCATGCGCTCCAACACCGAGTGATCGAACACCCGGGCTGCAATCATCGCGTGGTAGCCGGCCAAGATTCGAGTGATGTCTTCCACCGACTCCCGGACATCGAAACCCACTTCTTCTCCGCGCGTGAAAATGGGATGCCCGCCGAGTTGCACCACCGCCATCTCCATCGACTGTCGAGTGCGATTGGACGGCTTCTCGAAGATCAAGGCCACGCCGTAGTCAGCGAGGGGCCAACCGAGTGTCTCCTGTCGTTGTGTCGCCAAATCCATTACTCGCGCAAGTTCCTTGCGGCTGAGGTCCACGATGTCGAGAAAGTGTCTCATGCCAGCACCTCGGCGAGAATCTGCATTGCTTCTGCAATCTCGTCGTGAGTCACGGTGATGGGCGGTGCCAGACGTAGTGCCGTGGCAGTAACCGCATTGGTCACCAATCCACGCTCCAGCAACGCCAATTGTTTGGCCTTGGCGTCCGCACCTTCACCGAGCTCCACGCCCAACAAAAGCCCGCGACCACGTACGGATTTGACAGCAGATATTCGCTGCAGGTGCGAGGTGATCAGCTCACCCTTTTCGCGTGCCAAGCGCGGCGCATCGATTCGCCGCATGATGTCGATCACTGCGCACACCGCTGCAGTGGCAAGTGCCGTGCCGCTGTACGTGCTGCCATGATCACCCGGCACGAACACCTTGGCAATCTCACGAGGTGCCCACAATGCGCCGACAGGCATACCGTTGCCCATCGCCTTGGCCAGCATCACCACGTCGGGCCGTATTCCAGCGTGTTGGAACGCAAACCAGTCACCGGTGCGCGCAAAGCCGGTTTGCACCTCGTCGATCATCATCAACGCACCGCGTTCGGTGCACAGCGCACGTACTTGCTGCAACCACTGATCGGATGCCGCAATGACGCCGCCTTCGCCCTGCACACACTCCACCAACACGGCGGCAACGGTGCCGTCCACTGCTGCATCCAACGCGGCGATGTCACCAAAGGGCACATGCACGAATCCTTCGGGCATCGGCTGAAACGGCTCGTGCTTTGCAGGCTGACCCGTTGCTGCGAGGGCAGCCAACGTCCTGCCGTGGAAACTTCCGAGCATGCTCACCACTTTGTGGCGACCTCGCCCACCGAACTTGCGCGCCAGCTTGATGCCGGCTTCGTTTGCTTCGGCTCCCGAGTTGCAAAAGAACACCTGGCCACCACCGCCGAGCAACTCGTCCACCATGACGGCAGCCCGAGCCGCTACGGGATTGGCGAAGAAATTGCTCACGTGCAGCAGCGTGTGCGCCTGTTCGGCGATGGCGTCGGCAACTTCGGGATGCGAGTGCCCGAGTGACGTAACGGAGATTCCCGAGAGAAAATCCAGATAGCGCTTTCCGGACACGTCCCAGAGTTGCGTTCCCTCGCCGCGCACGAACATGACCTGTGGCGCACCAAACACCGGCATGAACGGACAGTGATCCTGTACCGGCGCGCCGAGGGCTTCTACGAGTCCGGGGTCCGTGGCAAATGCATGTGCGTGACCTGACGG
>JAFMJP010000073.1 GCA_017853375.1 Actinomycetota bacterium
CGACCTACCGCTTACAAGGCGGTTGCTCTGCCACTGAGCTACCCCGGCGAGTCGCGTAATGCGACGGCATTCAATGCTACGAGCGCACCGACTACTGGTGCCGAGCTCGCACCACTTCATAGGTCGCCAGTGCGGCAGCTGCCGACACATTGAGCGACGACAAGGCACCACGCATCGGGATAGACACGATGACGTCGCATCGTTCACGAACAAGGCGCGACAAGCCAGGGCCTTCGGCACCGAGCACCAGACAAATGTGTTCGCTCGCAAGATCACCCAGTCCAAACACCGGCTTGTCGGCGGCATCATCAAGACCGACGACCCAAACGTTTGCATCACGCAACTGTTGAATCGCCGTGGGTAGACCCGGAACCACGCACATGGTGAGGTACTCGATCGCACCAGCCGCGGCTTTTGCCGCACTCGGCGTGACGTGAACCGCACGATGTCGCGGCAGGATGACGGCGTCGACACCTGCACCCTCGCACGACCGCAGGATTGCCCCGAGATTGCCGGGGTCGGTCACGCCGTCGATGGCCACGAGAAACAACTTGTCGCCGTTGGCAGCGCCGGCCAACACTTCATCGAGCAGAGTTTCCTCGAGGGGTTCTGCAAAGGCAATGACTCCCTGAGGTGCTTCGCTCCGCGCTTGTTCATCGATCTCCTTGCGCGATACTTCGCGAACCGGCACTCGTTGAGAGCGCGCGAGATCGAGAATTTCGCCGATGACAGGATTGCGTTCGCTCTCGTCGGCAACGAGCAGCTCTCTCACGCGCCGACGAGCGGCAATCAGCAACTCGCGAACCGCTTGTCGCCCCTCGACTTGTTCGCCACCCAGCGAACGATCGCTCGAAGATGGACGTGATGGGCGTCCACCGTGCTGACCGCGCGGTGTGTTCCCCTGATGAGAGCGTTGGCGACGTGCACCACCGCGCATGTCGGACTTGCGGCCGCCTCGGGCTCCGCGTCGTGGTGGTCGACTCATGGAATCAACAGTGCAACGGCCATACAGGCGATGCCCTCCACTCGACCGATGCTTCCGAGTCCCTCTGCCCGTCGGCCCTTCACATTCACGGGTGCACCGACTGCATCAACCAAATTCTGCTGCATGGTGTTGCGATGCGGCGCAATCTTCGGGCGCTCGCAAATCACGTTCACGTCCACGTTGGCAACTTTCCATCCTGCTTCTCGCACCTTTGACACCACCTCACGCAAGATCGCCATGGAGTCGGCGCCCTTCCATGTTGGATCGGTGTCGGGAAAGTGTTGACCAATATCGCCGAGACCGGCGGCACCCAACAGCGCGTCACTGACGGCATGTGCCACGGCATCGGCATCGCTATGACCAAGAAGTCCGCGCTCACCCGCGATGCGCACACCAGCCAAGACCAACGGCCGATCATCGTCAGCGAAGCGGTGAATGTCGAACCCTTGACCAATCCGCACGGCTATTGGCCGCCCTGTTGTGCGCGCGCCCAGTCGAGATCGTCGCGCGTGGTGATTTTTCGGTTCAATACGTCACCGTCGACCACCACCACTTTTCCGCCTTCTGCTTCCACCAGCGCGGCATCGTCGGTTCCTTCGCCGAGCGATGCGTGCGCTCGCCTCAATACTTCGGCGCGAAATGCCTGTGGCGTCTGCACTGCGCGCAACGAGCCACGAGGTGGAGTGCGCATGACTTGCCCGGTGTCGTCGACCACTTTGATGGTGTCGGCGACGGGAATCGCCGGCACTGCTCCGTCGGCTCCGTCGGCGACTGCGGCGATGACTCGCGCAAAGTCGTCTTCGTTGGCAAAAGGTCGCGCTGCATCGTGCACGCAAATGATGGTGGCGTTCTTTGGTACCGCAGACAGACCGCGACGTACCGACTCGCTTCGCGTACCGCCTCCCGCAATTCCGCCCTCTTTTTCCGCAACTTCGGCGGGAAGAACCACTACTACGCCATCGCTCGATTCGCGTGCAACTGCCACCGACCAGTCCATGACGCGTCGATCGCCGAGCGTTTCGAACTGTTTTGGCCCGCCAAATCGTGTGCCGGCGCCCGCTGCGACGACGATGGTCCAAATCACATCGCCTGGTCGGCGCAATTCACCCGTCGGCATTGCCTTTCAGGGTAGTACCGTAATGCGCATGACTCACGAAGAACTTCTCGCCAACAATGCATTTTTTGCAGCAACCTCACCCGAGTCATTGAAGAAGATCGCCGGTGCCGGGTCGGTGCGCAACCTGCAGCGCGGTGATGTGTTGTTCAACGAAGGTGACGCGCCCGATGCAATGTTCGTGGTGCTGTCCGGTCGAATCGCCATCGCCATCGGAAATCGCCCACTCGATGCTCGCGAGAGCATGCTTGCACTCATGGAAGCGGGCGACTTGTTCGGCGAGCTCGGACTGCTCGATGACGGAGCCAGGAGTGCATTGGCACGTGCACTCGAACCCTCGAGCGTTCTGCAGATTCCTTACGCAGCAGTCAAGAACGAACTGCAAAGCAACCCCACCATGTTGTGGGGCGTCACCAAGTTGCTTGCATCGCGCTTGCGAATCATGGACGAGGTCCTGTCGGACAGCGTGTTTCTGGATGTCACCGGACGTACCGCGAAGCGACTCTTGGAACTCTCCGAAGGCAACGACGAATTCGTCCTGCCGGTCACACAGGAAGAACTTGCCGGCATGGTGGGTGCCTCGCGTGAGCGCGTCAACAAGGCCATCGCCAGCTTCATCCGTCTTGGCTGGCTGGAACAGTCGGACCGTCGCTATCGCATCAAGGAACGCGAAAAGCTCACTGCTCGTTCTTCGTAACGCCAAGTAGCCAATCACGCGTCCGAGCGAAGGCGTCGGCTGCGTCCGCTGCGCGATGGGATGGGCGCATCGCATCATGTGCAAAGCCGTGTTCCGCCTCGGTGTACTCCACCACGTTGCAGCCCACCGCACGCAGTGCTGACACGTCGGCAGGTGGGGTGTAGGGATCCTTCGTTCCGATGATTGCAAGCACTTTGCCGGCATCACCTTGCGCCAGCATCGCAAGTGGTTCCGCCTGCGTCGACGATTGCCAGTCGTTCGGAACCCGAATCATTCCGTAGAAACTCGCGATTCGATCGAACCTCGAACTCACCGCGGACTTGAAGCAATACATTCCCCCCATGCAAAACCCCATCAAGCCGACACGCTCCGTGCCGAGTGCATCGGCAGCTTCGTGCAAGTCTCGAAGGTGATGTGCATCGTCCAACGAGGGCACTGCGGCAAAACGCGGTTGGATGTCGGCGCCAAGACTGCGACCGGGAAACGGCTCCACTGCACACACCGCCATGTTCCATTCGCGAGCCAATCGAGCAACCATGTCATCGAACAACGGCCGCAAGGAGAAGATGTCGGGGGCAATTACCAAACCCATGGATGGCGAAGGAACCGACGTGTCGATTTCTGCAGGTGTCCCCGACGGAAGGGTGATGCGCATCACCTCAGTCTTGCCGATTCCACAGCGCAACGAGCTACAACGGGCGCTGCGGTGAGGGTAGCGGTGAGGTGCATCCTCACGCTGGGGTGGCATGACCACTTCGCGCTCCTCTGCCACAACCTCCCGTTGCAATCCCATCACACGACTCGATGACGAGTGGCGGCGACTGAGGCACTCAACGAGTGCGCTGCGAAAAGTCAACTCTTGGGCAATCTCCCCGACGAATTTCCACTCCCTCGATGAAGTTCTGACCGCAGCCGGCTTTCGTGGGAAGAACATCGATCCCGTTGCCGACGCCGTGCTCGCCAAGCTGGTTGAACGGGCCCCAACCGACGAGCTTGCGGCACGCATCGTGCTGCAGCGCGTCATTCCACCGATCATTTCGATTGCCCGTCGGCGTGGGCGAACCCGCAGCATCGGCTACGACGACGCACTTGGAATGTCGCTCTCACATGCGTGGGAAGTCATCCGAACCTACCCAATCAAGCGAAGGCCTACGAAGATCGCCGTCAACATCGTGCGCGATATCGAATACTTTGCGTTCGTGCGATCCGAGCGACGACGTCCACAACACTCACCACTGATGCCCGACAGTGAGGTGATGCTCAACCACCGCAGCGCCGACATGATGACCTTCGACGATCCGTATGGATCCACCACCGGTGGATCCACGTCGGACATCGAGCTCGCTTACTTGCTGCAATATGCACGGGAGTGCGGAGTGTCGGCAAAGTCGCTCGAACTTTGTGCCGCGTTGGGAGCAGGAGAAGTTGCGAACTATGCGGCTCGACACGGCGTCACGCGACGTACCGTACGCGGTTGGAGCGACGATGCAATCAACGAGTTGCGTGCACGAACGCGGTGTGTGGCGTGAGTTTCGTGGTTCGCAATCTCAGGCTGTTGGTCACCACGAACACGCTGGAGAACGCCATCGCCAGACCTGCCCACATTGGATTCAACAGTCCGAGTGCCGCAATCGGTATCGCTGCAGCGTTGTAGACGAATGCCCAGAACACGTTTGCGCTGATCGTTCGAAGTGTGGCCCGCGACAGCAGGATTGCATCGGGCACCAAGCGCAAGTCACCACTCACGATGGTGAGATCACTCGCGTTCATGGCAACGTCGGTCCCGGTTCCCATGGCGATACCCACATTGGCCTGTGCGAGTGCCGCGGCATCATTCACTCCATCACCCACCATTGCAACGGCATAACCACGTTCCTGCAGGTCGGCGACCACGCGCACCTTCTCTTCCGGCAACACTCCGGCGATGACATGCTGTTCGTCTGCATCGATTCCGACCTGCTTTGCTACTGCCAATGCCGTGGCGCGACTATCACCCGTCAGCAGAATCGGTCGCAACCCGAGATCTCGCAACGAGGCAATCGCGGCAGCACTGTTGGCCTTCGGACGATCGGCGACGATACAAACTCCCTTGACCGCTCCATTCACCGCCACGAGCACGCCGATGTTTCCGTTGTCGCGGGCCGCAACCAACGCGTCGTTCATGGCTGCAGGAATGAGCACGAGCTTGCGGCGCATCAACGTTTCATTGCCCACCAACACACTCTCACCATCCACGAGTCCGGCGGTTCCCATTCCTGGCAAGTTCTCGAAGTTCTCGACTGGTCGAAGCAGGCCGGTTTCTGCTCGTGCTGCCGATGCGATTGCCTTGGCTACCGGGTGCTCGCTTGCATGCTCGAGCGAACCTGCAGTCGTCAGAATCTCCGAGCGGGATGAGCCTTCCGCACACACGACGTCGACCAGTTGCATCTGACCCGTGGTGACGGTGCCCGTTTTGTCGAAGACCACGGTGTCGACTCGTCGAGTTCCCTGCAGTACGTCTGCGCCCTTGATGACGATGCCCATTTGTGCTGCACGTCCGCTTCCCACCATGAGCGCCGTTGGAGTGGCAAGACCGAGCGCGCATGGGCACGCAATGATGAGTACCGCTACGGCTGCGGTGAATGCCTGAGGAAGGTCTCCGCCGAAGAACCACCACGCACAGAACGTGCCGAGTGAAATCGCAATCACCGTCGGCACGAACACACTGCTCACACGATCGGCGAGTTTCTGTACGGGCGCCTTCGTGGCTTGCGCATCGCGCACGAGGCGAGTCATCTGTGCAAACGTCGATTCCGCACCGATACGCGTAGCTTGCACCACCAGTCGACCGGTGATGTTCACCGTCGTTCCGGTGACGTTGGCACCGACGGTGACGTCCACCGGGACGCTTTCGCCGGTGAGCATCGACACGTCGACCGATGAGGCGCCTTCACGAACCACGCCATCTGCAGCGATGATCTCGCCGGGCCGTACCACCAGGAGATCGCCCACTCGCACCTCCGATGCGGGTATCACCAACTCCTCGCTATTGCGCAAGACGGTTGCATTCCTGGCTCCGAGTGCGAGCAGTGACCGCAACGCGTCGCCGGCACGACGCTTGGCGCGGGCTTCGAAGTAGCGACCAGCCAACAAGAAGATGGTCACCGCAACCGCGACCTCCATATATATGTGGTCCACATCCATCGACGACATGTCCATGGCCTGATGCTCGGCTGCATTTCCCCACACCATCGCCCAGACCGACCAACCCATCGCAGCGACGATGCCCAGAGAAATGAGCGTGTCCATCGTGGTGGCGCGATGGCGAGCGTTCATCATTGCCGCCTTGTGGAACGGGGCCGCCGACCACACCACCACGGGCAACGACAACACCAGGGCCCACCACTTCCAGCCATTGAAGTGCAGTGCGGGAACCATCGACAATGCCACCACTGGTAGACCGGCGATCAACGACACGGTGAGTCGTGCCCGCAACATGGCCACTCGCTCCATGGTTTCCTTGTCGAGCATGTCCGGAGTGGTGTCCTCCAAGAGTCGCGCTCCGTAACCCGCCCTCTCCACCTGGGCAATCACTTGCTGGGCAGACACGGCATCGCTCAAGGTGACACGTGCGGACTCGGTCGCGAAATTCACCGTTGCACTGACACCCTCGATCTGGTTCAGCGTCTTTTCGATCTTGGTCGCACACGCGCCACAGGTCATGCCCGAAACGGACAGATCGATCTGTTCCAACTGCGTTGACACGTGGGTCGCCCGGGGCTCGAACCCGGGACCTGCGGATTAAAAGTCCGTTGCTCTACCAACTGAGCTAGCGACCCGTGAAGCGTTCAGGCTAGTTGCGTCATCGACGCAACAGCAGTGCA
>JAFMJP010000074.1 GCA_017853375.1 Actinomycetota bacterium
CTTCCAACCGTGCACCACCGATGAGGTCGATGCAATAGGGAATCGCCGGCAACACCGCAGTGAGACAGTCGGCAATCGATGAAGGCTTACCCGGCAAGTTCACGATCAGAGATGAGCCACGGATACCAGCGGTCTGGCGCGAGAGAATTGCCGTTGGCACCACCTTGAGCGATACCGCTCTCATGAGTTCGCCGAAACCCGGCATCATCTTGTCGCACACTCGCTCGGTTGCCTCTGGTGTGACGTCGCGTGGCGATGGTCCGGTTCCGCCCGTCGTCACAATGAGGCTGCAGTGCTCGAGGTCAGCCAAGTCGCGCAACGTGCGGGAGATGGTGTCGACGTCGTCATGAATTACACGGGCTACGGGCTCCCACTCACTGGTGAGATGCTCGCGAAGAAACTCGTGGATTGCGGGACCACCCTTGTCCTCATACACGCCGGCTGACGCACGGTCGCTGACGGTAACGATGCCAATTCTGGCCATCATTACCAGTGCATTCCGCGTGGCGTGTTGTACATGCGACCAAAGCTCAAGCGACGCAGCGCAACTTTTCGAATCTGACGTAATCCGTAACGAGCCGACATACGGGATTGTGCGGCTCTCGACACGCTGGTGACACGCTCCACGGACTGTCTCACCAACGTGACAAGTTGCGTTTCGGCCTCGCTCAACACGTACGGCTCGAGAGTGGCGGCGAACTCGCGACGCTCGAAGCCAAAAGTGTCGTAGTCACTTCGGTAGGTGTCCATGAGCAGGTTGGCGGTGTGCCTGGTGCAGACACGGTCGAGCGGCACGCCCATGCTTTCGTTGTGCCGGCGCGGCGTTACATCGGTGCCAGAACGCTCGCGAAACACCGCTGCGATGGAGTCCACACCACCCGGTTGGTCGATCCGCACGATGAGGTCGTAGGCAATCGCATCCTTGCGAACCACCTGTGATTGTGGAACGAAATGGTGGTCACGCATGAAAGCGTCGCGGTGCTCGGTCAGGGCTTGTGCAAACACGGCGAAACTTGCCGTCATGTCGATGCGTCCGTCAACGAGCACGTCGGGAGCGAGATCGAAGCCGCCGTCGGTGCGCCCGGGTGTACGCATGAAGATTCGGTTCTCCCACGCAGAATACGAACGCGAAATTGGGTCGCGCAACGCAGCAATGCGCACCCACTCCGATGATTGCAAGATGTCGGCGATCGTCGCTGGCGAGAGTTCACTGAGCTTCTGAAGACCACTCACGTGCCTGTTGTGGATGGTCTGGCTCACGTTCATGTTCGCAGCCAGGAGGCGAGGAATCGCCGACATGTTCAGCGAGCCCTCCGCTTCGGCCAGCATCCACTTGATGGTGGTGCACGCAACTTTGGTGGTGGGGGTATAGAGCACCTTCATGCGCGGCGCTACCAACGTTGAACGCGGAATCACACCCAGCAATCGGTTGGCTGAAGAAGAGTTCATCCGTGTGGCACCGGTACTAGTTGTCGAGCAGTCGATAGTCGGTGAAGCGTCGCCCACCCGTGGCGCGCCGAGCGATGGCCTTGCGAATCTGTTTGACGCCGTAACGTGCACCAGCTTGTGTGCTGGCCGCATGGGAAACGCTCTGGAGCCGCTCCATGACACCACGCAGCTGATACACCAGACGGGTTTCGACGTCGGACAACAGGAACGGCTCGATGCTCGCGGCGAACTCCCGCGGCTCGAATCCGAAGGCGTCGTAGTCCATTTGATACACGGCGCGAATGCGGTCGGCGGTGGCTTGGTCGCACACTTGCCGCAAATCCACCTTCATGCCCTCGTTGAGGCGGGCCGGGGTGATCACGCTGCCTGCACGGTCGGCAATCAGCGACGAGATGCGGTCCATATCGCCTTTTTTGTCGATGCGAATCAACATGTCGTAGTTGATGGCGTCGGTACGAACGATGTGTGTTTGCGGCAGAAAATGCTGATCGTGCATGAATGCGTCCATGTTTTCCAGGATCATTCGTGAAAACAAGGAAAAGCTCGCCGCCAAGTCGATGCGACCCTCCACGAGGACGTCTTGGCACAGTGCAATTGCTCGTGCAGTGTCGCCGGGAGCGCGTCGGAAGATGCGATTCTCCCATGCCGAATACGAGCGGGAGATCGGGTCGCGCAACGTGCCGATCCGGACCCAGTCGGGGGAAGTGAGGATGTTGTCGATTTCACGCCACGGCAGCTCCACCAAGCGGGGCAAACCATTCACGATGGGGTCATGAATGGTTTGTGGGCGTGACACGTTGGGGTTGGTGAGCTTGTCCATCAAGTCGGGTCGCAGCGAACCCTCGGCGGTGGCCAGCATCATCTTGATGGTGCTGCACGCCACTTTGGGGGTGGGCGTGTACATGATCTTCAGTCGCGGAGCGACGAGCGTCAGGCCTGCAATGGAGAGCAGCGAGCGGTCGGGCGGGAACGGATACATCGGTCAGTGATCGTGCGCGCCGAGCACTCCGAGTTGACGGAGATGCTCCAACACGCGACGTACTGATTCTGTCACGCTCTCGCCGTCGCGAGCGACCACAAGCTCGGGTGAGGTCGGCGCTTCATAGGGGGCGTCGACACCGCTGAGTCCGTGCATCTCGCCTTTGCGCACCTTTGCGTACAGGCCTTTGGTGTCTCGGCGTTCGCACTCGGCCAGTGACGTTGCAACATGAACCTCGACGAAGTCGAGCCCTGCACCCTCGTGGGCAACGCGTATGCGGGCCCGGTCGGCGGCAAACGGGCTGATGATCGGAACGATCGTGACCACGCCGGCGTCGGCGAACAGTCGCGCCACTTCGCCCACACGTCGCACGTTCTCGGTGCGGTCGGCGTCGGAGTATCCGAGGTTGGCGTTCAGTCCGTGCCGGAGATTGTCCGCATCCAACACGTAGGCAAGCACCGAAAGCTGCAGCAACTCGCGCGAGAGGGCGTCCGCGATGGTGGATTTTCCCGAACCCGACAATCCGGTGAGCCATACGGTGGCGCCGTGCACACGGTGGTGTGACCAGCGCTGGTCACGCGCCACTGCGGGCTCATGCCACACCGGGGTGTTGCCGGGTGTGGGTCGGTCGTTCATGTGCGTGGCGACAGCAGCATGCCCGCAGCGCAGGTTTGTCCGCTGTGTTCGTCCACCAAGATGAACGATCCGGTCGTGCGGTTGGCGTGGTAGTCGTCGTAGAAGAGGGGCGCGGTGGTGTGCAATTCCACGCGACCGATTTCGTTGAGCGCGAGGCTGCGAACATCGGTTTCCCGGTGCAGGGTGGAGATGTTGAGTCGGTACAGCACGTTGGTTACCTTTGCCCGCGCCAACTTGGTGGTGTGCTTGATGGCGTAAATGCGGTCGGGCTGCAATGGCGCCACGTCGTCCATCCAACACAACATGGCCTCCAGCGACTGGGCCTGTCGTGGCCGATTGTTGGGTCGGCAAATCATGTCGCCACGCGCGATGGAGAGATCATCGGCCAACAGCAACGTTGCGGAGTTTCCCGGCTCGGCGTGCGTGAGTGGGCCGTTGGGCGAGTCGATACCCGTAATGGTGGTGGTGAGCCCCGATGGCAGCACCATGACGTCGTCACCAACGCGGAACACGCCGCCAGCCACTCGTCCGGCATAGCCGCGGTAGTCGTGGTGCTCGGCGCGTTGCGGACGAATCACGTATTGCACGGGGAAACGGGCGTCCACGCGATTGTCATCGCTGGCGGTGTAGACGTTCTCCAGGTGGTGCAACAGCGTCGGGCCTTCGAACCAGGTGAGGTTCGGTGAGCGGCTCACCACGTTGTCGCCCTGCAGGGCACTGATGGGCAGGAAGGTGACGTCGCGCAACGACAGTCGCGAGGCGAACTCCTCGAACTCGTCGCGAATGCGGTTGAACACGTCCGGTGACCACTCCACCAAATCCATCTTGTTGACGCAGATCACCAGGTGCGGCACTCCGAGCAGAGATGCGAGCAAACTGTGTCGACGAGTTTGCTCGACGATGCCGGTGCGGGCATCCACGAGCACGATCGCCAAGTCCACGTTGGAGGCGCCGGTGATCATGTTGCGCGTGTACTGAATGTGGCCGGGGCAGTCGGCGATGATAAAGCTGCGCTTTGGTGTTGCGAAGTAGCGGTATGCAACGTCGATGGTGATGCCCTGCTCGCGTTCGGCTCGCAGACCATCGGTGAGCAATGAGAGATCCACGTAGTCGGTGCCGCGACGCTTGCTGACGTTCTCGATGTGTTCGAGCTGGTCTTCGAAGATGCTCTTGGAGTCGTAGAGCAGGCGACCGATCAACGTCGACTTGCCGTCATCGACCGAACCCACGGTGGCGAAGCGAAGACGTTCCATTACGCCCGAAGCTCCCGAGTGCCGGTCATCAGAAGTAGCCCTGCTTCTTTCGGTCTTCCATGCCGGCCTCGCTGATGCGGTCATCGGCACGCGTGGCACCCCGCTCGGTAACTCGGGCGGCAGCAGTTTCGGCGATGATCTGTTGCAGCGTGGTGGCGGTGGACTCGATGGCCGCGGTGCACGTGGCGTCGCCCACCGTGCGGAAGCGCACCGTCTGTTCGCTCACTTGCTCGTCGGCATCGGGGGAGAGAAACGGCGACTCGGCCATCCACATGCCGTCACGGCGAAACACTCGTCGGCGGTGCGCAAAATAGATGCTTGGCAGCGGAATGTCGTATTCCTCCACGAAGCGCCAAATGTCGAGTTCGGTCCAGTTGGACAGCGGGAAGATACGGAAGTGTTCACCCGGCTTGTGACGGCCGTTGTAGATGCCCCACAACTCGGGTCGCTGCGTCTTGGGGTCCCACTGGCCGAATGAATCGCGGAAGGAGTAGACACGCTCCTTGGCTCGCGCGCGTTCCTCGTCGCGCCGGGCACCACCGAACACCGCATCGAACTTGTGCTCTGCAATGGAATCGAGCAGGGTGACGGTCTGCAGGGGGTTGCGGCTGGCGCGGGGTCCGGTGACGTCCTGGATTCGACCGGCATCGATGGATGCCTGCACGGACCCAACGATCAGTTGGACGTCCAATTCGCTCACGGTGCGGTCGCGAAACTCAATGACCTCGGGGAAGTTGTGCCCGGTGTCGATGTGCATCACGGGAAACGGCACCCGGGCGGGGGCAAAGGCCCGAACGGCCAGATGCAGCATGACCACGGAGTCCTTGCCACCTGAGAACAGCATGACCGGGCGTTCGAACTCCGCTGCCACTTCGCGGATGATGGTGACGGACTCGTCGACCAGACCGCGCAACGCAGATTTCACAGGCAAAACACTATGCGTCGGGTCGGGGCACCCCAGCGATAGGCACCGCACGTCGCGAAAGCACTGCAAAACTGATTTTTCGTACAACTTGCGTTTTTCGGGGGTTTGTCAAATTGCATGCGTGTTATTCTGAGCACGCGCCGCACGGCGTACCACTCACACATCACAAAGGGGAGCACGAATGAAACGACGAAAGGTAATCGCGGCGGCTTTTGCCGCAGCAGCGATGATCGTGGCCGCAGCTTGCGGCGGCGACGACGCAGCCGAAGAAGTCACCGAAGACACCGAAGCAGCCACTGAGGAAACCACGGCACCCGCCGAGGACTACAGCATGGTCAAAGCGGCCGTGGTGTACATCACCACACCAGGCGACCTGGGATGGAGCTACATGCACGACCAGGGCATTGCCTACATGGAAGAGCAGTTGGGTATCGAGGTCACTCGACTCGAGCTCATCCCCGAGGGTGCAGAAGCCACTGCCGTGTTCGACAAGCTCGCACGTGATGGTTACAACCTGATCTTGGGCACCTCGTTCGGCTACATGGATCCAATGCTCGAAGTCGCCGCGAAGTACCCAGACGTGTGCTTCCAGCACGCTTCGGGTTACAAGAACGCCGACAACATGGGCAACTACTTCGGCGCGATGGAAGAAGCGCGTTACCTCTCCGGTATCGCCGCTGCTGCATCAAGCGAGAGTGGCAAGCTCGGTTACGTTGCCGCGTTCCCCATCCCGGAAGTGTTGCGCGGTATCAACGCCTTCACCTTGGGTGCTCGTTCGGTGAACCCGGATGCAACCGTGCAGGTTGCCTGGACCTCCACGTGGTACGACCCAGCCAAGGAAAAGGAAGCCGCTGAGTCGTTGTTGGCCGCCGGCGCAGACGTACTGGGCATGCACCAGGACTCATCTGCAACGGGTGAAGCCGCCAAGGAAGCAGGCGCCAAGTGGGTCGGCTACAACTCCGATGTGCGTGCCGCCGATTTCCCGGACACCTGGCTCACCGGTCCGGTGTGGAACTGGGGACCGCACTACGTGAAGTTGGCCAAGGACGTTGCCGCGGGCACCTGCGACAACTCCCCGTACTACGGCAACATGGCTGACGGCATGATCACCCTCGGTACGTACGGCTCGAGCGTGTCGCAAGAGACGCAAGACCTGATTGCCGAGAAGGCAGCCGCCATCATCGATGGTTCGCTCCTGCCATTCACTGGTCCGATCAACGACAACGAAGGCAATGAAGTCATCGCCGCGGGCGCCAGCGCCTCGCTCGGTGATTTGCTTGGCCAGTCGTATCTGGTCGAAGGAGTCATCGGCTCCGCAAAGGGCTGATTACTTCAGTCATTGGCGATACAGCGCCCACCTCGCTTCGGCGGGGTGGGCGCTTTGCCGTTTGTGGC
>JAFMJP010000010.1 GCA_017853375.1 Actinomycetota bacterium
TAGCGGGAGGAGTCGGAGAGGGCTGCGTGAGGGCGCGAAGGTGCCACGAGGAGCGCCGTCACGTGAACGCGATCGAGGGTGCGTGTGAGTCGTGCCCCGAACGGTGACAGCGACACGTCGTGCGGATGACTGAGCACGAGTTCCAGCGGCGTTCCCCACGTAGTCCCGGTGACATCGAAGGCTTCGGTGGTCGACTTGGCTTCGTGCAAGGTGCGCACGTCATGACTTCGAACCATGAAGGTGTCGCGCAGCAGGAGCGGATCGTGCACGGCGATGCCGGCAGGAACGAACACCAGCCAGCGACGCGACAAGACGAGTGCTCGTCGCAGCATGAAGGACGTGAGCGCAACGAAGAGCGCCGTTGCGCTCAGCGACACGGCGAGACGCTCGCCGTGCACCGCGAGAGCTCCGAACGCCGCCGCAATGAGCCATACCAAGAGGAGTGGTGCGAGTACGGCCATTGGTGGCCGCAAGAGATGACGACGTTCGTGCCCGTAGGCGGCAGCTTGTGCGTGCACGGAGCCGTAACGAGCGGTGAAGGTGGCAGCGCACACTGTGATCATCAGGAAGAGTGCGAGTGCTGCTCCCCATCGCAGGGTGGAATCCTGGAGTATCGTCACGCCAGCGTGAAGTGCCAGGAGTGGCGTGAGGAGTCGTGCCGTCACCAGCGACAACGGATGCGGCACGAGCACCGCAAGTGCAACGATCGCCCAAACGCCCCAGGCGAGCCACGGTCCGATGGGCGACGCACCGGATGACGAGATCGAGTGGGGCAGCGCGGCGATGGCGAGCCATGCCACTCGAAGTGCATTTGTCACGCACGCATCCTATGAATCCTGCATTGGCGACCGACAAGTAAAGTTCAGGCGTGGCAGCAAGCAAACGCACCGCGGCTCGGGCCAAGGAGTTACGGGAGCTGATCGCATTCCACAACGATCGTTATTTCGGGGACGACGACCCAGAGATTTCCGATGCCGAGTTCGACGAGATGGTTCGCGAGCTCCGGGCCATCGAACACGACCACCCCGAGTTGGTTCCCGCACAGTCGTTGCTCGACGTTCCCGGCGCTGCGAGTACCACGACGTTTGCTCCGGTCACGCACCGTCTGCCCATGACCAGCCTCGACAATGCGATGGATCACGACGAGCTGCGCGCCTGGGGCGAACGTGTGAGCAAGGGGCTTGGTGGCGAGAGCGTTCGTTACGTGTGCGAGTTGAAGATCGACGGCTTGGCGTTGAGTTTGCGGTTTGAGGGTGGCAACTTCGTGCAAGCCGCAACGCGCGGTGATGGAAAGACCGGTGAAGACGTCACCGCAAACGTGCGCACCATCGGCGGGATTCCGCAGCGTCTCGCAACTCCACCTGCCGTTCTCGAGGTTCGAGGCGAGGTGTACATGTCCAAGGTGGCGTTCGAGAAGTTGCGAAGCGAGAAGTTGCGCGACAACGAAGCGCGAATTGCAGCCGGAAAGAAACCACAGCCGGTACCGGCAAATCCTCGCAACGCAGGTGCAGGCAGCCTGCGACAGAAGGATCCCGGTGTCACCGCGACCCGCGAGTTGTCCATGTGGGCTTATCAACTCGGGGAAGTGGATGGCGTGCCCGTGTTCTCCTCGCATCACGACACGCTCGAATATCTGCGCACGCTCGGCTTTCCCGTCAATCCGGAAGTACGAATCGTCGACTCACTCGCCGAGGTCATCGAGTTTTGTGCCCACTGGCAGGAACATCGCAACGAACTGCCGTACATCATCGATGGTGTGGTGGTGAAGGTCGATGATCTCGACCAACGTGAGCGTCTCGGCTTCACATCGAAGGCGCCTCGATGGGCCGTTGCCGTCAAGTTCCCGCCCGAAGAACGCACCACGTTGTTGCGGGATATCAAGGTGTCGATAGGTCGTACGGGTCGCGCCACGCCGTTTGCCGAACTCGAGCCGGTGGTGGTAGCCGGCAGCACGGTGTCGATGGCCACGCTGCACAATCGTGAGCAGGTGCAGGTGAAGGACGTTCGCCCCGGCGACACCGTGGTGGTGCGAAAAGCCGGTGATGTCATCCCCGAGGTGGTTGGGCCGGTGTTGGCGAAGCGGCCGAAGAATTCGACACCGTGGAAATTTCCGAGCACTTGTCCGTGCGACCTCAAGTCCACGCTCGTACAAGCAGAAGGGGAATCCGATACGCGTTGCGTGGAGCCCGAATGTCCCCATCAGCGGGACCAGAAGATCATTCACTTCACGGCGCGTGGCGGCATGGACATCGAGGGCTTCGGCGAGAAGACGGTGTACAAGTTGAGTGACGCCGGAGTCTTGGAAGACGTCGGTGACATCTACTCGCTCACGCCCGAAGTACTGCTCGCCCAGGGCTTTGGCGAAGGACAAACTGCGAATCTCATGAGGGCAATCGACGGATCACGTACGGCAACGCTGCAGAAACTGCTCGTGGCACTTGGCATCAAACACTTGGGTCCGTCGGCAGCCGAGTCGTTGGCGCGGCGATTCGGTTCCCTCGATGCGGTGGCACTGGCATCAACGAGCGAGTTGGCGGCAATCGAAGGTGTGGGCGACGTGATTGCAGAGTCGATCACCACCTGGTTCTCCAACAAGCGCCACAAGGCGATCATCACCAAGTTGCGCAAGGGTGGTGTTCGATTCGACAACGTCACCGTGGTTGATGCGCCCCAGACGCTGGCCGGAAAGACCATCGTGGTTACCGGAACGCTGAGCGGTTTTGGCCGTGAGGAAGCGGAACGGGCGATCAAGGATCGCGGCGGCAAGAGTTCCGGAAGCGTGAGCGGAAAGACGTTCGCCTTGGTGGTCGGTGACGAACCTGGTGCATCCAAGGTGAAGAAGGCGGCCGAACTTGGGGTCCCGCAGATCAGCGAGGCTGCATTCGTTCGCTTGCTGGAATCCGGCGAGATCAATTAATCGGCGACGCAGAAAAATCAACCAATCGGCGACGCAGCAAAACCAGCTGAGTGGTGGTGCGTCGTACGTCAGTCGGTGAGGAATCTCCACACGTACGTGCGGGATTTGGCTTCGCCGTCCAGAATTCTCCAGTAGCGAACGGTTGCCGTGTGTTCGCCCTGGGCAAACGATTCGATGGGGGCACCTGGTTGTGGTTGAAAGCTGAGGACATTGTTGCCCGGGTCAAAGACGGCCGTCGGCGGCAGCTCGACCTGTGCGCCGGGTGCCGGCTGGCCGCCGATGGAGGAGAGTTCGTCGAGTCGAGTGGTGGGGAGGTCGATGCCGTCGATGCTGAGTGAGCCTGCAAATCCGTCGGCGAAGTCGATGATGATCTGCGACTGACGCAACACACGATCACCATCGGCAGGAGACATCCGTTCGATTGCATCCGGAGTGACGCGTGCCTCGTCGCCCGTGATGCCGCTGGCAAACCCGAACACGATGAGCACGAGCCCGAGGGAGATTCCGAAACTCACCAACAGTCGTGAGCGGTCCAGTCGGCGCGCCATACGTCCATTCTCGCTGCTCTTGGCCCCGTAATGCGTGGAGATGCCGAGTTGATCGTGGGTGGCAGGCGGCACGGGTAGTTTGGGGCGGTCAATGATTGAACGCGATGAGCTCACGGGAGCAGTCGTCGCCGCTCGTTACCGACTGGAAAGTCTGATTCGTGGCGGGGCGGACTCCACCAGCGTGTTTGCTGCAACCGACCTGCGGACCAGCCATTCGGTGATCGTGCGCCTGGTAACGGTCGAGTCGATCGCGGCCGAAGGGGAGACTCCGGACGGCGAACGCGGATCGCTCAGCCCCAATCAGGCAGTGGAAGCCTTCCAACGGCACCTGCTTTCGGTGGCAGGGATCAGCCACCCGGTGTTGGTCCCGCCCTTGGATTGGGGTGACGCCGTCCTGAACGGTGAGCGATTCGTCTTCATCGTGACGGAGCGCATCAGCGACGTGTCGTTGCGGGAGTTGCTCGATCGCGGCCGACGACTCAGTGCATCACAAACGTTGGTGATCGGCATCGATCTGTGCCGTGCACTGCACCACTTGCATCAGCTCGGCATCACCCACGGTGATGTTCGACCTGCGAACGTGTTCGTATCGCCCGATTCGCGAGCGCGGCTGGCGGGAATCGGAATCAAGCGGGGCATCAGCGGAACGGCATCGATGAGCATCGAACAGGCTCGTTACGCGGCCCCTGAATTCAGCGTCGAAGCAAACGCCACTGCTGAGAGCGACGTCTACGCCCTCGCACTCACCTTGTTGGAGACGATTACGGGTGATGTGCCGTTTGCCGCCGACTCCTTGGCGGTGACGTTGGCGAATCGCGCCGGCAAGCTGCTGCCCGTTTCTGCCGACATTGGTCCCATCGCAGTACCGATCGAAAAGGCCGGACGACCGGAGCCGAGTGATCGCTCGACGGCGATCGACTTCGGGCGGGCACTTGCGCAACTCGCCGGAAAACTTCCTGCCCCGGAGCAGCTTGCATCATTGACGACGGAGTCGTTCCGCGACACCATCACGCGACAACTCGAAGCCGTCGTGGTGGAGCCTGCCCCGCGTGCGGTGGAACAAGAAGTGCCGGTGCAAGAGACACGACCCGCCGATGTGGCGGTCATCGTTCCGCCGGCCGAGCGCCGTCGTTACCGATGGTTGTGGTCGGGGCTGGCCGCGGTAGCTGCGGTGGTGGGTGGTGTCCTGGTGTGGGAGAGGCTCACCGTCGAGTCGTTCGAGGTCCCTGCCTTGGTGGGTGTGGCCGAAGGCGAGGCGCGCAACGTGGTGTCGCAACTGGGTTGGAACATCATGATCAGTGTCGAGCGGTCGGACGAAGTTGCACTCGGTGAGGTGATTCGCACCGTGCCGCCGACGGGATCGATGTTGCAAGAGGGCAACGATCTCACCTTGGTGGTATCGGAAGGTCCGACGCTTGCCGTGGTACCCGATGTCAACGGACTTTCTCGTGACGATGCAGTAGTGGCGCTGGAAGCGCAGGGTTTGGTCGTGGCCGAAGTCATCCGCGACGACGATGCGGTGCCCGCAGGCCGCGTGGTGTCATGGATCGTCACCGAGCAGCCCAACTTGTTGGCCGGTAGCGAAGTGTTGAAGGGAACCCAGGTGGAGATCACCGTGTCAGGTGGACCTGTATTCCGCAACGTGCCGAATTTGATCGGACGATCCGAGGCGGATGCGCAGTCCCAGCTCGTGGCGGTGCAGTTGGTGGGGCAGCGCAACGACGACGTGTTCTCCCTGGAAATCGAAGCTGGTTTGGTCGCGTCGCAAACTCCCGAGGCGAACGGACAGCTCGCGCGAAACGGAGTGGTGGCGTACTCGTTGTCGAAAGGTCCCGAAACGGTGGAGCTGCCATCGGTCATCGGGCTCACATTGGCCGACGCGCAAAAGAAGTTGGTGGAAGCGGGACTCTCGGTGGGATCTACCTCTGGGCGTACCTCCAGCAGGGTGCGTTCGGTGTCGCAGGACGGAAGTGCACTCAAAGCTGGCGACCTCGTACGCAAGGGCACGGCGGTGGACCTGGTGTTTCCGTGAGGTCCTGGTGACGGCTGGAGCAGGCAACTCGTGACGGCGGGCGTTGACGAAGTCAGCATCGTTCCGTTGCGTGAACGCATGCGCAGCGCGCTGGTGGAGCGTGCGGGAGTGTCACGACGCAAGGCCACCATGGCGGTGTTGCTCAGCGGCGTCTTCACCGTGCACTTTGCCATCACGCTCTTGGTGGTGGTGCTCGACACGGTGGCCAAGGACCTCGACACGACCGTCAGCGTGGTGAGCTGGTCGATCACTGCACCAATGCTCATGTTTGCGGTGATTGGTCCCGCATTCGGCACGCTCGGCGATCTCGTTGGTCACAAACGCGTCTTCGTTGGCGGCTTGCTTGGAGCAGGAATCTTTGCGGGGCTTGCAGCAATTGCGCCGAACGCCCCGTTGCTCATCGTCCTGCGCACGTTGTCGGCTGCATGTGGTTCGGCGACGGGCCCGTCGGCGATGGCCTTCACCAATCGGATGTTCGCGCCGCATGAGCGCGTGCGGCCACTCGGCATGTGGAGTTTCGTCACCGCAGGTGCGCCGGTGATCGGCGTGGTTGCCGGTGTGCCGCTGGTGGAGTTGGTCGGATGGCGGGTGATTTTCCTGATTCAGGCACCGCTCTGCGTACTTGGTGCTCTCACATCATGGTGGCTGTTGCGAGATACCGAGCGACAACCGCACGCACGTTTTGATGCAGCCGGTGCACTCACGCTCGGTGGAGGAGCTGCCCTGCTGCTGTTGGGAATCAATCGTGGCTCTTCGTGGGGTTGGACATCGCCGATGATCGTTTCTGCAATCGTCGTCGGCTTGATGCTGTTGGTGGCGTTCGTGCAAGTGGAGCGAAGAGTTGCCGCGCCGATGGTGCCGCCGGCGTGGTTTCGTACCCGCAACATCGCATTTCCGGTGCTGAGCCAGTCGCTGGCCAACTTTGCCTACATGGGTGGATTCATGATCCTTCCGCAAATGTTGAAGGATGGAGTCGGGTTGTCGCTGGCCACCGTTGGTTGGCTGATCATCGCCAGGCCGCTCACTTTCGCCATTGCTGCACCGCTCGGTGCGCGAGTCACCATGCGTACGGGCGAGCGATTTGCGGGAATGTTCGGCTCGATGACCGTGTTCACGTCGATGATCGTGCTCTCCACCATCCGCGAGGGAACTCCGTTGTGGGTGATTGCATTCGGACTCGGGTTGTCGGGTCTCGGGTTGGGTGTTGCTTCGCCTGCGCTCTCGGCGCTGCTCGCAAACGCCGTGCGCGATCACGAACTCGGAATTGCCAGCGCGATGCAACAGCTCATTTCTCAGATGGGGGCCCTGCTCGGTGCCACGGTGATGATCACCGTGCACGAAGCAACGTTGGACGACGGAGTGTTGTCGAGCTATGCCAATGCACTCGTCATCGGTGCGAGTTTGTGTGTCGTGGCAGGGCTACTTGCGGGGGAGGTGCGATCCACGGATCGCTCGGGCACCGACCCTGACCCGGCCGGTTCTGGCGCAACCGGCACTACTGCGTGATCGCGCGGATTTCTTCTGCGACGACCACACCCAACTCCGTTTGTGGCATGGCCGTTTGCATCGCCATCAGCTTCAGCATGTCACCTTCCACCTTCACTTTTCCGGTGAAAAAGGCCTCCATGGCCTTCTGCGGATCCTGCTCTACGAAGATGGTGCGTGCGGTCGTGTAATCGGTGGTGAGAGTTGCGTCCACTTTCTCCAGATGGCCGAGATCCATCACCACTTCGCCCGTCGAGGTATCCATATGGCTGTGTACGACACCGTCGCCGAAGGGAACGTCGGTGACCACCTGGTTGAATCGCACCACCACCGACACCTTTGGTGCCTGATCCTTGTACTTCTCTCGAATGGCACGGGCAGCCTCCATCCATTCCGGGGAGAGGAACAAGTAGGGCACGCTGCTTCCTTTGCTTACGAAAAATAAAGGTGGAGAGACTTTGGTGATGATCGTGCGGGCAATCGCACCATGGGATGCGCGGTTGACCGCACCGACACGATAACGCCTTCGTCGAAGTTGTTCGCGGGAATGAGTTGGCAGTGACACCTTCGACACGCCACGATGGAGGGGTGGCACGGGTCCTTGTAACCGAAGAAATCGCCGACGCCGGCCTCGAGCGTCTGCGTGCTGCCGGGCACCACGTTGACGTGCAACTTGGGCTCAATGGTCCGGCGCTCATCGATGCGTTGCGGGGTGCGCAAGCACTCATCGTTCGCAGTGCCACCAATGTGGATGCCGAGGTGCTGGCGGCCACCAGTGGTCTGGTGGTGGTGGGGCGCGCAGGAGTTGGTCTCGACAATGTCGATGTCGAAGCCGCCACCAAAGCGGGCGTGATGGTCACCAATGCGCCCGAGTCGAACATCGTTTCGGCAGCCGAGCACACCATCGCGTTGCTGATGTCGATGGCTCGCAACATTCCCCAGTCACATGCTGCGTTGGTCGCTGGTCGCTGGGAGCGTTCCAAGTGGGAAGGTGTGGAACTTGCGGGCAAGACGCTCGGCATCGTTGGATTGGGTCGCATCGGAAAGTTGGTCGCGCACCGTGCCCTGGGCCTGGGGATGAAGATCGTCGCCTTCGATCCGTACATCTCGGTGGAACGCGGTCGTCAGATGAACGTGGACATGTTGCCCCTCGATCAGTTGATGGCAACCTGCGACTTTCTTACCGTGCACCTGCCGAAAAACAAGGAAACCGTTGGTCTCATCAACCGCGACATGTTGTTGAAGGCAAAGCCCGAGTTGCGGGTCATCAACGTGGCGCGTGGTGGCATCGTGGTGGAACATGATCTGTTCGAGGCATTGCGCGACGGGCTCGTCGCCGGTGCCGCGCTCGACGTCTTCGAGCGTGAGCCCGTGACCGACTCGCCATTGTTCGCATTGCCGAACGTCGTGGTGACGCCGCATCTCGGGGCAAGTACCCGCGAGGCACAGGACAAGGCCGGAGAAGTCATCGCCGACATGGTGCAGTTGGCATTGGCGGGGGATTTCGTTCCCTTCGCGGTGAACGTGGACGCCGCCGAAGCCAATGAGACGCTGAAGCCGTTCATTCCGCTTGCGGAACGCCTCGGCACGTTGTTTGCCGACATCGTTGGCCGGAACGTCGGCGAAGTGGAAATCGAAGCCAGTGGCGAAATCGGTGCGTACGACACTCGCATCATCACGTTGGCGGCCTTGAAGGGTTTCCTCGGTCGTGTCACCGGCGAAGCCGTTACCTACGTCAACGCACCGAGCGTTGCGGCCGCCCACCACATCGTGGTGCGCGAACAGCGGCGTGACGATGTCGAACATCAGGACTACATGAATCTGGTGACGTTGCGTGCGGGAAATCACAACATCTCGGGAACGCTGGCTGGTCGACGACGAGAGGCGCGCATCGTCCTGATCGACGACCACCTGAGCGACGTGCCGCCAACCAAATTCATGCTGATCGTGCGCAATGACGATCGACCGGGTGTGATCGGTCGTGTGGGCACCGTGTTGGGTGATGCCGGAGTGAACATCGACAACATGGATGTGGGCAAGACACCCAAAGCCGGCAGCGCAATGATGGTGATCGCCACTGCCACGCCCACGCCGGCAACGGTGGTCGATCAGTTGCGAAACGTTCCCGGCATCGTCGAAGTGATCACGGTGGGTGGCTGACGCACGGCGTTGAGGACGTCGTGGTTATTTGCGTGCGGCGTTGAGCGCGTCGCGCAGCTCCAAGGTGGCTCGTCGCGCCGCAACCGGATAGTCATCGTTGTTCGATGCGTAGAGGATTGCCCTTGAGCTGTTCACGATGAGCCCCGTTCCCTGGGCGGTTGCTCCATGTGTGACCACGGTGGCGGGGTCACCACCTTGTGCGCCGACACCGGGCACCAACAACGGCAGATCGCCGACGAGATGGCGCACCCGCTTCAACTCGGCGGGTTGGGTGGCTCCCACCACCAGGCCGACGTCGGCGCGCTGCGACCAGTCGCTGGCCGCGCGTCGCGCAATCTGCTCGTACAGGGGCTCGGTCTCGCCAGACGCGTCGTTGTCTGCCTGGTCGCGCTGCAATCGGGCGGTCTGGATTTCGTGCGATCCGGGATTCGAGGTTCGACACAACACGATGACACCACGGTCTTTTCGCGCGAAGAATGGCTCGAGTGAGTCGGTTCCGAGGAATGGATTCACCGTGACGGCGTCGGCACCGTACCGCTCGAATGCTTCGCGTGCATACATTTCGGCGGTGTCGCCGATGTCGCCGCGTTTCGCGTCGAGGATGAGCACGACATCGGGATGTTCGCGGCGAACGTGGTCGCACACGCGTTCCAGTGCAAGTTCTGCGCCGTAGGCCGCAAAGTACGCGATTTGCGGCTTGAACGCGCACACCGCATCGGCCGTGGCATCCACGATGGTTCGACAGAACGTCTCGATGTCGTCGACCTGTGTGCCGAGGTGGGAAGGGAAACGACGTGGATCCGGGTCGAGTCCGACACACACGAGGGAACGGGATCGTTCCCATGCGTGGTGGAGTCGTGGCGAAAATCCCACGCGTCAGTCTTCGAGCATGATTGCGCCGGTGGGGCAGAGGTCGGCGGCTTGTTGCACCTCGTCGTACAACTCCGGCCCCGGTTGCTCCTTGCGAATGTGGAGATAACCGTCGTTGCGTACCTCGAACACTTCGGGAGCCACTTGAGTGCAGGCCCCGGTCGAGGCGCAGAGATCGAAGTTCACTGTGACTTTCACGACATCCTCCGTGAATGACGATAGTTCAGTGGCCGCCGGCATCTAGCGTGTGGCGCAAATCCCTCACAGAAAAGTACGCACATCACCCCCATGCTGCACTCACTCGGTTTGTTCGCCCACGCTCGTCGTCGCTCCGTCATCGCCATCTGGTTTGCGGTGCTCCTCGCCCTCGGTGTCTCGGTCGGCTCGTTCGGGAGCAGTTTCTCCACGCAGTTCAACCTTCCCGACGTGGAAAGTGCTGACGGCTTCACGTTGTTGTCCGAGCGGTTCGGGGCCGAGGAAAGCGGACGCAGCGGCACCATCGTGGTGCGCGCCGACGGCGGGTTCACTGCGGTCCAACAAGATGCGCTGAACGCGTTCTTCTCGCAACTGGATGCCCGCGACGACATGGGAGTCGTGAGCCCGTTCACGCCGGCTGGTGCACGCCAGGTGGCGCCGAGTGGTGACATCGCTTTTGCAACGGTGTCGCTTGCTTCGGACCTGGATACGGCCGAGCAGTTTGCCGAAGTGTTTGCAGAGATGAAGGCAATCGAACCCGAAGTTGCTGGCGCCCAGATCGAGTACGGCGGCGAGGTGTTCGCAGAATTCGAAGCCCCCACCTCGGAAGTTCTCGGCTTGGCCTTTGCAATCGTGATTCTCATCTTTGCGTTCGGCTCGGTATTGGCAATGGGTCTGCCCATCGGCACCGCATTCGGTGGTATCGCTGCCGGCGTTCTCGTGGTCACGTTGGTATCGAATCTGTTGACCATGCCCGACTTTGCCACCACCCTCGGCGTGATGATTGGTCTCGGAGTGGGTATCGATTATGCGTTGTTCATCGTTACTCGCTACCGCGAGGCACGCCATCGCGGCAGGGACTGCGCGGCGGCGACCGCGGAGTCGATCAACACCGCAGGACGTGCGGTGTTGTTCGCCGGAACCACCGTGGTGATCTCGCTCCTGGGCATGTTGATCATGGGCGTGGGTTTCATGAACGGAATGGCCGTGGGCGCATCCATCACCGTCCTCTTCACCATGATCGCTTCCGTCACGCTGCTGCCTGCGCTGCTTGGCTTCGTCGGAGAGCGTGTGGAAGTTACTCGCTGGCGCGGAGTGATCGCCGCAGGTCTCGTGGCGCTTGCGTTGGTGGGTGTGGGGCTGAAGCAGAACGCGTTGTTGTTTGCTGCACCGCTGGGTGGCTTGGTGTTGTTGGCGGGCAGTTTCATACCGATGTTCAAGCGTCCGCTTCCCACCCGGCGAGTCAAGCCGATGCCAGAGACACTCCCGTTCAAGTGGAGTCGCTGGGTGCAGCGGCGCCCATGGCTTTCGCTCGTGATCGGTGTCGGAGTCTTGGGGGCGCTCACGCTTCCGGTGTTGGGACTGCGACTCGGTTTTGCCGACGAGGGCAATTATCCATCCGACACCACCACCCGTCGTGCCTACGATCTTCTTGCGCAGGGCTTTGGACCCGGTTTCAACGGTCCACTCACGTTGGTAGCCGCAATCGACACTCCGGAACAGCTCGCCGCAGCACAGGGGCTGAGCGACACGCTCGCTACGACACCCGGAGTGGTGAGCGTGAGCCCCGCGGTGCCGAATGATGCTGCGGCACCTACCGCGGTGTTGTGGAACCTGTATCCCACCGGCTCTCCGCAGTCGGCCGAAGCGGCCGACTTGGTGCAGCGACTGCGTACCGATGTGGTGCCATCTGCGGTGGGTGAGTCGGGTCTCGACGTGAAGGTCACCGGCAGTGTGGCGGTGAACGTGGACTTCAGCAGTTATCTCGCCGATCGACTACCGGTGTTCTTTGCCGTGGTGTTGCTGTTGTCGTTCGTCTTGCTCATGGCGGTGTTCCGCTCCTTGTTGGTGCCGCTCAAGGCGGTGTTGATGAACCTGCTCTCGATCGGAGCTGCCTACGGTGCGGTCGTGGCCGTGTTCCAATGGGGCTGGGGTGCGTCACTCATCGGCTTGGGTGGCAGTGCGCCAATCGACCCATGGCTGCCGGTGATGATGTTTGCCATCGTGTTCGGGCTATCGATGGACTACGAAGTCTTCCTCTTGTCCCGCGTGAAGGAAGAGTACGACCGAACCGGCGACAACGAACTTGCGGTGGCCGATGGCTTGGCAAAAACCGCGCGTGTCATCACCGCTGCGGCGGCGATCATGGTGTTCGTATTCGGCAGCTTCGTGCTCGATCCCACGCGCAGCATCAAGATGTTCGGATTCGGTTTGGCCGTTGCAGTGTTCCTGGATGCAACGGTCGTGCGCATGTTGTTGGTGCCGGCAACGATGGAGTTGTTGGGTGACCGCAACTGGTGGTTGCCGCGCTGGCTCAATCGTGTGCTGCCGAAGATCGACGTTGAGGGCGCTGCTGACGCTCGAACGCACTGAGCACTGCACGCAACGATGCGGTGATGGTGCTCGGATGAACTCCGACGCCCCAGCACACATCGCCTGATTCGTTCGAGCTTTCGATGTACGCAACCGCCGTGGCCTCGGAGCCCTGGCTGAGGGCGTGCTCCACGTAGTCCTTCACATCCAACTTCACTCCGAACTCGGCACGCAGTGCATGAACGAAGGCATCGATCGGGCCGTTGCCGTCACCTTGCAACGTGACTCGTTTGCCGTCGGCTTCGACTTGCGCGGTGATGCTCGTTACGCCATCGCTGGAGCTCCGCAGTTCATGGCTGGTGAGGGAGAACTTTGGTGCGTCCGAGAGATACTCGGTCTCGAAGGCCCGCCACATCACCTCCGGGGCAATTTCGGTGCCGGAGTCCTCGGTGATGTGTTGGATGGTCCTTGAGAACTCGATTTGCAGACGCCGTGGCAGGTCGAAACCGTGTTCCGTTTTCATCACGTACGCCACGCCGCCCTTGCCCGACTGACTGTTCACCCGGATGACGGCTTCGTAGGTTCGGCCCACGTGCTTTGGATCGAGCGGCAGGTACGGAACTTCCCATGTGGCGTACTCCTTGGGGAGTGCGTCGAGTCCTTTCTTGATGGCATCTTGATGGCTGCCGGAGAATGCGGTGTACACCAAGTCGCCTGCGTACGGTTGACGTTCCGGAACGGGTAGGCGGTTGCAGTACTCGGCGTCGCGACGCAGTGCATCGATGTCGCTGATGTCGAGCTTGGGGTCGACGCCATTGACGAACAAGTTCATCGCCAACGTGATGACGTCGACGTTCCCGGTGCGCTCACCGTTGCCGAACAGCGTTCCTTCCACGCGGTCTGCGCCGGCCATCACGCCAAATTCGGCTGCCGCAACGGCGCACCCACGATCGTTGTGCGGGTGGAGCGACAACACGATGGAATCGCGTTGTTTGATGGTTCGGCCGAACCACTCGATGACATCGCCGTAGACGTTGGGCGAGTAGCACTCCACGGTTGCCGGCAGATTCAGGATGATCGGGTTCTCGGGAGTCGGCTCGATCACATCCATGACCGCTTCGCAGATCTGCACGGCGAACTCGGGCTCGGCCAGCGTGAAACTCTCCGGCGAGTACTCGTAACGCACCTTGGTGCCGGGCACGGAAGACTCCAGCGAGCGGCACAGCCGTGCCGCGTCGACCGCAATCTTGGTGACGCCGGCTTGATCGAGACCGAACACCACTCGCCGTTGCAGCGGGTTCACCGAGTTGTAGAAGTGCACGATGGCGTTCTTGGCCCCGCGAATGCTCTCGTAGGTGCGGTGGATGAGCTCGGCGCGGGACTGCACCAACACCTGGATGGTGACGTCGTCGGGGATGAGGTCGTTGTCGATGATGTGTCGAACGAAGTCGAAGTCGGGTTGGCTGGCGGACGGAAATCCAACTTCGATTTCCTTGAACCCCATCTTGACCAGTGTCTTGAACATGCGCAGTTTGCGCTCGGGGTCCATTGGATCGATCAGCGCTTGATTGCCGTCGCGCAAATCGACGGAGCACCACAGCGGTGCGGTGGTGATCACCTGGTTGGGCCACGTACGGTCGGCAAGGACGAGCGGCACGTAGGCGGCGTATTTTTCGAACGGCATCTTCTTTGGTGTCACTGGTGGTGGAGTCATGGTGCTGTTTCCTGTGGTGTCGATGTGATGTGGTGTGGTGTGGTGGGAAAAGAAAAACTCCCGGCCATGTGGCTCGGGAGTTGGTGCGCGACGTCGGCGTTGGGCGGCCGACGCCGCTACGTAAGGAGGAGGATCGTGTGGTTGATGGCGCTGCCGTTCATCGTGTTGTCAGCGTATCGGCGAAGGCCGAGGTGGCGTGATGACACCATCGCAATGTCACGGAGTTGTTGCTACACGGCGCGAGGCGTGGGCACCAGGAAGTTGGCGAACTGCCATGGATCGGCGGGATCCAATCGGGTAGGTCCGTTGCCAAAGCCGGGGAACAAGTCGTTGCGGTTCTTCAGCGGATCCCAGTCGACGGCTGCCGATTGGAACGACCCGAGATATGGGTACGCCACTTTCAGCACCTCGTCATGTGGAAGGTCGTCCGGTACGCGCACGCCACCGTTGGGGTTGTTGAACATCCAACAGGTGGCCGCAACGACGGATGCCGCTACTTGCAGGGTGGTGGCGCTTTGGTTGGGCAGGATGGCGCGCGCTTCGTCGATGCTGAGGAGTGAGCCGGTCCACCAGGACTTGTAATCGTGGCCCATGAGCAGCACGCCGAGTTCGTCACGACCCGACTCGATCTCGTTGTTGAGGATGCGTTGGTCCTTTTGCATCTTCCAATTGCGCATGCGAAGTTCTTGCACGCTCATGATCGCGGCATCCGTGGGGCAGTAGGAGTAGTGCACCGTTGGTCGGTACTTGGCGGTGCCGTCGTCGTTCCACACGGTGAGGTGGTCGCTCATGGTGTAGGCCTCGCCGTGACGAATGATCATGCCGAGGATTTCTCCGCATGGCACCCATGAACGCACCCACGTCTCCATGCCTGGTTGGGCGAGTGCAATCTGGTTGCACGGGCCGTCGTCGTCGTGCACGTGGGCGTTGTGCGGCAGCCATCGCTCGTGGGTTCCCCAGCCGAGCTCGGCTGGAGCGACGCCTTCTTCGTAGAAGCCTTCGATCGACCAGGTGTTGACGAACTCGTCCACCCGTTTGGGTGCGCTGGTGATTTGTGTGTCGCGTTCGCTGATGTGGATCACCTTCGTACCGGTGAGCATGGCCAGGGTGTTGTAGCGACCTTCGGCGAGCGCACCTTCGATGAATTTGGCGCGGTCTCCGGCTTTCTTGTCCTTCAACAGCGCAGTAGCGATCTCGCCCAATGCCCGCTTCGCAAAGTGGCTCACCAAACCGGGATTTGCGCCATGTTCGAGCACGGCAGATGGTCCGTTGTTGTCGGGCCATGATTCGATCATGCGGCGAATGCTCTGGTGCCGCACGTACAGCGTCCGCTCGAGCGGGTGTGTGTTGTGCATGTCGTAGTAGGGGTCCCACAACTCCACGCTGGTATTCAGGTAACGCACACCGTGTTCGCGACACCAGGTGAGGATCGTCGGACAATCGATGTTCCATGCCAAGTCGAGGATCATGTCCCCATTGCCGACACGAGCCGAAAGGAACTCGTCGAGATTCTCCTGAGTAACCCGGCCCTGTTCGTAGTTGACGCCGGCAGCAATGGCATCGGCAATGCGATGGCGATTGTCGACGAAATCAACGACGGTGATGCTGGATGGTGCCAATTGCACGTCGCGAATGAGGAGGGGAATGGCGGCTTGTGCGACCGAGCCACAGCCCAACATCAACAGGCGTCGTGGTCGGTGGGCGCCGACCTTGGAGAGGTCGTTGATCATGAGCGGCGACGCGACTTGCGGGTGCGACCGGCAACTGCAGGGGCGGCCAACATCATTTGCAATGAAGCTTCGAACACCGTGTCACTCGGAATCAGCACCGCGTGCCAGTCGTACGCGGGACCTTTGCGACCGGTGCACACATCATGCAGAACCACGCGGCGATCGCCGGCGATGTGTTGTGTGGTCGTTGTGTCTGTCATGGATGCACCTCCTCAGTGTCAATACCGAAGAAGCACCATAGCGAGAAACGCTGTGGGCGTCTACTGTCTGACTTGTCAGCCGATACTGACTCACGAGTCAGTATCGGTAGCGTGCCGGCCGACATGGGTTCCTTGGTGCGCACGTTGCATCTACCCGGCGGCGATGCAGAACCCCACAAGTAGCGTTGAGCAAAGACATGTCGCAGTCCACTCAGTTCGCCGCGCTCGGCGTGCCTGCCCATGTGGATGCCGGCCTCGCAGCCGCTGGTTTCACCGCCCCGTTTGCAATTCAGACCGAAGCCATTCCCGTTGCATTGACCGGAGCCGATCTTTGCGGACGTGCCCGTACGGGTTCGGGAAAGACGCTGGCCTTCGGAGTTCCGATGTTGTCTCGTGTGGATGTTGCAGCCCGCCCGCGTGCTCCGCGCGGATTGGTGTTGGTGCCGACTCGGGAGTTGGCGCTGCAGGTGGCCGAGGTACTGGAGCCAATCGGCAAGCACTGCTCCCGCCGGATTCTCGCGGTCTACGGCGGGGCCTCTCGGGACGACCAAATTGCCAGCCTTGCGGCGGGGACCGAGATCGTCGTTGCGACACCGCTGCGCTTGATCGACTTGTTGAAGGCAGAGGAACTGACGCTTGCGGACGTGCAAGTCGTGGCAATCGACGAAGCCGACCGCATGGCCGACGAAGGCTTCATGCCGCAGGTGGAGTGGGTGCTGCGTCACGTGACTGCCGCCCATCAAACGATGCTGTTTTCTGCAACGCTCGACGGACAAGTCGGCAACCTCGTGCGCCGCTACATGAACGACCCCAAAGAAGTGTCCATCGACGCGCCAACCGCAACCGTGGGCACGATGCGACACCTGTTCTTGGCAGTGCATCGAATGGACAAAGATCGCGTAATTGCCGCCATTGCTGCCGGTGCCGGCAAAACAGTGGTGTTCTGCGACACCAAGCGCCTGTGCGACAAGGTGGAGGAGTCGTTGCAGAAGTTGAACGTGAAGGCATCGGCATTGCATGGTGACATGTCGCAAGCAGCGCGCGAGCGATCACTCGCCAAGTTCACCGATGGGAGCCTCAACGTGTTGGTGGCAACCGACGTGGCTGCGCGCGGCATCGACATCGACGACGTGGCAGCGGTGGTTCATTACGAACCACCTATCGATGTGAAGACCTACCTGCACCGATCGGGTCGTACCGCCCGAGCCGGTCGTGACGGTTGGGCCATTTCGCTCGCCGAGTACAACCAGCACACCACGTGCCGGATCATCCAGCGCGGCCTGCGACTTGAACCCCAGCCGCCAATCGAAGTGTTTTCCAACGACAAGCGGCTCGCCAACTTGTCGAGCTTCGTGACTCCCGCCGGCGCCTAAGGCGCTCGCAGCAGCGACATCCTCGCCAGGGCGGTAATCAGCGAGAGGTGAGCCACGCAGGGCGGCGGGATTCGTACGCGCCGATTGCTGCATCGTGGGACAACGTGATGCCGATGTCGTCCAAACCGTTCACGAAACGTTCCTGTGTGGATGCGTCCAACACGAACGGGTGACGTGCGCCGGTGGCGGGAACCTCCACCACCAATCGCTCGACATCAACCGTGATGTCGGTGGCGGGGTCCGCTTCGATGGTTGCCCAGAGCGATTCCACGATGCCGATGTCGAGCACGACGGGAACGAGGCCGTTCTTGGTGCAGTTGTTGCGAAAGATGTCGCTGAAACTCGGTGCGATCACCACGTCGAAGCCGTATTGCTGCAACGCCCAGACGGCATGTTCGCGGGATGAACCAACGCCGAAACTCGGCCCGGCCACGAGAATGCTGGCGCCCGCGTAACGCTCGTCGTTGAGCACGAAGTTGCGATCGTCGCGCCACGTGGAAAACAGACCCTTCTCGAAACCCGTTCGCTCGACTCGCTTCAGCCACTCGGCGGGAATGATCTGGTCGGTGTCGACGTCGCTGCGCTTGAGTGGCACCGCGCGACCCGAAACGATGCGAACCTGCTTCACGCGAGATCCTTCGGTGTGGCGAAATGTCCCGTGAGTGCGGTGGCGGCAGCAACGGCTGGTGACACCAAGTGTGTTCGGCCACCGCGACCTTGACGACCTTCGAAGTTCCGGTTGCTCGTACTGGCGGCACGCTCTTGCGGTGCGAGTTTGTCGGGGTTCATCGCCAGGCACATGGAGCAACCTGGTTCACGCCAGTCGAAGCCCGCGTCGGTGAAGATGCGGTCGAGACCTTCGCGCTCGGCTTGTTGCTTGACGGCGTGGCTGCCGGGCACCACCATGGCGCGCTTCACCTTGACCTTGCGACCCTTGGCAACGTCGGCCGCCGCGCGGAGATCTTCGATGCGACTGTTGGTGCACGATCCGATGAATACGGTGTCGACGGCGATGTCGCGGATGCGTGCACCGGCGGTGAGGCCCATGTAGTCGAGTGCGCGCGCCACGTTGTCCCGCGTGGTGGCGTCGGCAAACTCGTCGGGCGACGGAACCACACCGTCGATCGATGCCACTTGCGCCGGATTGGTGCCCCACGTGACGTGCGGGGTGAGCGACGATGCGTCGATCTCGACACTCTTGTCGAACGCGGCGCCATCGTCGGTGCGCAGAGTGCGCCAGTCATCGAGCGCTGCTTCCCATGCCGCGCCGCGCGGAGCATGGGTGCGACCTTCGAGATACGCAAACGTGGTGTCGTCGGGTGCCACCAAGCCGGCGCGCGCACCGGCTTCGATCGACATGTTGCAGATGGTCATTCGACCTTCCATCGACAACGCACGAATCGCCGAGCCTCGGTATTCGATCACGCTGCCGATGCCACCACCAGTGCCGATGCGACCGATGATGGCCAGGATGATGTCCTTGGCGGTGACGCCGGCCGGCAGGTTGCCTTCGACTGCAACGCTCATCCACTTGGGTCGTGACTGGGGAAGCGTTTGCGTGGCAAGCACGTGCTCCACTTCGGAGGTGCCGATGCCGAAGGCCAACGCTCCGAATGCACCGTGGGTGGCCGTGTGGCTGTCGCCGCACACGATGGTCATGCCGGGCAAGGTGCGGCCCTGTTCGGGGCCGATCACATGCACGATGCCCTGACCAGCGTCGCCCATCTTGTACAGCGTGATGCCGAACTCTGCGGCGTTCTTGCGCATGACGTCGAGTTGCTTTGCGGAAATGGGGTCGGCAACGGGGAGGTGGATGTCCTTTGTCGGCACGTTGTGGTCTTCGGTGGCCACGGTGAGGTCGGGGCGGCGCACACGCCGACCATTGATGCGCAGTCCGTCGAAGGCCTGCGGGCTGGTCACTTCATGGACGAGGTGCAAGTCGATGTAGAGCAACTCGTTGCCGTTGTCGTCGCGGTGCACCACATGGCGATCCCACACTTTTTGCGGGAGGGTGAGGGAGGTCACCGTTCCATTCTGCCGACGTGGTGGCGGCCGGAGGTGTCATCACGAAAGAAACTTTGCCGCTCGGGCCGAGGTCGTGCACACACAGGGGCATGAACACCAACACCAATACCCCGGTCGCCTTGGCGACCTGCGTCGAGCACAGCCTCAACCTGTCACTCTCGGGTTTCGACCTGAAACGAGCCCGCCTCTACGGCATCAGCGTGGTGGACCCGTCGGGCGTCGACTCGAATGCCGATGGGGCGCTACGTCTTTCGTTCCTCGCCGAACACGGCGACGTGTACGAACTCCTGGAGTCACGCGGCAGTTCCATTGCCCGCATGTTCGATGCGGCAGCGGTACTGACCTGTGGTTGGGCTGCGCCCGTCGATGACGACGAGGAGAGCGATGTTCCACCAAGCGTGCATCCGCGACGCCGCCGGGTGCGATTGGTGGTGGTGGTTGGCGATGCCGGAGTGGGTTCGGTGCTGCGCTTTGCGGACACCCCGGAGGAGATCGTCACCGACCCGGGCAATGCCAAGGGGTCGCTGGCGGACGCCGTCGAGCGTCTGTGGCGTGATGCAATCACGGTCGTCGACGCAGAGACGCCGACCGAAGCGTCGCCCCCGGAGATCAAGAAGAAGACGCAGCGAAAGAAGTCGACGTGACGTTGCGGCTACGCAACGCTGGAATGTTGGACCACTCGCTGACACGCATCGATCAAGAGCGGCACGAAACGTTCGCGTGCGGCGAACACGGCATCGTGACCGGCGTCGATTCGGTGCGTGACGGTTGCCGTGTGCAACGTTGCCGCGAGTTCCTCCTGGCGTCGCGTTGGAACGACCTTGTCGTCGGTGGTGATGATCATCGCTGCGGGCACCGCGATGTGGTGGAGCCACGGTCGGGAATCGAACGAACCGATCTCGCTTCCCGCTTCCAACACGTGGCGCCAGTCGTGGCTGGCAATTTGGCGGGCGGCCCAGTCGGCAAGAGTCTGCGTCTTGCGCTGCAGGTAGACCTGCTCGGTGATCCACGACCGAGCTTGAGCGCTCGTCAATTTGGACAGGCGGGCCAGACCGGTGAGACCAAGGAAGTTGAGGCGCTCGTCGCGTGAGGAAGAGAAGTATCCGGCGGTGGCAGCCAATACCAGTCCGCGAGTTCGTTGCTCGTGACGCGAGGCGACGAGCTGCGCGATTGCGCCACCCATCGAGTATCCAACGGGGATGAACGTGCTGACGCCGAACGCGTCGGCAATTGCGGCCACGTCGTCGGCGCAGTCGTGCAAACGAAAGCTGCCGCGCGGACGAATGCCGCGTCCGTGTCCACGGTGATCGGGTGCCAGCACGCGAAAGTGTTCGCCGAGTGGCGCAAAGCAGGTGAACCAGTTGAGGTCTGCGGTGGCGGTCCAGCCGTGCAGCAACATCACCGTTGGGGCACCCGCGGGGCCCGCCACTTCTCGCACGAAGGTGCGCCCGCGACCGGGAAGTTCTACTTCGTGGCCGTCGGGGAAACCATCTCGCGCAGCGTGTGTGCGGCGGATCACGTTAGGAACGTGCCTCCACGCCCACGACGGTGACGGTGAGCGAGCCGTTCGGCGCCTGGTAGGTGACGGAATCGCCCTCCTTGGCGCCGAGCAACGCGGCGCCGAGCGGCGAGGTTGCACTCATCACACTGACGTTCGGGTCATCGGGCTGCTCTTCCATGTGGCCGATGAGGTACTTCTCGGCTTGTGACGGGGCATCACCCTCGTACAGGATCGTCACGATGCAGCCATGGTCGACCTTGCCGTCGTCCACGACCTCCACGATTTCGTGGTTTTCCAAGATGGCTTCGATCTGTCGGATGCGGCCCTCCATGTGGCCCTGTTCGTCCTTGGCGGCGTGATAGTCGCCGTTTTCCTTCAAGTCGCCCATCTCGCGGGCACGACCGATGCGCGCGGCGACCTCGATGCGACCCCGCGTGGTGAGGTCGAGATGTTCGGCCTGCAGTCGCTCGAGGGCTACGCGCGATAAGCGGTGTGTCGGCATATCGTCAGGATACCCATACCTCCGTAGCCTGAATGAGGTGAACGCAGCCACAGCTCGCACCTCGCATCGTGTTGCGGTGATCGGCGGCGACGGAATCGGTCCCGAGGTCACCGCGGAAGCACTCAAGGTGGTTCGCGCGAGTGGTGTCGAGCTCGACACGACGTTTTTCGACCTCGGTGGTGCGCGGTATCTGCGTGACGGAGAAGTGCTGAGCGACGACACGCTCGAGGCACTGCGTGGATTCGATGCAATTTTGCTCGGTGCCGTCGGCACTCCCGGTGTGCCCCCAGGGGTGATCGAGCGTGGACTGCTCCTCAAGCTGCGATTCAGTCTCGATCTCTACATCAACCAGCGTCCCTTCGTTGGTACGGGTCCTGGTCAGTCTCGGCCGCACGACTTCGTGGTGATACGCGAAAACACCGAGGGCTCGTATGCGGGCGAGGGTGGTGTGTTGCGCAAGGGAACCCAGCACGAAGTTGCAACGCAGGGGAGCGTGAACACTCGTTTCGGCGTGGAGCGCTGCATCCGGTACGCGTTCGAACTGGCATCTTCGCGCGAACGCAAGCACGTCACACTCGTGCACAAGACCAACGTGCTGACGTTCTCGGGCGACCTCTGGCAGCGCACGTTCGATGCGGTGGCATCGCAGTTTCCCAATGTGGGTACGGCGTACAACCACGTGGACGCCGCATGCATCTACTTCGTGCAGGATCCCCACCGTTACGACGTGATCGTGACCGACAATTTGTTCGGCGACATCCTCACCGACTTGGGTGGTGCCGTGAGCGGCGGCATCGGTTTGGCGTCGTCGGCCAACTTGAATCCGGCACGCACCGGACCGTCGCTGTTCGAACCGGTACACGGCTCGGCACCGGATATCGCCGGCAAGGGCGTGGCCAATCCGGTGGCGGCAATCTTGTCGGCAGCGCTCATGTTGGACCATCTCGGCGAGTCACGAGCAGCACGGGCGATTCGCGACGCCTGCTCGCAGCCGGCAAGCGGTTCCACCGTGGCAGTCGGCGACGAAATCTGTCGACGCCTCCACGGATAGCGTCAACTTCACACATAAGTAAGGGGTCACGATGCCGATCACGACGACACCAAAGATCTGGATGAACGGTTCCCTCGTGAACTGGGCCGATGCAAACGTGCACGTGCTCACCCACACGCTGCACTACGGCACGGGCGTGTTCGAGGGGATTCGCGCCTATGAGACCGACAAGGGTCCGGCGGTCTTTCGTCTGACCGACCACATCGTTCGGCTGCACAACAGCGCCAAGATCATGGGAATGCCGATGCCGTATTCGGTGGAGGAGTTGGTGCAGGCCACCAAGGACACCGTGGCGTCGACCGGACTGCCGTCGTGTTACGTGCGTCCTCTGGCGTACTACGGCTATGGCGAGATGGGACTCAACACGCTGCCGTGCAAGGTGGATGTTGCGATCGCATGCTGGCCGTGGGGTGCGTACCTCGGTGACGACGCGGTGGAAAAAGGTGTGCGCATGAAGATTTCGTCGTGGACTCGTCACGACCACAACACCATGCCACCAGCCGCAAAGACCGTCGGCAACTATGTGAACTCATCGCTCGCAAAAGTAGAAGCACTCAAGGCCGGATACGACGAAGCAATCATGCTGGCGCCGAACGGTCTCGTTGCCGAATGCACCGGCGAGAACATTTTCGTGGTGCGCAATGGCGTGATCCTCACGCCACCGTTGTCGGCGGGTGCACTCGAGGGCATCACCCAGAACAGCGTGATGACCATTGCTCGTGATCTCGGATACGACATTCGCGTCGACAACATCGCGCGGAGCGACTTGTACATCGCAGAGGAAGTCTTTGCGTGTGGCACTGCCGCCGAAGTTGGCTCGGTGCGTTCGGTGGACGAGCGGGAAATTCCGTGCCCGGGCCCTAAGACGCGTGCGATTGCCGCGATGTATGCCCGAGCAGTGCGCGGTCAGGAGAAGAAGTACGCACATTGGTGCGAGCTCGCCAAGTAGTCATGCCGGCTCGTCTCGTGCTGCCTGCCAACACGGTGGAGGTATTCGATACCACGCTGCGTGACGGCATGCAGGTGGAGGGCGTGTCGGCGAGCGTCAACGACAAGTTGCGTATCGCCGAGCAGCTCGACTTGCTCGGCGTGCACTACATCGAGGGTGGCTGGCCGGGTGCCAACCCCAAGGATGAGGAGTTCTTCGCCCGCGCACAGCGCGAACTGAAGCTCTCCACATCGACGTTGGTGGCATTCGGCAGCACTCGCCGTCCGTCGGGCAAGGTCGACGACGATGCGACCCTGCGGAACCTGATCAATGCGCAAACTACCGGTGTGTGCATCGTGGCAAAGGCATGGGATTACCACGTAGAAACCGCGCTGCAAACCACGTTGGACGAGGGCGTGGCAATGGTGGCCGATTCCGTGAAGTATCTCGGCAGCCACGACCGATTGGTGTTGGTGGATCTCGAACACTTCTTCGACGGCTACAAGAACAACCCGGAATTCTCCCTGCGCGTGCTGGAGGCAGCGGTACTGAACGGTGCCTCGCACCTGGTGCTGTGCGACACCAACGGTGGATCGTTGCCACACGAAATCGAGTCGATCGTTGCCGACGTTGCGCGACACGTGGGGAACGACGCCATCATCGGCATCCACTGTCACGATGACACGGGCTGCGCGGTGGCCAATTCGCTTGCGGCGGTACGTGCAGGTGCGCGTCACGTGCAAGGCACGTTGAACGGTTTGGGTGAGCGAACGGGGAACACCAACCTCACCACCATCATTCCCAATTTGCAACTGAAGATGGGTTTCGCGTGCCTCCCCGAGGGTCGTCTCGAGCATCTCACGTCGGTGAGCAACCATGTGGCCGAGGTGTTGAATCGTCCGTTGAATCCGCAAGCCCCGTACGTCGGCACGTCTGCGTTTGCGCACAAAGCGGGCTTGCACGTGTCGGCAATTGCCCGAGCCAAGGACGCCTACGAGCATGTTGCGCCGGAACTCGTGGGTAACGGCACGCGATTCTTGGTGTCGGAGATGGCGGGACGCGCCACCATTGCGATGAAGGCAGAAGAGCTCGGGCTGGATGCCGACGGGGCAGTGATCGGTTCGATTCTCGATGAACTGAAACGGTTGGAGTTCGAGGGCTACCACTTCGAGGCTGCCGATGCGTCGCTCGAGTTGTTGATGCGTCGTGCCACCGGATGGGAGCAACGTTTCTTCAACGTGGAGTCGATGCGTGTCATCACCGACGAATCCACCAACGGCTCGTTCACCACCGAAGCCACGGTGAAGGTGTGGATCGGGGACCATCGTGAGGTGCACACCGCCGAAGGCAATGGTCCGGTGAACGCGATCGACACCGCGTTGCGTGCATGTTTGGCCCAAAAGTACCCGCAACTGTCTCGTGTGCATCTCACCGACTACAAGGTGCGCATCCTCGACTCGTCGTCGGCGACCGGGGCCGTCACTCGCGTGCTGATCGACGCGACGGATGGCGATCGCACCTGGACCACCATCGGTGTGTCGTCCAACATCATCGAAGCGTCATGGCGCGCTCTCGAAGAGTCGATCGTCTACGGCTTGCTGCATCTGGCGTAAGCCCCGCGTCGGTTCCCGATCGGCGTTCGATCGGTTCGTTGTCAGGGCGTGCTGAACGGGGTATTTCGTCACCGTAGTGGGGCGAACACCTGTTCGCTATGGTGTGGGGGTGGCTACTGACCTACGTTCTCGTCTCGGCGTGCCAACTGCGCGCGCCCCATTGCCTGTTGCTCCGTCGCTGTTGCCGTTGTTTGCCGACGGTGGGGTGGTGCGTGGTCGCACGGTGGCCTGCACCGGCGACGCTGCACTGAGCGTGGCACTCGCCGTCTCGGCGGCAACCACTCGGGCCGGATCGTGGTTGG
>JAFMJP010000075.1 GCA_017853375.1 Actinomycetota bacterium
TGACTGGCACGCCACTCTTCCGCTTCGAAGAGCCCGCGGGCAATCTCTCCAGAAACGTCGCGTCGCTGATCCTTTGCGAATGAGGGAACTGCGTAGATGACCTTTACCTTCGGGCTTGACTCTCCTCCATCGTCAGGTCGATCGACCAACGTTCGAGGCAGCGGTTTGGAGAATCGTGCGTAGTCGTCAGCGAGAGTGTCTTTCTTGTCTGGCTGCACCTGCGATTTTGGCTTCCGTGCAACAGGTACTTGAACCCAGGTTTTTCGCGAACCGTTCGATCTGCAAACGAGCAGCTGGCCCTTGTAATTCCAAGTTTGACCGACACTGTTACAAGCTCCTCCCGGCGTCACTTGAGCAACTGCAGCAGCACTCACCGAGACGCTCAGCGCCAGAGAGAACGCAAGTACGAGAACGCCGGAGCCCGCCCTCCTCGCGGCCACCTTCTCAACTCTGAACGACTTCAACGAGATCACCCCACTTACTTGATGCGATGAGACGGATGACAATGCCTTCAACCCGAACAGTTGGTCCAACCGGAATTACGTAGCGGTCGAGGCGTGGCTTTCGATTCCGATTGAGCGTCAGTTCTGCCTTGGCCTCAATCGGCCCGTCTCCACCGCGCCGAGTGGAGTCCACGATGTACACGAGGACCGAATCATCAACGTTGTCGTAGCCCCGCCTTCGCCGACTCTCGAGTACGAGAGTGCGACCGGGGCTCAATGGTTTCGCCACCATCTTTGGCAAGGAATTCTGATCGGCAATTGCGGCGAGATAGTGCGTGGTCTTTCTCGCTGTCACAGAATCGACGCATCGCACCTGCGGGTTGTCTAGCCAACCAAGCAAGAACCGATGCCAGGCCGTGAGTTCTGGTGCAGATCCGCGAAAGCTATTCATCAGGTCGTACTCCCAAAATGTGCCGTCGTATTGCGGCGATGGCGACATGTCGTAGAGGTCTTCCAAACCAAGCCAAACATGCCCAACCTCGTGTGCGATGGCGCGCCAGTTCGCCCCTTGCCACCCGCCCGCCAGCACAGCTCCGCCAATTCGTCCGCTCGAGGATTCAACCGAATTCGTGTACGCGACCGGCCAGAACTTCACCGACTCATTGCGAGCCATTTCCAACGCCACCATGTCAAAAGACGAGAGTCGCAAGGTTGGCGATGCGTTTGCGAGTGACTCTCGAACGACTCGTTCAAGATCGACGTATTCATCAAATGCGCCATATGAGCGCGCAGTCCCTGGCATCCTCACAGCGTCGGACAAGGCGACAACTTGGTAATTGATGACAGTTCGCCCATACGCCATGGCTTCGTAGTACCTCTTGAACTCCCGCATTGCAGCTTGTAGCGCCGCGTGATCGGACTCGCGATACGGCAAGTCGGAAAAGGTAAGAGGCAACACTGCGATGTTCAACGAGGAAGTGCCGCCGAACGTGGTTGGGCGCGGGAATCCCAGCGATGAGGTTCGAGTCTGACTGAGATTCATACCGTTCGTTGGGGTCGCATCGGTGTTTCGACACGAATCCGCTGGGGCGAGACGCACAGCCTTGGTGATTCTTCGATCTTGACTCAACGGATCAGGCGACGGTTTTGCTGCAGACACATTGTCCGAAAACAACGCCATTGCGAGTACTCCCGCCATCAGTACCACTGTTCGTCGCATACAAAATTCCCTTCCACACAACAACGACGACCGAACGCCCTGCGGGACATCACCGCATGGGCACCCACACTGCGCGTTCGCCTTCCTATTTGCACCAATTCACGACCGTGTTGCCGTACGCCGACGGCTGAGAGGGGTCCGACACCAACACGATGGTGACCGGTTCAGCCGGTTTCGGAGCGGTCGGAAAGCGCTGCGCTGCAGGGACTTCGGCGGTCATCCGGGTTGCAGAATCCACTCGTGCGGCAACCGGGACGAGCTGCGCCCGCGGAATCGGTGCAGAGAAGTCGTCCCATACCGACATGTAGACACCCGGCAAGCCCGTCTCTGGCCGGAAACCGTTCCCTTCGATCTGGAAGCGCATTCCCCCGGTGAGGCACTGTGCTCCGTTGGGGAGATTCACTCGCTCGAATATCCATTCGGGACCGGGCGTATCCCATTGCATCTCGGAGGGCAGTGTGAGATCGTCGCCTGAGGCGCCGAGTTGCAGCACTGCGCCAACCACCACGACCAAGAGCGTGAACAACGTTGCCACCCACGCAATCCATCGGTGACGCTGGGGGCCCTTCACCACATCGGCGGTCAGCGCAGAACTGCTGTATGGCATGCCGTATCGCAACGTTGCCTTGGCCGTTCGACCGCGGATGTGCATCGGTCCCGTCAACAGGATGTCGCGCTTCCCGCGCCGTCGTACCGCCACCCACGGCTTGGTGAATCGCGCCCACCACGGCACCGTCATGGTGACGGTGACAATGCCCGCCGAACTGTCGTCGGTAATCACCACGTCGCTGGACGCACGCTGAAGCCGTGCATCCTGCCGCATGACGTCGACACCGTCATCCACTGCCTCGGTCAGGGTTGACGAGGTGGAGATGAGCAGCTCTACGTCATCGCCTGGCTCGCTACTCACTCGGCGCGACACCTCGTCGCCGAACTCCTTGCGAATCACACCCAGCGACTCCGCAAATGAAGGATCACTGACGTCGGCATCGAAGGTGAATCCAACGACCCGACCAGTGGAACTGCGCGCAATTCGCAGCAAGGAAGTTGGATTCTCGGTAGTCACCCACGTCGTGAGGTCGCCAGTGGAGTACTCCCAGCGGCCAGCCGTGCGGTCGAACCGAAGCACTGCGTCAGCCACGTCGATACCCCATTCGTCGCAGCGCACTTCCGAGCAGCTCCATCACACAGTGTTTGCACCGCACACGACGCTTCCGTCGCGCCGCAGACAATTGACTCGAACCCGGGCTGGTGCGGTCGATCACGGACTCAATCGCATCATCGAACCAGGCATTGTCTCGAGTCGCATCATCGCCGGAGGCACCCTCGATGAGTACCAACTGCAACACCTCTGTGGCTGCAGCAAACACCACTTCCTTCTGACATCCAGCACACGTCGCACCGTGACGAATGAGCTCATTCACCCTGGCCGTGAGTTGTTCGATGAACACCGCCGCTTCTGCATGGTCTTCTGTGGACGCACGCTGTGGCAGCAGATTGGCGAGCTCAACGTGTTGATGCTGATCGCGCACCATTTTCCGTGCATTGTCGATGGCGACATTTCCCATGCATCGAGCCGCGAAACGAATTGCCGCTTTTTGCACATCATCTCCAACGAGCGGCGTAGTGCGACGGGACATTCGCTCCACCAGCGTGATTCGCGTTTGCGAGAGAAGGTCCTCGGGTTCGAGTTGCAGCGAATACCGGCGAACCAGCCGACGTGCCGAAGCCAACGCATCATCCGTCGACAGCCAAGCCAGCATGGTGTCACGATCAGACACCTACGGCCTCCAATTGCGGTCTTCGGGTAACGCGTCTCCCCCATCCACCACGAACATCTGTCCCGTCACGTACGACGCATCGGCACTGCACAAGAACTGAATCACTGCTGCCACTTCATCCGGGGTTCCCGAACGGCCGAGTGGTGACACAGCCCCAGCTGCCGCTTCGGTGGCAGTTTGGGATCCGGTTGCAATCCAACCTGGTGCTACCGCATTCACCGTGATGTTACGAGTCGCCACCTCCAGGGCCACTGCGCGCGTCAAACCGATCATCCCCGCCTTGGCGGCGTTGTAACCGACGTCGCCAATTCCGGCCTGCAGTGCACCTGTTGTGCTGGCAACGTTCACGATTCGCCCACCACCGGGCATTGTCCGATTGTCATCGAGCACAGCCCTGGTTACCAGGAAGCACGTGGTGAGATTGCGCGCCAACGCATCGTTCCATTGCTGCAGCGTCGTCGCACTCAGTGCTGCATCGAACAAATCATTCCCGACGGTCACCATGCCGGCATTGTTGACGAGCACATCGACCTGTCCAAACCGTTCGATTGCTTGAGCCACCAGTGCAGCGACGTGTGACTCGCTGGTGAGATCTGCGACGACACCCAGCACATCGCTGCCGCCAACGGATGCGGCGAGAAGTTCATCAACACGTTCATGGATGCGTTCCGTCGTGCTCGTGATCACCACGTTGCAACCTGCCGCTCGAAGCCGCTTGGCGGTTGCAAAACCGATTCCGGTTGAAGAGCCACAACCCGTCACGAGCGCAGTGCGCATCGACATTATGAAGACGAACGAAGTTGCAGCGGATACCTTCGCCAGGCAAACGGCGCATTCACCACAACGGCGAGCGCCACGAGCAGCACCACATTCAGGAGCACCGGGTGCCAGATGAACTCCCAACCGAGATTGGTGATTGCATCGCCTCCGATGACCGCACTCAGTGCCGTTCCACCGCTTGCCGGATGAGTGATTCCGAATCGGACGATGACACCCGCGGTGACACCGACAGCCACTCCAACGGCCAGTGGGGTGTTGTGAATCAGCCTCGCCGACGCCACACCAACGAATGCGCCGAGGGCATGTGAAGAAATCATGGGCAATGGCTGAGCCAGCGGGCTCGTGGGTGTCGCAAAGAGCAGCACCGCTGACGCTCCCATTGACATCACCAAGAGAGGCGCTGCCCCATCGAGCACCCAATCACAAATCAACCACGTCAGCGCCATTCCGAGTGCCGCACCCACTGCGCCAATCAGCGCGTCCTTGCCGTTTGCTCTTGGCGCGAGCCAGGTACTCATCTCAGCGCATGCCCAGCCATTTGCCGAGTTTTGATCGACGCCCCTGTCGCGAAAGAGGAATTCCCGTTGCGCGCGACACTTTACGCTTGGCCGCGGTCACGCCGAGTGCTCGCTTCCAGGAAAAGGTGAGACCCGGAAGAATTTTCATCGCAACGCTCCAACCATACCAAAGCAGCCTCCTGGCGCTCGGCGGAGAGACACCAGGAGGCTTGCTATCGGCAGAACCGACAGTGGTCAGTATGGCATCGGGGTGAGCGCGGCGCCAACTCAGCTCATGAATGCGTTGCAATAGATGAGCTCGCCGTCGACTCGCAAGCCGTGGGCCACGAATTGAGGCGTTTCGACGTGCACTTCGGTACCGCGACCGCATCCAGCAGCTTCGGTTCCGCCAGTGCGAGCAACTTCAGCGAGGAACTTTTCCAAGGCCTTGATACCTGCCTCGGCATCGACCGAAGTCGGTTGCTCTGCAAACTCGTCGGCATCGATGACCGCCGCGCGAATGATGGCTTCCCAGGAGGACTTGAGTGCTTCATGGTTCGGGAAGACCTCGACACCAAGAACCTTGTCACCGTGTGCAACGGCAACACCGACTTGTTCATCCTGAACTCCGGTGGCGATGAACTCGTTCACGACACTCATACGGTCGGAACGATGGTTGAGATCGTCGTCGACTCCCAAGAACAAACTGTCGCTATGGGCAACTCCACGCGAACTCAACTCCAGCTCGATGGTGCTCCACACCTCTCCCTGCGCAGAACGCTTGGACTTGTATCGATCAACGTTTGCCTTCACGCTCCGCTGTTTCGCCACTCGCATTCGACGTGACGCCATGCGACCAGAGTCGGAGAATCCCGAGCGACCCGACCAACGACCGGCCTCGACACACGACACCGGAATGACGATCTTTGCGCCGGCTGGCACCACGATGGAGACGTTCACGACTCGCGTTTGGCGCCCGCCACTCAAGATCCGCCCGGCAGGAATGAGCAGATCGTGTTCGGTGGGATTGTGAACCTGCAGTTCGGGCACCGTGGGTGTGTCAAGCTCCGACACCACAAGTTCGTCGCCAGCAATCTTGATGTCCGCCCCGCGTTGTTTCGGGCCGAAGATCGGAATCAGAGTGACCCCACCACGCGTGATGGGTGCTCCTGGCTTCAGTGCGGTGATGTCATTGAGAAATGCGGTGGTCATGGTGTCGGCCTTTCGATTGCTGATTGGATACCCCACCCTTCGGATGGGTTCCCCGGCTGGGGCACAACGAGTACGCACGAAAAGGACTTGGGTGTGACTTGACAAGATCTGCTACGGGTCTACGATGCCGCCCATGCCGCCAGAGATTTCCCGCCACAGCACCCATCTCGTGCACACACAAGGGCATGAACAGCAATCGACGAGGAAAACTCATGACATCGCCTGAGGCCGAGCGCTTCACGCTCCATCAGACACTTCGCGGACTCATGCCGGAGGCCGTGGCCGACACCCTCATGGCTCATCTCCCGCCCATCGGCTGGAGCAACATCGCCACCAAGGATGACATCGACATCCTCCGGTCCGAAATGAATCATGGGTTCGGCCTCATCAACGCTCGATTCGAGCGAGTCGATGAGACGTTTACGCACATCGACGCAAGATTCACGCAGATGGACGAACGGTTCAAACAGATTGA
>JAFMJP010000076.1 GCA_017853375.1 Actinomycetota bacterium
GTGGAGCGATATGCCCGCATCACCAACCGCGACGTGTCACAACTGGATTTCTACACCGCGTTCGCGTTCTGGAAGTTGGCCTGCATCATCGAAGGCGTGTATGCGCGATACCTCGGTGGCGCACTCGGCGACCGCTCGGCAGAAGAGTTGGCGCCGTTTGCCGCACAGGTTGAGGCAGCAGTCACAGCCGCTCACAGGTCGCTCGCGCGCCTACACTGACCAACCACATGTCGTCGCCAGGTTCGACACCCGACTCGTACCACTTGCACGAGAGCTACTCGAAGATGCCCGTGCTGTCGTCGCCGCTCTTGGTGGTGATGCTGCAAGGTTGGATCGACGCCAGTTCGGCAGCCCACGCAGCGATGACACGACTCGTCGAAGCGTCAGGGGCAACCACCCTGGTCACTTTCAACGCCGACGAATACCTCGACTTTCGCGCACGTCGACCAACCATGGAGCTCCGCGAGGGCATCAACACCCGCCTGGATTGGCCGTCGACGGAAATCATGCTCGGCCACGACATCAACGGCAAGGAAATCCTGCTCCTTACCGGACACGAGCCGGACTCCAAGTGGAACCAGTTCGCAGCCAGCGTCGGTGAACTCGCCACACAACTCGGCGTACGCAAGATGATCGGTTTGGGTGCCTATCCATTTGCCACCCCGCACACGCGCGCAGTGAACCTGTCGTGCACCTCCCCATCGTCGGACGCCATCGTGTCGCTGCCTTACGTGCGCAGCTCGGTGGATGTCCCTGCCGGCATCGAAGCGGTGCTCGAGCACATCCTCACCGGGCGCGGCATTCCTTCCATCGGTATCTGGGCCCAAGTTCCGCACTACGCCACCACCATGCCGTATCCCGCGGCCACGGTGGCGTTGCTTGGTGCGGTGTGCGACACCGGCGGAATCTCGCTGGATGTCAGCGCAGCGCGCGCCGATGCCACCGCGCATCGCGAGCGACTCGACACGCTCGTTGCATCGAACCCCGAACACGCACAGCTGCTGTCACAACTTGAGTCGGCATACGACGCAGCGCATCAGCGCGACGATGACACCGCCGACATCCCGTCGGGTGACGAATTGGCCGCCCAATTCGAGGCGTACCTGCGCGACCAGCGCCGCGACTAAGCAGCGCGACGAAACAGCGCCGCGACTAGGCGCCGAAACCCGTCAGCCAGGCGTGCACGTTGCGGCCGAGCGCCTGCACGTCGTAACCGCCCTCCTGCAACACCACCGTCGGCAAACCCAACTGTGCGAGCAAGGCACCACTGCGGGCGAACCCTTCGGTGGTCACCGCCAAGTCGGCGATCGGATCGGTGATGAACGTATCGAGACCCAACGACACGATCAGCGCCGTGGGCTTGAACGCTGCGATCTTCTCCGCGCAGGTGGACAATGCGGAGATATAGGCATCATCAGCCGTGCGCTTGGCCAACGGCACGTTGAAGGTGGAACCCAAGCCCTTCCCCGTTCCGGTTTCATCCGCATGACCGGTGAAGTACGGGTACGCACGTCGCGGATCGCCGTGCAACGACACGTACTGCACGTCGTCACGGTCGTAGAAAATTTCCTGTGTGCCATTGCCGTGGTGGTAGTCCACGTCCAACACGGTGACCTTTCCCCCGGTGCGTTGCACGATGTCGTGTGCAGCAATGGCCGCGTTGTTGAAGAAGCAGTAGCCGCCGTACAAGTCGCGGGTGGCGTGATGCCCCGGTGGGCGACACAACCCGTACACCGCACGCTCGCCGGCGAGCACTGCATCGCTGGCGGTGAGTGCGGTATCCACCGCAGCGCGTGCCGCCTCGTACGTGCCTTGTGTCAGCGGCGTGGTGGTTTCGAAACACCACCACCCCAAACGAGCGGTGATGGCTTCGGGTTCGGTGGTGGCACCCATCTGATTGCGAATCTCGTCGCGGTAGAAGAAGTCTGGAACCACTTCGCGTCGATCGCCGACGACGGTTTGATATTCCGCCCACGCCACCGAGAGAAAATCGATCAGGCCTTCGTCATGAATCGCCTTGATCGGAGCGGTGCCATGTTCGGTGGGCTCACGAAAGGAAAAACGTGAATCTGCAGCGAGTGCCGACTTGATGGTTTCGGCGCGACCGGTGTGTTCGAACGGCGAGTGCGTGGTGGACGCTTCGATCTCCGTGGCTGGATCGTGCAACAAGTGTTTGGGTGTGTAGACAACCTGCATGACGCCAGCGTAGGTCGGCGGCGAGGACGGGCGTAGGTCGGCGGCGAGGGCGCTGCGTCAGTCGAACGACGGCGCGGCTCGCAGCGAACGCTTGAGCTCGGCCATGCCCGACGTGGTGGCAATCGTCTCGACGGCATCCCACAAACGCAGTGCTTCTGCCCCGCGCGGAATGGAAGAAATTACCGGACCAAAAAAGCTGGCCTGATTGGGCTTCTCGGGGTTGAACACGAGGATCGGCGTACCGACGTCCTTGCCGGTGAGCTCCAACGCTCGCGTGGTTTCGTAACGAATCACCTCGTCATGCAGCTCGTCCGTGGCACTCTCGGCCCACTGCGGATTGAGGCCGGCCTCGCTCAACACGGTGCGGGCGAAATCCTTCATCTCCGTCGAATCCTTCGGGCGTCGCTTCTCCACGTGGATTGCCTTGCCCAGTGCGGTGTACACCGCAGCAACGGCGTCGTTGCCTGCAGCGGCACGTGCAGCGCTGGCAACCCGCAAACCGTGCAAGCCCGACATGTGGCCGTCACGCCACGGCATGTTGCCTTCGTTGTAGCCGCGGTCATTGTTGATCATGAAGAGCGAGATGAACTTCCACGACACGTCGTATCCGCGTTGCTGCTGCACTTCAACCACCCAGCGCGAGGTGATGTAGGCCCAGGGACAGACCGGATCGAAATAGAACTGCAGGTCAGCCACGGCGGCTACACGCGCTCGATTTCGCGCAGGTCGTACGTTTCGATGATGTCACCCTGCTTCAAGTCCTGGAAGTCGGTGAGCGAGATACCGCACTCGAAGCCTTCGCGAACTTCCTTCACGTCATCCTTGAAACGACGCAGCGTGTTGATGGCGCCCTTCCAAATGATGACACCGTCACGCAGGAAGCGCACCTTCGAACCGCGAGTGATGACACCCGAACGAACGAAGCAACCAGCCACCGCACCCACCTTCGGTGCGCGGAACAGTTCGCGCACTTCGGCTTCGCCGGTGACCACTTCCTCGAACTCCGGTGCGAGCAAGCCCTTCATGGCCTTGTCGATGTCCTCGATCACCTTGTAGATCACTTCGTACGTACGAATCTCCACGTTCTCGGCTTCGGCGAGGTCACGCACTTTGCGGTCCGGACGCACGTTGAAACCGATGATGGTGGCATTCGTGGTGGCGGCAAGCGTGATGTCGTTCTCGGTGATGGAACCGACACCGCGGTGCACGAAAGCGGCCTTTACGTCGTCGCGCTCGAGTTTGCGCAAGCTCTCCGTGACGGCTTCCAACGAGCCGTGCACGTCGGCCTTGATCAACAAGTTGAGTGTCGCCGTTTCGCCGGCCTGAATTTGGGTGAAGATGTCCTCGAGCTTGACGCCCTTTTGTGTGCGGGCATCTCCGCGCTGGGCCAACAAGCGTTGACGCTGGGCGCGCGAGTCGGCAACGGTGCGCGCCGTGCGGTCATCGGGCGCAATGCGGAACTCGTCGCCGGCTTGCGGCACGGCCGAGAGTCCCAACACTTGCACCGGGGCCGACGGACCGGCTTCCTTGATTTGTTCGCCGCGATCGTTGATGATGGCACGAACGCGACCCCACGCAGCACCCGCCACCATCGGATCGCCCACCTTGAGCGTTCCCTTGTCCACCAACACGGTGGCAACGGGACCGCGACCGATGTCGAGACGCGCTTCGAGCACGAAACCCTTGGCGCGGCCGCTCGGATTGGCGGTGAGTTCCTCTACTTCGGCAACCACCAGCAGCTGCTCGAGCAAATCGTCGATTCCCAGACCCTGCTGAGCCGACATCTCCACCATGATGGTGTCGCCACCCCACTGCTCGGGCACGAGACCCTGCTCGGCCACCGCCGACATCGTGCGCTGCACGTCGGCGTTTTCTTTGTCGATCTTGTTGATCGCGACGACGATCGGCACATCGGCAGCACGTGCGTGACTGATTGCCTCGATCGTTTGCGGCATCACGCCGTCATCGGCAGCGACCACCAACACCACGATGTCGGTGACACCCGCACCGCGCGCTCGCATCTTGCTGAACGCTGCGTGACCCGGCGTGTCGATGAAGGTGATGAGTTTGTCGTTCTTGGTCACCTGATACGCGCCGATGTGCTGGGTGATACCACCCGCTTCCCCGGCGACCACGTTTGCCGAACGAATCTTGTCGAGCAACGTGGTTTTTCCGTGGTCGACGTGACCCATGATGGTGACGATCGGTGGACGAGTCTGCTGTGCAGCTTCATCGGCGTCATCGGAGTCGTCAAAGAGCGCCTGCAATTCCATCTCTTCTTGCTGACCCGGATCGACGAGGATGACTTCTGCGCCGACTTCCATCGCGAAGAGTTCCATCTGTTCGTCGGCCAGCGACATGGTGGCGGTGACCATCTCGCCTTGCTCCAACAAAAAGCGCACCACATCGGCTGCGCCACGATTCAACTTCGGAGCAAACACCTGCGCCGACGAACCGCGCTCGACGACGATTGGACCCTCGGGTACCGGAGCATTGCTCGGTGCGTACTGCGTCGGCTGCAACGACTGCAGCTGCTCCATGTCCTTGCGTTTTTGCTCGCGAGTCTTCTTGCGCGCACCGCGACGATTTCCGCCGCCACGAGCGTTGGGGCCACGACCCTGCGGACCACCAATTTGTCGACCAAGACCCGACCCACGACCACCAGCAGGACGTGGACCTGGTGCACCAGGACGAGCGCCAGGACCACCAGGGCGAGGCGCACTGCGACCAAGGCTGGACGACGAAAAGCGACCCATACGACCCGATGCACCCGGGCGAGGTGCGCCACCTGGACGAGGACCTCGCGAATCAGGACCCGGTGGGCGACGTGCCGGCGGCGGTGGAACGCGATTGCCGCCTGGCGGCGGTGGAATGGTGCGACCACCCGCAGGTACGGTGCGCGGACCACTCGACGGCGGCGTTCCCGGCGGTGGCACGGGTGTGCCAGGCGTCGTGGGTGGACGGGCTGCAGGAGGACGACTGGTGATGGCGTTTCCTGGACGCGACGACACCACGCGAGGTGCCGGCGATACGGGTGGCGCACTCGGAGCAGTGTCCGTTGAAGATGGCGGCGTGGTTGCCGCTGGTGGTGTCACCACGCTGGTGACCACGGTTGCGGGTGGCAGTGGAGACTCGGGGGCTGACGGCGTTACGACGTCGACGCTTGCGACCTGAGCCGGAGCATCCGGCACTGCTCGTGCCTCGGGCGCGGCTGGCGTGGTCGTCTTTTTGGCGCGAGTGGTCTTTGGCTTTGCTTCCTCGTCGCCCGTGGCCGCCTTCTTGGCGCGCTTGGGCTTGTCGACGATGGGTTCGCCCTTCAGACCCTTTTCTTCTGCGTGACGTCGAACGCGATCCGCTTGTGCATCCACCATGCTGGAGCCGGCCGACACCGCACCGACACCGATGGTTGCGCACAGGTCAATGACCTGCTTTGAGGTCATCCCGAGCTCTTTGGCGAGCGCTGAAACGCGAACGGTCTTGCTCAAGCGGTTGGACCACCTGCGGCGTCGTCACTTGCACCTGCGGCGGAGTCCACCACGGGTGCTGGTGCATTCTCCACGGTGAGCCCGGCGGCTTCACTCTCGCTCTTCACGTCGAGGCGCAATCCGCACAACTGGGCAGCCAACTTGGCGTTGATGCCGGCGCGACCGATGGCCAACGACAACTGGAAGTCGGGCACGATCACGTCGGCCTGGGTTCCATCGTCACTGATGTTCACTTCGGTGACCTTTGCGGGCGACATTGCATTGATGATCATCGAACGCTTGTCATCGCTGTAGGTCACGATGTCGATCTTCTCGCCGCGAAGTTCGGTGACCACGCGCTTCACACGATCGCCTCGGCCGCCGACGCATGCACCAATCGGGTCGATGCGCTGGTCGTTGGAAGCCACTGCAATCTTGCAACGCTGACCAGGTTCGCGGGCAATCGCCATGATGCTCACCTGACCGCTCACGATCTCGGGCACTTCCATCTGGAACAGCTTGAAGACCAAGCCCGGGTGGCTGCGGCTCACAACTACCTGTGGGCCACGCTCGGTTTGACGTACTTCCACGATGAACACCTTGAAGGTGCCGTCGGTGGAGCCACGCAATTCGTTGGGCACCTGCTCGGACAGCGGCATGATTCCCTCGCCACCGCTCATGTCGATGATGAGGTACTTGCGCTCGGAGCTACGGTCCGGCATCAAGCGAATACGGCCGGC
>JAFMJP010000077.1 GCA_017853375.1 Actinomycetota bacterium
CCCTCACAAGGTGGAATGTCGGGCCAGCTGCCGGGGACTGGAGTGCCGAGATATCGGTCCAAACTCGCAAACTGAGTAGCCTTGACCCGTGGTGATGACGGCTACACCAACGCAATCCGTGACGGGATCGACTTCTACGTCAGGAAGTTACCTTGGCGCCATTTCGCGCTGGTTGACCCTGGCAGACCATGTCCGAATTGGTATGTCGCTGGTGGGTGGTGCGGCGTTGTGGCTTGCAATTTCCACAGTGCTCGGCGCGGTACTTGGGATCGAACGATTTGACACCACAGCCGCATTGGTCGATGCCGATGCCCATACCCAGTTGTTCTCTTTGCACCAGTTTGCGTTGGTATTCGGGGTGGCGGCCCCGCTGATGCTCGGCGTTTCGCTCTGGAGCGTGCCATCGCAACTTCATGCGTCCAACCTCTCGTTGCCACGACTCGCGGCATTCGGTTGGTGGTCGTGGTTGGCAGGCGGCGTGATCGTGCTCGTTTCGTATCTCGGTAACGGTGGTCCAGGCGGTGGTGCCGACCGATACGTAGAGATGTATCTCCTTGGGCTCGGTCTCGTCGTTGTCGGCCTCGTTGCGGTGGCAGTTTCACTTGCAACAACGGTCATGACGCGTCGAAACGGCCAACCGCTTTCTTCGGTGTCACTCGGAGCGTTCAGTGCTCTCGTCGGGGCACTGGGCGTCATCTTGACATTGCCAGTTGCTCTTGGATCCATCGCGTATCTGTGGGTGGATTATGTGAACGCGCGAGTGGCGTTTGGTGGCGCTGATCTCATTGGCTCGTGGCTTGGTTGGACCATGCGCGAACCACAGTCTTTGCTGTATGTCGTGCCGGCACTCGGTGTGCTCGGTGATGCTGTCGTACGTACCGCCAAGGCGCGCCAACCGTTGCGTGGCGTGATGCTCACGGGTGTGGGTATTGCCGCAACAGTGGTGTTCAGTTCCGTCACCCAACAGGCGCACGTGTTCGCGGTTGGTGCCTCGCCGACAGAAACGCTGCAGTCGTTCGTTCCCTACGCACTCTTCAATGTGGTGCCACTTCTGGCTCCTGTCGTCGTGATTCTTTTGGCGCTCTTGGCGCTGAAGGCAGGCAAGCCTGCGCTGTCGGGCGCCTTCGTTGCTTCGTTCCTCGGTGTCGGAATGATCTTGACCGGTCTCGTTGGTTCTGCTGTCATGCACCTGGACGCACTCAATCTGGTGGGAACCGTATTCGGTGAAGCCGCTCTCGTATATGTGGTGTACGGCGCAGTGCTAACGGCGATGGGCGCCATCGTGTTGCACGCGGGTACCGTCACTGGTAAGGCGTTGCCTGATGTTCCAGTGATGCTCTTGTCGTTGCTTGGCGTGTTGGCGACCGTACTTGCGTCACTTCCGCACTATGTTGCTGGATTTTTGGATCAACCCGCAGCAGTAGGCACGGGTTTTGACGATTCTGGCGTGGTGGGAGTTGCGAACATTGCAGCTGCACTCGGACATCTCTTGATGTTGTTGGTTTTGGTCGCGTTCGTTGGGTTGTTTGCATCGTCACGCCGGGCAGAGGCGATTGCCGATCGCTATCGAGTGGAGGCGTTGGCATGACCGCTCCTGCTCTTGCTGCTGGCCCTGCACGCCGAACGAGCACGGTGTTTACGGCGACTGCTTTCGTTGCTGCCGGGGTGGCCGCGCTCATGGGTGGCATGTTGGCCATGTGGTTGCAGTTCCGTGCCAACGCCCCGACACGTGTGGCAAGTGACGGTGTGTCACTCATCAAGGACTGGCTGAAGAAAGACGTTGCCATTCCCGAGGTGGCATCCAACACCATGATGTTTACGTTCGTCATTGCGTGTGTGATGGCGCAATGGGCGGTGTATTCAGCGCGTCGTGGCGACAAGTCGCACACCACGTTGGCGCTCGCAGTCACGCTCTTTACAGGTTTGGCAATCATGAATGCTCAAGTCGCACTGTGGATGCAGATGGACATCGTGTTGCGCAACGATGCGTACGAAACGATGTTCTACACCGTTACCGGCGCCATGTTTGCCATCGTCGCAAGTGCAATGGTGTACTCGCTCGTTGCCATGTTCCGTGTGCTCGCAGGTCGAACTGGCGATCACGACGTACTCGCTGGCCACGCTCTCTATTGGTACGCCGTATCGGGCATGTTTGCCACGATGTGGTTCATCGTCTACGTACAGAAGTAACCCATGTTCAAAGTCGGCTCAAAACTCTTCCTCGGGCTCACGGGATTTTCCGCACTGACCCTCGTTGCATACCTTGTTTTCGTCGAGCGTCTGGCGCTTGGTGGTGTGGCGCTCAGCATGGTGCTTGCAACACTCATTGGGTTGTCGGCAGTTGTCATCATCATCAATGACGGTGACAGCGAGGTGCAACCCCGAGACGTTTCATTGGTGCGAGCATCGATGTGGCCGCTGGTCACCGTGGCGGGAATCGTGCTGCTCGTCCTGGGCTTGGTCGTTGCTCAGGTGTACTTCATTTTTGGCATCGTGGTGGTGTTGGCGGCACTCACCGAGTGGTTGGTGCAGTCGTGGAGCGAATCCGCATCTGACGACGCGACCCACAACGAGTCTGCCCGACGTCGAGTTCTGCATCCGATTGAATTCCCGGTCATTGCAACTCTCGGTCTCGGCGTGATCATCTTTGCGTTCTCGCGAATCATGTTGGCAATCTCCAAGAGTGCCGGAGCGGTGGCGTTCATTGTGTTGTCGTCGTTGGTGCTGCTCGTTGGTGCAATTTTTGCCGTGCGACCTGCACTCAAGTCGGCCATCGTGGGCGGAATCTGTGTGGTTGGTGCGGTGGGCATCATCGCAGGCGGAATTGCCGGACAAGGAGCCGGTCTGCGCGCTGACTTGGTTGAAGCGGCAGAAGAGGGTCACTATGTACATCGAGAGTGCGGCGAAGAGAAGTCGAAGTATTTCGATAAAAAGGCGATGAAGACCCTGTCGTTGCGGTCGAACCCTGTGGCAATCATCGAGTTGCGCGATGGCGTGTTGTCGGCGCTCATGACGGGCTTCAACGAACCGCAACAAGTGGTGAACGTCGCGCGAGGTAATCCCGTCACGTTCATCTTCCGCAACTTTGATGACTCCGAGCGACGTATGGTGGCTTCTCTCGGATCGGCGATGGCACCTGGAGCCGAAGTCGTTGACAACAAGGATGGTCATTCAAACGCCAACGAAACCTGCACCCAGTTGATTCCGCAGGGGGCCGAACAGGCGCTCACCGTCACCTATGCCAAGCCCTCAATTGCACAAGATGCACCCCTTACCCTCACGGTTCCAGGAGTCGAGGGCCAGGCCATTGAAGTGGTGGTGCCGTGAATCACCGAGGCTCGTTCGGAACGCGTGACGCCAAGCGCCTTAGCGTTGCGAAGGTGAAGGTCCGTCGATTTAGCCAGCGTGTCCTCTTTGCGTCTGGTGCGATCGCTCTCCTTGGTTCGTGTGCGACGAATGCGCCGCAAGATACGTGGCAACCCAAAGGTCCCAATGCCAAGATGATCGACGATCTACAGCAGCCGGTATTCGCAGTTGCGGGAATCATCGGCATCATCGTGGCGGTGGTCATTGCCTATGCGATGTGGCGTTACAAGGATCGCGGTCAGCCAATCCCCGAACAGACGCACGGCAAGCCGGCGCTCGAAATCACCTTGACGGTGATCCCCGCCTTGATCTTGGCGGTGGTTGGAGTGTTCACCTTCCGCGTCATTTTCGACCTTGCGCGCACCGACGACACCGAGATGGTCATCAATGTGACCGGCCAGCAATGGTGGTGGGAATACGACTACCCAGTGCAGAACGAGTGGGGCATCACCCAGCCGATTATTTCGTCGGGTCAGCTGGTCATGCCCGTCGGCACCAAGGTGCTCTTGCGTGAAACCAGTCGAGACGTCATTCACTCGTATTGGATACCGGCCCTCAACGGAAAGCGTGATGCCGTACCTGGTCGCATCCACACGCTTCGCTTGGAGGCAGATGAACCCGGCATCTACGCGGGTCAGTGCACCGAGTTCTGCGGTCTCTCCCACGCCAATATGCGTATGGAAGCAGTTGCGCTGTCAAAGGAAGATTTTGCGAAGTGGGTAGCCAATCAGCAAGCTGCGTACCAGGCACCAGCCGAGGGCACGTTGGCAAAAGAGGGCGAAGCAGTGTTCCTCAACCAGTGCGTTCGCTGCCACCAAGTTGATGGCTTGAAACGAGCAGACGGAACCCTTGCTATCGCAGCGCCGGATGAAAACGTGTGGTCGGGTGCCGCGCCAAACCTCACCAAATTGATGACCAGGAACACCTTTGCCGGTGCGATGTTCGATTTGTTGCGTGATGCTTGTCGCGACGATGTGTGGAAAGCCGAGAGCACCGAGTTTGGAGCCAAGTACTTGGCAGGTGTCGATGAAGCATGCTTGAACGTCAATGATTTGCGCGCGTGGTTGCGAAATGCTCCAGAGGTAAAGCCGATGTACGCCAACCCCGCTCTCCTCGCGGATACCAATGGCAAGTATCGCGGAATGCCAAACCTTGGCCTCAGTGAATCCGATATCGACAAGCTCGTCGCCTACCTGCTCACGCTCAAATAGGAGATCACCCCATGGCCATCATCGAACGCCCAGCACCCGGCTCCACGGTGCCGGCACTCACGCCTGCACCACCGGCGATTACTCCGACACGTACCTATGGCGCGTTGCGACGTCCCGTCGCCACCACTGGCTGGAAATCGTGGTTGTTCACCGTCGACCACAAGAAACTCGGGCTGATGTACGGTGCCACGGCACTGTTCTTTTTCATCGTCGGCGGTCTTGAGGCGGTGTTGATTCGCCTGCAGTTGGCCGCTCCGGACGGCAAGGTATTGAACGCCGACTTGTACAACCAGATGTTCACCATGCACGCCACCACGATGGTGTTCCTCTTCGTCATGCCGATGGCGGCCGGATTCGCCAACTATTTCGTGCCGTTGCAAATTGGTGCGCGCGACGTTGCATTCCCGCGCATCAACGCCTTTGGCTTCTGGTGTCTCCTGGCTGGTGGCATCGTGGTGAATTTGGCCTGGTTCCTTGGTGGTGCAGCTGACGGTGGTTGGTTCATGTACGCACCAAACTCCGGACCGGTGTTCTCACCTAGCAAAGGTGTCGACTTCTGGACGCTCGGTTTGCAGATTGCTGGCATCGCATCACTCACTGGCGCAATCAACCTGATCGTCACCGTGCTCAACATGCGCGCACCGGGTATGACGCTCATGAAGATGCCAGTTTTTACCTGGATGATCACCGTGGTGCAGTTCTTGCTGTTGTTTGCAGTACCCGTGATCACGGTTGCCTTGTTCCTGCTCACGTTCCAACGCAGTTTTGGCGCGCAGTTCTTCGATGTGGCAGCTGGAGCAGATCCACTCCTCTGGCAGCACCTGTTTTGGATTTTCGGTCACCCCGAGGTGTACATCTTGATCCTGCCGTCGTTCGGCATCATCTCCGAGGTACTCCCAGTTTTCAGTCGAAAGCCGCTCTTCGGTTATCCGTTCGTGGTGTTTTCGGGTGCAGCGATCGGCTTCGTTGGTTGGGGCGTGTGGGCGCACCACATGTTTGCCTCCGGTCTTGGCCCGGTGTCGGTGGCGGTGTTCTCGCTCGCAACCATGGCGATCGCAGTACCGACGGGAGTCAAGATCATCAACTGGACGCTCACCATGTGGGGCGGCAAGTTGGTGTTTACCGCAGCGATGAAGTTTGCAATCGGTCTCGTGGTGCTGTTCACCATCGGTGGTTTGTCGGGCGTTACCCACTCCGTGGCGCCGAGTGACACGCAACAGACCGACACGTACTACATCGTTGCCCACTTCCATTACGTGCTGTTCGGTGGGGCGATCTTCGGTATCTTCTCCGGCTTCTATTACTGGTGGCCAAAGATGTTCGGCAAGATGTTGAACGAGCGTTTGGGCTCTTGGAACTTCTGGCTCATGGTCATCGGCATGAACATGACGTTCGGTCCGATGCACATCCTCGGATTGCAGGGCCAACCTCGTCGTATGTACCAGTGGACCGAGGCTCGTGCTGGCGAAGGCTTCTTCAACCTCGGATTCTGGAACCTGATCTCTTCGATTGGTTCGTTGATTCTGACCGTGGGTGTCGGGTTGTTCCTCATCAACATCGTGGTGACGGCACGCAGCAAGGTTCGTGCCCCGCTCGACCCATGGAATGCGCGCAGCTTGGAATGGATGACCTCCAACCCGCCGAAAGAACACAACTTTGATTCCATTCCACATGTGCACCACTTGGATGAGTTCTTCCACCGCAAGTACGAGGAGGATCCCACCACGCATACCATGCGCGAAGTGGCGACTGCCGAAGAAGTGTTGGCCGAGCTCGAGCGCAATGCCGACAAGCACATCCACATGCCGTCGCCGTCGTACT
>JAFMJP010000011.1 GCA_017853375.1 Actinomycetota bacterium
CCTTGTGTGCATCGGAGCCCTTGCCACCATGGTGACCGTCTTCGATGTACTTCTTGGCATTGTCCCAGGCACCACCGGCATTGCTGAGGTAGTTGGCCATCAGCTGGCCGGTGAGGATGACCGCTGCCAAGAACGCACCGAGAGCGAAGTAGTTGATACCGAAGCCGACGATGACCGGCGTCAACACCGCAAGCAGTGCCGGCGTGGTGAGTTCGCGCAGCGACGCCTTGGTGCAGATGTCGATGACGGGACCGTAGTCGGGTTGCTTGGTGCCGGCCATGATGCCGCCGTCCTTGAACTGCGCACGAACTTCCTGCACCACCACGCCTGCGGTACGACCCACGGCGCGAATGGCGAGTGCGGAGAACATGAATGCGATCGAGCCACCGATGAGCAACCCGATGAAGGTCTTCACGTCGGCAACGTTGATTTGAGTTTCAACCGCTTGGAAGATGGCATCACCCTTGAGAAGTTCGCCAGCGGCGTCCTTCAGCTTGAGTTGGCCGGCGATGGTCTCGATGTACGAGGCAAAGAGTGCCACTGCTGCAATGACTGCCGAACCGATGGCAAATCCCTTGGTGACGGCCTTGGTGGTGTTGCCGACGGCGTCGAGGCTCACCATGATCTTGCGTGGCTCACCCTCGAATTCGCCCGCCATTTCGGCGATGCCTGCGGCGTTGTCAGCTACAGGACCGAAGGTGTCTTCCGACACGATCACACCCGTCGTGGCCAACATTCCCATGCCGCACAGCGCGACGAGATACAGCGAGAGCAGGATGTTGCCGCCACCCAACCAGAGCGTGCCGCCAAGTGAAATGGCAATGCAGATGATGGCGTACACCGACGACTCAAGACCCGATGCCGTGCCCGACAACACCACGGTTGCAGGACCGGTTTCGGCGGAGGCCGCTATTTCTTCCACCGGGCTGTATTCCGTGCCGGTGAAGTACTCGGTGAGTCGGCTCAATACCTGCGCGAGGATCAAACCAATCAGCACGGCGCCAAAGACGCGCCAGCCGATTCCCGAGACGGCAACCACGTTGTCGGCTTCGCCGAACACGTTCGTGTTCTTGGCTGGATTGCCGATGTAATACAGCGACAGCAGCAACGTGCCAATCACGGTGATGATGCCGGCCATCAAGAAGCCACGATTGATCGGCTTCAACGCATTCGTCTCGCCTTCTTTGGCTCGCACTGCGAACACACCTGCGATGGATGCGACGACGCCGATTGCGCGCGCGGCAAGTGGGAACACCAAGCCGAGTGCCGGGTTCAGGCCCACCGAGTTGAATGCAGCCACACCGAGGATGATCGATGCAACGAGCGTTACTTCGTAGCTTTCGAACAAGTCGGCAGCCATGCCGGCACAGTCGCCCACGTTGTCACCGACGTTGTCGGCGATCACGGCTGGGTTACGTGGGTCGTCCTCCGGAATTCCGGCTTCGACCTTGCCGACCAGGTCGGCACCAACGTCGGCGGCCTTGGTAAAGATGCCGCCACCTACACGCAAGAACAATGCGATGAGTGAGCCACCGAATCCGAATCCAACGAGCATGGCCGACGAGGTGTTCTGGAAGAGTGCGATGATGATCGTTGCACCAAGCAATCCAAGTCCCACGGTGAACATTCCCGCCACACCACCGGTACGGAACGCAACTTCGAGTGCTTCACGCATCGACCCACGACGCGCTGCAGCAGCGGTACGAACGTTTCCGCGAGTCGCGAGCGTCATACCGATGTATCCGGTGAGTCCCGACGCCACACAGCCCAGCAAGAAGGCGATGGTGCGGAAGATTCCCGACGATACGAAGCTCAGTGCAGTATCACCATTCGGCTTCTCGATGGCCACGGAGGTGACGAACACGATGATTGCCACCGGTACCAGAATCAAGCCGATGGTGCGGAACTGTCGCTTGAGATACGCCCACGCGCCAACTTGAATCGCCGTGGCGATCTCCTTCATCTTCGGCGTACCTTCATCCTGGGCGAGCACCGACCGCACGAGGAAGAGGCCAACGGCCAAGGCCAGGAGCGATGCCGCTCCCGAGAGGCCAAGCACCAGCCATTCTCCTCCGCGGAGGGTGAAATCCTGCCAGCCACCTTCAGATGCCAAGAGAGCAGTCACGTCATATTCCTTGCTACGAGAGGGGTTGCCGTGGCAAACCCCGTTTTATGGGTCTCAGAGAGTGTAGAGAATGTCGAGGCGAGCCGCTTGAAGTGGGTGAGACGGGCTTCACGCCCGTGACTTGGGCGAGGAGTTCAGGGTGAGGCGACGGCAGAACTAGCGTCTTCCACGGAATTGATGCCCATGGCCACCTCGACTGCTCCCGTCCGCGAACCCGTCACCGCCACTGCGGCAGCTTCGCGAACCCGCAAACCGTTCCTGCTCGATTTGTACGGTACGGCCGTCGGCAAGAAGTACGCAATGGCCGTTTCGGGAATCGCCCTCATGGGGTTCGTGTTGTTCCACATGATCGGCAACCTGAAGATGTACTTCGGCGCAGCCGATCTGAATGAGTACGCGGAGTTTCTGAAGAAGTTGCTCTACCCCCTGGCACCAAAGGAGTCGGTGCTGTGGATTCTGCGCCTCGGTCTGATCGGCATGTTGGCGCTGCACTTGCATGCGGCGTGGTCACTCACGATGTTGAATCGCCGTGCACGTCCGGTTCGCTACCAGAGTGCGCGTGACTATCAGGAAGCGTCATTGGCGAGCCGATCCATGCGATTGTCGGGCATCGTGGTGTTCACGTTCATCGTGTGGCACTTGCTCGACCTCACGTTTGGTGTGGTCAACACCATTGGTGCCGACGGCGACTTCGTGCGTGCCGAGGTGTACGCCAATGTGGTGCGCAGTCTCGACCGCTGGCCGGTTGCATTGTTCTACGTCGTGGCCAATCTGCTCCTTGGCTTGCATCTCAGCCATGGCGTGTGGAGCATTTTCCAGTCGCTCGGGTGGAACAACCCGCGCTTCAATGCATGGCGCATCGCGTTTGCGCGTGGCTTTGCCGCCATCGTTGTCATCGGCAACGTGTCATTTCCCGTTGCAGTAACACTCGGAATCGTCAGCGTCTGAACGAGGTAACCACATGACCATGCTCGAAGATCGTTCCACCACCAACGCCAAGCTCAATTCCAAGGTTCCGGCCGGTGCGCTGGCAGACAAGTGGGACACGTTCAAGGCAAATGCCAAGTTGGTGAACCCCAACAACAAGCGCAAGTTCAAGGTGATCGTCGTCGGTACCGGACTGGCAGGTGCATCAGCTGCAGCGACACTCGCCGAGCTCGGATATCAGGTCGATGCATTCACGTTCCACGACTCGGCACGCCGAGCCCACTCCATTGCGGCGCAGGGCGGCATCAATGCGGCGAAGAACTACCAGGGTGACGGCGACAGTGTGTCGCGATTGTTCACCGACACCATCAAGGGCGGCGACTTCAGGTCACGCGAAGGAAACGTGTATCGCCTTGCACAAGTTTCGGTGAACATCATCGACCAGATGGTGGCCCAGGGTGTGCCATTCGCACGTGAGTACGGCGGGCTCCTCGACAACCGAAGCTTCGGTGGCGCACAGGTCAGCCGTACGTTCTACGCGCGTGGCCAGACGGGCCAGCAGTTGTTGCTCGGCGCATACCAACAATTGTCGCGACAGATTGGTTTGGGCGGCGTGAGGTTGTTCAACCGTTGCGAATTGGTCGATGTCGTGGTGATCGACGGGCGAGCGGCCGGCATCGTGACGCGCGACCTCCTCACGGGTCAGGTCACCAGCCATGCAGCACACGCAGTGGTGTTGGCCACCGGTGGCTACGGCAACGTGTATTTCCTTTCCACCAACGCAATGAACTGCAACGTCACCGCTGCGTGGCGAGCACACCGTCGTGGTGCGTACTTCGCAAATCCCTGCTTCACGCAAATTCACCCCACGTGCATTCCGCAGGCCGATGAAACGCAGTCGAAGCTCACGTTGATGAGCGAATCGCTGCGCAACGACGGCCGAGTATGGGTGCCGAAAAATGCCGACGAAACTCGTCCGGCACACCAGATTCCGGAAGAGGATCGCGACTACTACCTCGAGCGGTTGTATCCGTCGTACGGCAACTTGGCGCCGCGCGACATTTCATCGCGCGCCGCCAAACGCCTGGTTGACAGGGGTCAGGGAGTAGGTCCGCTGAAGAATGGCGTGTATCTGGACTTCTCGGCCGCGATCAACCGCCTGGGTCGCAACGTCGTGGAAGAGCGCTACGGAAACTTGTTCGAGATGTACGAGCGCATTGCCGGTGAAAATCCCTACCAGGTGCCGATGCGCATTTATCCTGCGACCCACTACACCATGGGCGGACTGTGGGTGGACTACGAATTGCAAACCACCATTCCGGGTTTGTATGCCGCAGGAGAGGCGAACTTCTCCGATCACGGCGCAAACCGTCTCGGCGCGAGTGCATTGATGCAAGGTCTTGCTGACGGCTATTTCGTCCTGCCGTACACCATCAGCAACGGGTTGGCACCGCTGCTCAACAAGAGCGTGCCCGGCACCGATCACCCCGAGTTCAAGCGCGTCGAGGCCGAGGCCCGCGATCGCTATCAGGCGTACATCAACGTGAAGGGCACACGGTCACCCGACTACTTCCATCGCGAACTCGGGAAGATCATTTGGGATTACTGCGGTATGGAGCGCGATCGCAACGGCTTGGAAAAGGCAATCAGCGAGATTCCGGCGTTGTACGACGAATTCAAGAAGGATCTCCGCGTCACCGGTACTGGCGAGGGTGTGAATCAAACCTTGGAGAAGGCAGGCCGCGTGGACGACTTCTTCCAGTTGGGCATGCTCATGTGCAAGGACGCGCTCACTCGCGAAGAGAGTGCCGGTGGCCATTTCCGCGTGGAATACCAGACCGCCGAAGGCGAAGCACAGCGTGACGATGAGAATTACTGCCATGTGGCCGCCTGGGAATGGACTGGCGATGCCAACAATGCAACTCGCCACGAAGAGCAGCTGTCGTTCGAAACTCTGCAACTCGCCACGAGGAGCTACAAGTGAGCCACGTTCTGAAGAATCTCACCGTGAAGGTTTGGCGACAGGATGGACCGACCGCCAAGGGCAACTTTGAAACCCATGTGATCGACTCCATCACCGACGAGGCATCGTTCTTGGAAATGCTCGACGTGCTCAACGAGCGCCTCATCGCCGACGGCAAGGAGGCCGTGGTGTTCGACCACGACTGCCGTGAAGGAATTTGTGGAACGTGCTCATTGATGATCAACGGTCAAGCCCATGGTCCTCAGCGCGCCACCACCACGTGCCAGTTGCACATGCGTTCGTTCAAGAGCAACGACACCATCGTGATCGAGCCATGGCGTGCCGGTGCCTTCCCCATCGTCAAGGATCTCATGGTCGATCGTTCGGCCTTCGACCGCATCGTGGAGTCTGGTGGGTACATCACGTCACCCACTGGTGGCGCACCCGATGCCAACCTCATCCCCGTTCCAAAGCCGGTTGCGGATGCGTCGATGGACTCTGCAGCGTGTATCGGATGTGGCGCGTGTGTGGCGGCATGCCCCAACGGTGCGGCCAACTTGTTCGTGGGTGCAAAGATTGCACACCTCAACTTGTTACCGCAGGGTCAGGCCGAACGCTTCAAGCGTGCCGAAGCCATGGTCGACACCATGGACGAGCACTTCGGTTCGTGCACCAACCACGGCGAGTGCTCAGCCGCATGCCCGAAGGAAATCTCGCTCGACGTCATTGCGCTGATGAACAAGGACTATCGCTCCGCGAAGTTCAAGAATCGCAAAGAGTTGTCGCGCAACTAGCCAAGTCGCCGTGCGGCCGACGAACCGGTCGCGCAACTAAGGTTGGTTGCCGTGCTCGGCGACTTGGCAGCGTGGGTGCAGGACGTCATCGAGCAACTGGGTGCCCTCGGCGTGGCACTACTGGTAATTCTCGAAAACGTGTTTCCGCCGATTCCGTCGGAAATCGTGTTGCCTTTCGCCGGCTTCGTTGCACAACGTGGTGACGGCTCGGTCTCCGTGATGATCCTTGCCGCCACGGTTGGCGCAGTGACTGGTGCACTCGTGTTGTATGCGATTGCCGCCCTCATCGGGCAGGTGCGGTTGGCGGCATTCATCGAGAGATTCGGAAGATGGTTCGGGGTGAAGCCGACCGATCTGGCGCGTGCCGAGGCATGGTTCGATCGCCATGCAGTCGCCGCAGTCTTGCTCGGACGATGCGTGCCGCTCATTCGTTCGGTGGTGTCGATTCCCGCCGGTTTTCGTCGGATGCGTCTGGTGCCTTTCATCGTGTACACGGCCATGGGAAGTGCGGTGTGGAACACCGCGCTCGTGGGCGCCGGCGCGGTCCTCGGCAACCAGTGGGACAAGGTGGAGCCGTACGTGGCCGTATTGCAGTACGTGGTGATCGCGGTCATCGTGCTCTTCGTCGTTCGTTTCGCCCTGAAAAAGTTGCGCAACCGGACCTAGTGTCGGCAGCGGAGGTTCAGTCATGGGCGAACTCAGCGGCAAGGTAGCAATCGTCACCGGATCATCGAGCGGTATCGGTGAATCCACTGCACATCGGCTTGCCGAACTCGGTGCTCACGTGGTGGTGAACTCGTCGTCTTCGGTGGAGGCGGGCCGCAAAGTTGCAGCGTCGCTTGTTACCAAAGGCGCCTACATTCAGGCCGACATCAGCGATCAAGCCCAAGGTCAACGGCTGATCGATGAAACCGTGGACACCTTCGGGCGCCTCGACATTCTGGTGAACAACGCCGGGTGGACCACGCTCGTACCACACGGCGACTTGGACGGACTTACCGACGAGATCTTCGACAAGACCTTCAAGGTGAACGTGTACGGAACGTGGTGGCTCACCAAAGCTGCAATTCCGCACTTGCGTGAGAGTTCGGATGGCAACGTAGTGAACATCACTTCCATCGCTGGTGTGCGCCCCGTCGGAAGTTCCATGGCGTATGCCATGACCAAAGCGGCACTCAACCACATGACGGTGTTGATGGCAAAGTCGTACGGACCGATCCGCTTCAACGCAGTCGCCCCTGGCTTGGTGCAAACCCCGTGGACGCAGGACTGGGGAGCAATGCACGACTTCGTGTCGAAGTCGTCACCGTTGAAGCGCTCCGCCTACGCCAGCGACTGCTCCGAGGCGGTGCTCGGCATCGTTCGCAACCCGCACATGACCGGGCAAGTGCTCGTGATTGACGGTGGGTTTACGCTCGTGTCGTGACGATCGTTCGTCGATACGACTCGAATCTTCCGTCGGGCGATTCGCACCCGTATCGAAGCGCAGCGTGGCGGCCGCAAACCACCGAGCACACCACTCGTGCGATGAAGGTGACCGGCGAAATTCCGCAAGATTTGAACGGCGTGTATCTGCGCAATACCGAGAACCCGCTCTTTGAATCCATCGGCCGTTATCACCCTTTCGATGGCGACGGCATGATCCACATGATGTCGTTTTGTGACGGCGAAGTGGAGTATCGCAACCGTTTCGTGCAAACCGACGGGTTTCGCGCCGAAGTTGATGCCGGACAGGCGTTGTGGGCGGGTCTTGCAGAACCCCCGAGTAGATCGTTGCGAGAAGGCAAGTGTGCGCGCGGCCGGATGAAGGACGCGTCAAGCACCGACATCGTGGTTCACGCGGGAGTGGCAGTCTCCAGTTTTTATCAGTGTGGTGATTTGTACCGACTGAACCCACACACCCTGGACGATCTCGGCAAAGAAACCTGGGGTGGCGCATTTCCGTCCGCCGGAGTATCGGCACACACCAAGGTGGACGAGCACACCGGAGAGCTGCTGTTCTTCAACTATCAAACCTCGGCACCCTTCATGCACTACGGAGTGGTATCCGCCGACCGCCAATTGGTGCACTATGTTCCCATCGAGTTGCCTGGTGCTCGCTTGCCGCACGATATGGCGTTTACACCGAACTATTCCATCCTCAACGACTGTCCGTTGTTCTGGGACCCCGAATTGATTCACCGCGGAATCTATGCGACTCGCTACTACCGCGACATGCCGATGCGCATCGGCATCATCCCGCGTTTTGGTGCGTCACAGGACGTTCGTTGGTTCGAGTGCCGATCGACGTTCGTGTTGCACTGGATCAATGCATGGGAGGATGGCGACGAAGTCGTGCTCGACGGTTACTTTGAAGACGACCCATCGCCGCGAGTTGCCACTGATTCCACCTTGGAAGCCAGGATGTTCCGCTTTCTCGACCTGCACTCCATGAAGTCACGGCCGTACCGCTGGCGCTTCAACCTGCGCACGGGAGCAGTGACGGAAGGGTACCTGAGCGACACCATCACCGAATTCGGCATGATCAACCAAGCCAATGCCGGATTGCCGTATCGCTACGTGTACTCGGTGGTGCCGACCAGAGGGATGTTCACCTTCGATGGACTCATCAAGCACGATGTACGTACCGGGCGCGAAGAAGTGTTGATGTTCGGTGACGGCGTGGTTGGCAGTGAAACCGTGGTGGCCCCAAAACCGGATGCGGTCGACGAAGATGATGCGTGGCTCATTACCTTTACCTCCGACGTGCCAAACGATGTGTCGCACTGTGTGGTGTACGACGCAAAAGCACTCAATGCCGGAGCGGTTGCAACGGTGCAGCTACCCGAGCGAATCTCCAGTGGCACGCACGCATGTTGGGCTGCTACAAGTCGCTGAGTGAACGCAACGACACGACGGTTGCTGCTGTCAGCGCGAAGAGTCCGAGCACGATGCTGAACGTCGTGCGCAGGCCGAAGGTCTCGATACCCCAACCGACGAGGAGTTGCCCAAGGGGCGGTGCTGCGTAGACCAACGACATCTGCAAGCCGTACACCCGACCCTGCAGCGCTGGTTCGATTCGTTTCTGGACCACGGTGTTCCAGAGTGGATTGAACGGTCCCCATGCCATGCCCGTGACGAGTGCCAACACGGCAAACGTCGAGGTGCCGGGAAGGAAACCCATCGGCAGAAGTGCTGACGTCGAGAGCACGATGACCAATCGCAGAAGTGTCGACGTTCGGATTCGTGCCGCGAGACGTCCGTAGGCAAATGCGCCGATCACCACTCCGAGTGCAACTGCCGACATCACGACGCCGAGACCAACGGCATTGTCTTGCGATTCAAAGTACGTCGGCCAAATCACGGTATCGATCGGCATGTACAGACCACTCATCACGGTGAGCCCGAGGGTGAAAGTGAGCAGGGCCTTGTCGGAGCGCAGGATTGCAAAGCCGCCATGGAGTGCTTTCCAGAATGGCTCCGATGTCTCGTGATGCTCGCTTCGGTGTTCATGCACGCGCATCGAACGAACCGCAAATGCAGCGAGCAGAAAGAGTGCGCTAGTTCCGGAAAACGCGAGCGTCGGTCCGCCGAGTTCGATGCACCAGGCACCGGCTGCGGGGCCGAGCATCCAGCCAATTGCAAAGAAACCCTCGTGTCGACCATTCGCCCTCTCCACGTCCATGCCGGCTGAGGCGGCCGCGTTGGGAATGAGGGATTTTCGTGCGGTGTAACCAGCGGGATCGAACACTGCACCGAGTACTGCAAACAGCGCAATCCAGACGAAATTGAGGTCGGTCGCGATTTCGCCCACCACGAAGAGCAGCACCGAGAGGCACGACAGTACGTCGGAGAGAGCAGAGACCGCCCGTCGCCCTACGCGGTCGATGAGACCTCCCACCACCGGCGAAACGAAGATTCCGGGAAGACTCACCAGGGCAGCGAGCAGTCCGGCGCGAGCAGGTGAACCCGTGCGCTCCAACACCAGCCACGGCACGGTGATCATCACCACACCGTTGGCAACACCCGAGGAGAGGTTTGCAACCTGCAGTCGTACGAATGCCGATCGCTGTTTGACTTCGCTCACCGCGTAGAGGCTACGAACTTCTCCACGGCGCTCATGTCAAATGGTTGGCTCAACATCACGATCATGTGATCGGCCCCAGCTGCTGCGAACTCGTCGACGTTCCCCAACTCCTCCGGCCGCACCGTCACGGTTCGTTCGATGTCCTTGGGATTACGTCCGACCTTCGCACACCACTCATTGAGGATGTCGTTCTTTTTCTTGAAGTTGTCCGGAGGGCCGAACATGTTGCACTGATCGGCGTGCTCGGCGACGAGACGCAACGTCACTTTCTCGCCGCTGCCACCGATCATGAGGGGAATCTTTCCGTTGACTGGTCCCGGGTTGAGTTTTCCCAGTCGTTCCTTGATGACCGGTAGTCCGGCCTGGAGGATCTTCAGGCGACCTGGCGCAGTGCCGAACTCGTAACCGTATTCGGTGTAGTCACGTTCGAACCATCCGGAGCCGATTCCCAGAACGAATCTGCCGTTGCTGATGTGGTCGATGGTGCGTGCCATGTCCGCGAGCAACTGGGGATTGCGGTACGAGTAACAGGTGACGAGAGCTCCGACGGTGGCATGTGTGGTGTCGGCAGCCATTGCGGCAAGCAACGTGTAGCACTCGAAGTGTTCGGCGTTTGGGTCGCCGAACAGTGGGTAGAAGTGGTCCCACGTCCACAGGCTGTCGACGCCGAGGTCATCGGCGCGCTTCCATGCGTCCCGCATGGCCTGCACGGTGGTTGCTTGGGGTTGAATTTGTACGCCGATCTTCATGCGCTCAACCTAGCCTGAGCAGGTGCCGTCATCCCCAGCGCTGTCGATTCGACACGCGACCAAGCGCTTTGGTGAGTTCGTTGCGGTAAATGATTTGTCACTCGAGGTGATGCCCGGAACCTGTCTGGGACTGCTGGGTCCGAATGGCGCGGGAAAAACAACCTTGATGCGAATGATCACCGGGCAAACGGGACTGAACGGTGGGTCGATTTCCGTGCTGGACTTCGACATCGCCACACAGAGCCGCTCGGCACGTTCGGTTTTGGGGGTGTGTCCGCAGCAAGACAACATGGACGACCAGCAAACAGCACGAGAGAACCTTGCCCTGTGGGCGGCACTCTGCCGAGTGCCTCGTGCGCAGCGAAAGACGGCAATCTCCAGAGCGCTGGAAACGGCACAACTCACTGATCGTGCCAATGAACGGGTCACCAACCTCTCGGGTGGCATGCGCCGACGACTCCTCCTTGGGCGAGCATTCATCAACTCGCCAAGGCTGGTGTTGTTGGATGAGCCGACCGTAGGACTCGACCCCCAAGTGCGCAGTGACTTGTGGTTGATCATCGACGGGATGCGACGAAGTGGAGTCACCGTTGTGATGAGCACCCACTACATCGAGGAAGCCGAGCGACTTGCCGACGACATTGCAATCGTGAACCACGGGCAGGTGATTGCTCGAGGCACGCCACCGCAGCTGCGCGAGCAGTATGTGGGACTGGAAGCGGTCGAATATTTCGGTCCGACCGAGGTACTCGATGAAATTGCCACGAAGGCATCGGCCGTCGGACTGAAGTCACGACGTGCCGGGCTGAGCATCTCCGTGCTTGGAGTGGAGAACACATCAGCAGGGCTGTTGGACTCGTGGGGTCGTTTGTCGCGTCGACCAACGAACCTTGAAGACGTCTTCGTGTTGCTGACGGGAGAGTCACTCGATGGCTAAGTTCGATGTTCGTTCGCTACCTGCCATTTGGACGCGCGAGCTGATCATCTTCAAGCGCTACTGGCCGGGTACCACGTTCACCGCCGTGCTCGAACCATTGATCTTTCTTTTTGCCATCGGCCTCGGTGTTGGTGCATTCGTCGATGAAATCGACGGCATGAAGTACGTGGTGTTCGTCGGCACCGGAGCGGTTGCCACCGCAGTGTTGTTCAGCTCCGTCTTTCCTGGCATGTACAACACCTTCATCGCTCGCGTGTTTCAAAAGGTGTATGACGGGATTCTTTCGACGCCGACGACGACGGCGGAACTGATGGTGGGTGAGGCCACGTGGGTGGCTGCACGGACCGCGGTGTACGGGTCCGTCCCGATGCTGGCGACGATTCCATTCGGTCTGACGCCGCGCTGGACCATGTTGTTGGTGCCACCGATCTGCTTCATCTCGGCGCTGGGGCTCACGTTCTTGGGTCAGTACATCTCTGGTTTGGTCAAGGTGATCGATTCTTTTTCGTACTTCCAATCGGCACTCCTCACGCCGTTGCTCTTCGTTTCGGGAACCTATTTCCCCATCGATGGTTTGCCCGCGTGGTTCGGCACGATCAGCAACGTGAATCCGGTGTATCACTGCATCGAGTTGGTGCGAGATGCGTGTTTCGGCATGCTGTCTTTGGCGTCGCTGTGGCACGTGACGGCGTTGGTGTTGTTCGCCGCAATCACGGGCACGTTGAGCGTTCGCGTGATGACCAAGCGTTTGATTACCTAGCGCGCCAGCCGGCTTGGTGTCGTTCCGGAACCCTCGCCGCTTTGTGTCAGACTCGGCACGTGCCACGCGCGCTCTTCAGCGTCCATGACAAGACGGGAGTGGCGGACTTTGCACGATCGTTGTGCGAACTTGGTTGGGAATTGCTGGCCAGCGGAGGAACGGCCAAGGAGTTGCGTGATGCTGCGCTGCCCGTGGTGGACATCGCCGAAGTCACCGGGTATCCGGCGATTCTCGGACATCGTGTGGTGACCCTGCACCCTGCGGTGCATGGAGGCATACTCGCCGACACCGCCAACGCGACACATCGTGAGGATTTGGCTCGACACAACATCGAAACGATCGACCTTGTGTGCGTTGGCTTGTATCCATTCGAGTCGAATCCCGGTATCGAACTGATCGATGTCGGCGGTCCGGCTCTCGTGCGTGGTGCAGCCAAGAACCATGCAAGGGTCGTCGTGGTCACCGACGTATCGCAGTACGAGCAAGTTGTCGAGGAGTTGCGAAGCTCGGGGGTGGTGAGCTCGGAAACCCGCCGTGACCTTGCTGCTCGTGCATTTGCAGTGACGGCGGCGTACGACGCGCGAGTGGCGGCGTGGTTTGCTCAGGACGATGTCGTACCGGAACGGGGAGCGTTGCCGGATCGCGTTACCCTGCGACTGGAACGTGAAGCGACGTTGCGCTACGGCGAAAACCCGCATCAACGCGGCGCAAGATATCGAGTCGTTGGTGAGCGCAGTTGGTGGAGTAGTGCGGAACAGCTTGGAGGGAAGGAGATGTCCTATCTCAATGTGCTGGACGCGGATGCTGCATGGCTGCTGGTGAATCGATTCTCCGAGCCTGCTGCCGCTGTCATCAAACACGCCAATCCGTGTGGTTTGTCCACGGCCGACAACATTGAGTCGGCGTATCTGCGTGCGCATGCCTGTGACCCGTTGAGTGCATTCGGTGGCGTGGTCGGACTGAATCGTGCGATGACCAAGGCGACCGCCGAGGCGATGGTGGGGGTTTTCACCGAGGTGGTGATTGCGCCGGAGTTCGACCCGGCAGCCCTCGAGGTCTTGCAGACGAAGAAGAATCTCCGGATCCTTCGCGCGCAGGCGCCATTTGGCGATGGGTGGTCATTGCGCGGAGTCGATGGTGCGGTGTTGGTGCAGGATCACGACACACCCTCTGCCGACACCTCGCGTTGGCGAGTCGTCAGCAACACCCAGCCCACCGCTGCACAGTGGCACGATGCTGCAGTGGCGTGGCTGACGTGCGCGGCGGTGAGCTCCAACGCGATCGTGTTGGTGCGGGATGCCAGCGCAATCGGCATCGGCGCTGGACAGCAAAACCGAGTTGATGCGGCGCGAATCGCATGCACTCGCGCCGGGGATCGCGCGAAGGGCGCGGTAGCTGCGAGTGATGCGTTCTTCCCGTTCCGCGACGGTCCGGATGTACTGGCGTCGGCCGGGGTGTCGATGATCGTCCAGCCAGGTGGAAGTCAGCGCGACGATGAGTCGATTGCAGCCGCCAACGAACATGGCATTGCGATGGTGTTCACGGACACCCGTCACTTTCGTCACTAACTTTTTGTCAATTCCCGAATGTCGGGAGCTGACACACGAGTAGCGTCTGCCCATGGACGAACTGTTCACTCGTTTCGAAGGTCTCACGTTCGACGACGTGGTGTTGGTGCCGGGTTTCAGTGATGTGTTGCCCGATCAAGCGGATACCTCTACGGTGTTTGCTCGCGATGTCGAACTGAATGTTCCATTGGTTTCGGCCGCAATGGATCGAGTGACCGAGGCACGCCTTGCCATTGCAATGGCACGCTGCGGTGGCCTTGGTGTGGTGCACCGAAATTTGTCGGTGGAGGACCAGGCGGCAGAGGTGCAAAAGGTCAAGCGGTCGCAGTCGGGAATGATCAGCGATCCCGTCACGTTGCGCGCAAACGCCACATTGGACGACGCAGAGGTGCTGATGAGTCGATTCAAGATTTCTGGCGTGCCGATCACCGACAGCGAGGGAGTGCTGGTTGGCATCCTGACCAACAGGGATGTTCGTTTCTGTTCTGCCGACGACTACAGGCGTCCGGTCAGTGACTTCATGACCAGCGAGGATTTGATAACCGCACCAGTGGGCACGACGCTCGAGCAAGCAAAGTCGTTGCTGCAGCAACATCGCATCGAGAAACTGCCGCTCGTCGATGACAAGGGTCGGTTGCGCGGTCTCATCACCGTGAAAGACATCATGAAGCGACAGGAGTTTCCCAATGCCACTCGTGACTCCGCCGGTCGTTTACGGGTTGCTGCGGCGGTGGGTGTCGGTGATGACTTGGAGCGTCGTGTCGAGGCACTCGTGCGAGTCGGCGTCGACGCAGTGGTCATCGACACCGCACATGGCAACTCCACCGGCGTGGTGAAGGCCATCGAACGCATCAAGGCCGGATGGCCGGAATTGGCGGTGGTTGCAGGCAACGTGGTGGACGAGAGCGGAGTAGAAACGCTGCATGCTGCAGGTGCCGATGCCGTGAAGATCGGTGTTGGTGCCGGCTCCATCTGCACGACGCGCGTCATCGCAGGGGCAGGGATGCCACAGTTGTCGGCAATTTGGTTTGCTTCGCAGAGAGCACAGCAACTTGGTATTCCCACCATCGCCGACGGCGGTGTCACGTACTCGGGTGATGTGGTGAAGGCACTGGCTGCCGGTGCCAGTGTGGTGATGCTCGGCAGTTTGCTTGCGGGTACGGACGAGGCACCCGGGGACGTGGAGCTGTTCGAGGGTCGCCGATACAAGAGTTATCGCGGCATGGGATCGCTCGGTGCGATGCAGGGACTTGGTGCCGATCGTTACGGATCAGCCCAAGGCGGTGGTGGCCGCAACAAATTGGTTCCCGAAGGTATCGAGGGACGGGTGGCATATGCCGGGTCGCTCGCTGATGTGGTGTACCAGTTGGTTGGCGGGTTGCGCTCGGGAATGGGTTACGTGGGGGCTGGAACGCTGCTCGAACTTCATCGTCGTGCGAAGTTCATGCGGGTGACCGCTGCTGGCCGCGAAGAGAGCCACCCGCATGACGTGACCATCACTCACGAATCACCCAATTATCACCGTTCCTAGCTGCGCGACAGGGTTCGCGCGAATCAGCCCCTACTTCAGCAGGGTGACGATGACCGATGAGATACTTGCGAATGCGGAGAGCGAAGCGACCACCAGTGTCTTGTTGAATCGCAGGCGCTCCTCGAGCACACAAAAACGTTGGTCAGATTTCTTGTCGACCTGTTCGAAACGTTGGTCGAGTTTGTTCTCGAGGTGGTCGATACGTTGGTCAAATTTCTTGTCGAGCTGTTCGATGCGTTGGTCGAGTTTGTTGTCGAGTTGTTCGAAACGCTCCTCAAATTTGTTGTCGAGTTGTTCGAAACGCTGCTCAAATTTCTTGTCGAGCTGTTCGATACGTTGGTCGAGTTTGTTCTCGAGGTGGTCGAAACTCTGCTCAAATTTCTTGTCGAGCTGTTCGAATCGTCTGTCAACGTTGTCGAACTGGTTGCCTACTGCACCGAGCCGTTGGTTCAGCAACTCAATCAGCGTCAGGATGTTTGCAAAATGGGCGTCGGTAATGCGCCGTTCCCGATCGAATTCATAGCGAAGGTCGGCGACGGTCACGAGCCGGCCGTCCGAGCTTGCCGTGGTGGTAGTGCTTTCTGCCATGATCATGGATGTATCACTCCTGTGAGGTTTGTCAAGTTGCCAGTCGGCGACGGGTGTCGCTCAGCTAGCTGTGTGCAGGAGGTTGCCAGAAGGAACGAGAAACTTGTCGTTCGACGCTGTTTCGCACATGGACGGCTACGGTGGCGTACGGCATGAAAGGTCGAGCGTGAATCGGGGTGAGCTCGTCTCCATGCCGGTGGGCGGATCCACCGCCATCCACCGGTTCTTGGCCCATGTGCAACGCAATGTGTCATCGTCGGTGACCGACTATCGCAGCCTTCACTCCTGGAGTGTGGGCGACCCAGCGTCGTTTTGGAACCAGATTTCACTGTGGTTCGACGTCAAGTGGCACGACACACCGTCTCAGGTGATGGTTCGCGACCCGGCGATGGTCGGAACCAAGTGGTGGTCCGGAGGAACTCTGAACTTTGCCGAACAGGTCGTTCGAATGGCAAAGGGTCACCGCGACGAAGTTGCGGTCATCGGCTACTCCGACTCTCGTTCGCGAGTCGAACTTACGTGGGGAGAGCTGCTGAATCTGATCTCCCACTATCAGTCGATTCTTGTGAAAGCGGGTATTCGACAAGGCGACAGAGTGGCCGCATTTCTTCCGAACATCCCCGAGACAGCGGCACTCTTCCTGGCTTGCGCCGCGAGTGGCGTGGCGTTCTCCTCCTGTCCGCCGGAATTTGGTGAAGATGCCGTCATCAGCCGATTCGGGCAGATCGAACCCGCGATGCTCTTCTACGTCGATCGGTATCGCTACGGCAAGAAGGAGCACGACAAGTCGGAAGTCGTCGCACGAATCCTGGCATCCATTCCGTCGGTGCGAACCACGCATCGCGTGGATCTCTTTTCGGACGGTGAACTCATTCGCGATTCGCAATCTCCTGGCGAAGTTGCGATCACGCCGGTAGCGGCAAACCATCCGCTGTACATCCTGTACTCGTCCGGCACCACTGGATTGCCGAAGCCGATCATTCATGGTCATGCAGGAATCCTCCATGAGCACATGAAGATCATGTCGTTGCATCACGACCTGGGTCATGGTGAGCGTTTCATGTGGTATTCCACCACGGGGTGGGTGATGTGGAACTATCTCATCTCGAGCCTGCTCGTCGGAACCACGATCGTTGTCTACGACGGAGATCCTGCCTATCCCGACATGTCGCGACTGTGGTCGGTTGCCGGTGATGAACGGCTGACCATGATCGGGCTCGGTGCAAACTTCATCAACAATTGCCTGAAGTCCGGATTGGTGCCGCGAGATCGGTTCGACCTTTCATCGCTTCGCATCGTCGGGTCGACTGGTTCACCGCTTGCCGCTGAGGGGTATCGATGGGTGATGGAGAATGTCGGCCATCACGTCGCCGTGCACAGTATTTGTGGTGGCACCGACGTTGGGAGTGCATTTCTCGGGATGTCTCCATTGCTTCCCGTTCGTGCAGGTGAGATGTCGTGCGCGCTTCTCGGCGCAGATGTTCGGGCGTTACGGCCCGACGGGACGGTGTGCGACCCGGGTGAAACCGGCGAACTCGTCATCTCCACCCCGATGCCATCGATGCCCGTTGGTTTGTGGAACGATTCCGATGGAAGTCGTCTGCGGTCGACATATTTCGAGGATTTCCCCGGTAAGTGGCGCCACGGCGACTGGATCACGTTTTTCGACGACGGAATGGCGGTGGTGAGTGGGCGATCCGATGCCACGTTGAATCGTGGCGGTGTTCGAATCGGTACCGCCGAGTTCTACAGCGTCACGGAGTCGTTGCCCTTCGTGGTGGACAGCTTGGTGATTCATCTCGCCTCGCCGGGTGAAGAGCTGGGCAAGCTCTTGCTTTTTGTGCAATCGGAAGGAAGTGAACTCACTACCGAGCAACGAAGGCTGATCGTCACGGAGTTGCGGACCCGGCTTTCGCCCCGTCACGTCCCCGACGACATCATCGTGGTGCCGATGATTCCGCGGACACTCTCGGGCAAGAAGCTCGAGATTCCGGTGAAGAAGATTCTCTTGGGCGCAAAACCAGGCGATGTGTGCTCACTCGACTCACTCGTCAATCCCGCTGCACTCGACGACTTCGTGAAGGTGCGCGACTCCTTGTCGCTCGCCTAGTTGCCGTCTGGAATCCAGTTGCCGTGGAATCCGTTGGGGACGCGCACCGGAAGATGCACGACCGCGACCGGATCTTCGGTGATTGCCTGCGCATCGAAGATCGCAAGGTCGGAAGTGTCGCTCTGTGTGTCGTGGCGAAGCGTGATCACGTAGCCATCATCCTCGGACTTCGCACCCTCGCGCGAAACGAACACCGGCTCGCCGTAGCCATAGCGCGGCTGGTCGACGCGTGACTGCACGAAACCATTGTCAACGTCGGTCTTCATCAGTGTGTCTTGGGCGAATCCTGTGCCAATACCCGATGAGTAACCGAACCGATATCGCCGACCGGTGAGTTCTTCGTTGATGCGTGGAAATTCTTGTGGTCGGTCATTGACGATGCTGCTGCGCGCAGTGCCGCGCTTTCCGTCGAGCCACCAACGGGTCAGCACGGGGCTACCCTCATTCGGTCCGCGACGGTCGCGATCGAACACCTTCGGATGCCGTACCGCATCAAGAACGACTTCATCGCCGTCTTCGTACGCATTCATCGGATGGAAGATGTAGCAAGGATCTACGGGTATCCACTTGATGTCGGTTGCCTGACCTTCGCGCGGAAGCAGTCCGATGCGTGCCTCGTAGTCGTTGTTCCAAAAATAGGGAAAGCTCACACCGTTCATCGCTGCATCGAGGTTGAACACGCAAGGGAGATCGAACACCAGCACGTAATGCTCGGTGATGGCGAGGTCGTGCAGCATCGGGCCGCCTGGTAGCGGGATGTCGACGTGCCTTCGCACGCGACCATCGACGCCGACCACGAGATACTGCACTTGGTTGCCCCACGCCCAGTAGTAGGCCATGACATGCAGGTCGCCAGTCTTTGGATCACGCTTTGGATGGGCGGAGAACGAATGGGGAAGTGTTCCGTGCAAGTTCGAGACACGAACGGTGTCCAGTTCGTATCCGAGTTCAACCGGCGGGCCACCTCCTTCGACGATGGCGAACGTGTGACCCGCGTGTCCAATCACGTTCGTGTTCGCAGAGAACGTTGGATGGTCCTTTGGCCAGTCTGATGGTGGCGGAGTTCCACCCAACACCTTGCACACGTCATTCGTTCGCACCCAGCGATTTCGGTACCACATGGCACGACCGTCATCGAGACGAATGCCGTGCACCATGCCGTGACCGAGGAACCAGTGGTGGGTGTTCTCGTCAACGGACCCGGCGGGGTTTGGCCCATTGCGCAGATAGCGGCCGCTGAGTTCGGTGGGAATGTGTCCGGTCACACGAAGGTTGGTCACCGTGACTTCTTCGTGTACCGGCGCGAGATTGTTGGAAAGATACGGGTTGGATGAGTGTCGCTCGATCGTGGACATATCGGCCTCGCGGGTGTGGTGACGTATGTTGTGCGCCAGCCTAGGCACTTAGTGGTGGGACACGGCAAAGCCGCGATAACCATCGCGCGCCACGTCGGCACACGTCTGAGCGTATGCAGGAAACCCGGGGAGTGGCATGAAGATGCGTGGTTTGCCTGGGACGTTGGCGCCGAGATACCACGAGCTGCAGGACTGGTACAGCGTCATGCCGGCGACCGTGTTGACGTGCTGGACCCATCGTTGCTGCGCGTCGGCATCGGCCTCGATGGTTGACATTCGATGGTCCTTCAACCATGTGATGCAGTCGGCGATCCATTCCACGTGGTGCTGAATGGAGACGATCATGTTCGTGAGCACCGACGGGCTTCCTGGACCGGTGATGGTGAACAAGTTGGGAAATCCGTGCACCGACAACCCGAGGTAGTTCACCGGACCAGCCGACCACGCGTCACGCAGCATCGTGCCATTGCGTCCTGTGATGCTGATTTTGGAGATTGCGCCGGTCATTGCGTCGAAGCCGGTGGCAAAGACGATCGCATCGAATTCGTGCTGCTCGCTACTGCGCGAACCAGTGGCACTCCTGACGACGAGGCCATTTGCCGTGAATCGCTCGATGGGCTGCTCGCGTAAGTCGATGAGCGATACGTTGGGGCGGTTGAACGTTTCGTAGTACTCGGTGTCCACGCATAGTCGCTTGCATCCGATGATGTCATCGGGTGTGAGTTTTCGTGCAGTATCCGGATTTCGCACCGTCGATCGAATCTTGTCGCGGACGAAGTCGGCAATGAGACGGTTCGATTCCGGATTCGTGAGTGCGTCATTGAACGCACCGAGAAACAGCAGGCCCCCCTTCTGCCATCGCTCTTCGAGTGCCGCACGACGCTCGACCTCGTTCACTTCGGAGGCACCGTGCGGTCCGGTCGGTGTATCGCCGCCGAGTGCTGCGCGGGTGAGACTGTTCTTTCGGCGAAACTCGGCGTAATTGGCCTTGATGCCGGCGACGTATTCGGGCGCAAGTTGTTGATTGCGGGCTGGTATCGAGTACGCAGGCGTTCGCTGCATCACCGTGAGATGTGCCGCTTGTTCGGCGATGAGGGGAATGGATTGAATCCCGGACGACCCCGTGCCGATGACTGCAACTCGTCGTCCGGAGAAGTCGACACCTTCATGTGGCCATGCCCCCGTGTGGTACGTGCCACCGGTGAACAGATGATCATCGGGGAAGCGCGGTACGTTCGCCGACGACAGGCAGCCGGTGCCGAGCACCACGAACCGTGCCGTGGTGGTGTGCTCGTGGTGGGGAGAAGCGTCGTTCGCCGCGGTGGTCGTTACCAGCCACGCATCGTTGTGCCACTGCAGGGAGATCACCGTGGTGTTGAAGGAGATATCGCGGCGGAGATCGAATCGGTCAGCGACATGTTCGGCGTACCGCAGAATTTCGGGTTGCGTGGCGTACTTCTCCGACCATTCCCATTCCTGCTGGAGCTCGTCGGAGAATTGGTACGAGTATTCGAGACTCGGCACGTCGCAGCGAGCACCCGGATAACGGTTCCAGTACCAGGTGCCGCCGACTCCGCCGCCGCGTTCGAAGACGCGCGCGGTGAATCCCGCCTGTCGCGCGCGATACAACATGTACATACCTGCAAACCCGGCGCCGACGATGGCGACATCGACCTTCATCGATGTCGGGGCCGGATCCGGGGCGAGATGTTTCGCCGCTCCCATGCGTACATTGTTGCCGATTCGCACTACCGTGAACCAGCGGGAGCTCGATCAACGAGCGCAGGGGAGCGACATGACGCAATCATCACCACAACGCCTCATCGACAACATGCGCGGCGTGAGGTATGGCGAGTTGCTGCCGATATTCCTTCGCGAAGACGGACTGCATGCCGAGGTGTACGGCACGCAGTTGCTGAATGACTGCCCACAGGAGTTATGGGAGAACATCGACCCCAAAGCTGTCGCCGCCGAATTGGGAGCGATGTTCGTCAAAGTGAATGGTCCGCGCCGTTGGGTACTTGACGGGCTTGGCACCAAGGTGGCACCGATGGAGCCGGTACTACGAGAGTTCGGCGGCATCATGTTTCGTCGCATTGCAACCTTGCCGTTGGGCGACAAACTCGGCGGTGGCCCCTACTCCGAAATCACGGTCAATCGTGGTGCCGTATTTTTCTGGGACGCCGGAAAGTCGGTATTCGAGCTCGTGAACCCTGAGGGGAAGGCCTATGTGATGCAGGCCTTGTGCATGGGTGTGGATGCAACCATGTCGGAAGAGTCACTTGCCACCCTTGGGGCACGACTATCCATGCCGCATGGCTGGTCGTATCGCACCCGCGTGCTTTCCGAAGAGTTGGTGATCGATACCACCGCAACACTTGCAACGGTGTTGCAGGACGAGTTCGAGAACTCCTACACCTTGCCGAATTGAGTCAGTCGAACGCCACGATGTGGCCGATGCTTGGGTCGACCTTGCCCGCCACGAGATCGGCGTAGACGCCGACTATTGCTTCCGCGCCACGGCTGTGACGCATCGACATCCAACGCGCACTGCTGTCGATGAAGACTGCGAGGGCGTCGGATATTCGTCGATTGACTTCCTCACGTCCCCACTCCTTGCCGCGTTTTGCGAGCTGCGAAGGTGCAAAGAAGAACTCCGGGCGTGGGGCCGGAATGGATGCACTGCTCCGCTCGACATCCCAGTGCGTGGCACCAACACTTGCCGAGTGCGCAATCAAGTCAGGAAGCAACCCATGAATTTGACCGACGATGTTCGGATTTCCGGCCATGTCTACGACGATCGACCTCGTTTTCTCGATGGAGTGCAACATGTCGTAGGTAATGACTTCGTCGTACTCGCCAACGGTCTCGGTGAAGGCAGCATTGGGTGCTGAAGTGAGTCCGATCACGCGCAGATCGGAGAACCTCTTCACGCAGTGGGCGAGCGCAATCGCCGTCTTGCTCGATGCACTGGTGATTATCACCTGGTGTGCGCCGAAATTCTGTCGTTCACGAATGAAGTCCTCGATCAGGAATGAGGTGAGAAAGAGTCCACGTAAGACGAGAATCGCATCATCGTTTGGTGTGACCTCCGCTCGATCGAAACTTCGGTAGGCCATGGCATGCTTCTCGCGCCATGACGCGGCATCGATGAACCCGCCGCGGGAAGATTGAGCTTCCACGACGTGGTAATCGCCAAGTGGGAAGAAGCCGAAATATCGTCCCCCGACCGGAACATCGGCGCAGTTGGAGGCGGTCACTACACCGAATCCCATGACGGGTAGACGACCCCAACCTTCCTCGGTGGGAAAGAAGCCCCAGTAGTCGAGCATGTCGCCACTGAGGGCGTAACTCACATTGTTGGAGGTGAGCGCCGCGCGCTCCAGACGCATGGCGACGTGTTGGGGTGGCAAGTCGCGTGGTATCACAGTGGAGACCAATCGTGTTTGTCGGATGTCCCGACGATTGATCTCAACCTGCACGTTGTCGCCCTCAGCCCTGAGTGATGGAGTCCATGGAGGCGCGAACGGTCATCACGTATGTATCGCCGTCTGCCGTTCCAGGAATCGAGGCTGCGAGCAACTCCGCTTCATCGTCGGAGGCAACCGGTACGAACTGTACGGTGTCCCACTTTCGACCGTCCCCGATGATGGTGCCTTCCGCCGCAAGGTTGGTCGCGCCAGGTAGCTGACCGAATGCGGCATCACGGTTCGGAGTTTGGCGAACCACCATGGCGACGAGTCGGTTGTCATCGGTCTTGGGTCGACCTCGAGTGTCAAGCGACAAATCCTGGGGGCGACAACACACGATGATGGTGCGTTGCATGCCAGCGGCTTTGTGAACGTGTTTTTCGCCGAAGTCCTTGCGAGTTTGCATGTCGATGAACGACTTACGGGTTGCATAGCGAACGACGGCGATTCTGTCCCAGTCTTCCGAGCCGACGTGATTGTTCACCACGTCACCGACGAACACGATCGTCGCACCGATCTTTGCGAGAATCGAGGCCGGGTTGTAGCGGTCGTCTGCTTCTCGACCGGTGATTGGCTTCTCGATCCCCGCGTCATCGCTGTATTGCGCCACCTCGTGGTACTTCATGAGGTTCACCATGTAGATGGGACCGTCATCCTCAGGTGGCCGCGTGGCGAGCGCCATGGCGTAGTCCTTGTCTATACGACCGTATTTGTGTGGGAGTTTCGGTGAGTCGTCCATTGGTGCCTGCCTTTGCGCCGAGCGTAGTGAGTAGAACCTTGTGCGTCAGTGCCCGGGATCGAACACTCAGATGCTCCGAGTGGTTGCTTTCAGACATAATTGAGATTATGTTTGAGCTCATGCGTTCATCAGTCCTTCGTTCATTGGCAGGTGTGTGTGGTGCGGTACTGATTTTCGTTTCGTGCGGCGGAGAGCCTGAGGCTCGCACTCGTAATCGCACCTTGAATTCGGTGACGTGCTATCCAACGCAGGCCGATAAAGACGTTGCTCTCGCCGACGCAGAGAGTGCCCTCGCCGCAGCCCAGCCTCCGCTGATTACGCCCGATTCGACACCAACGCTCTCCGACGCCTCGTCTGGTGAAGTCGGGCAACTTGCTTTCATTGGACCAATGCAGTGGTGGAAGCGAGTCCCGCGCGCAACCGATTCGACGACCACTACCACGACTGTTGCGTCAACGGCGACGGTGGCATCGACCGAAGAGTCGACGACTACGACGACAACGGTCGCCGAGTCGACCAGTACCTCCGAACCAGCCAGCCGATTTCTGAACGCACCCACCGATGTGCAGGCCGTGGTTGACGGCACCACCGTGCGAGTTTCATGGACGGCACCTGAAGCCTCGAACACACCCGTCGAGGACTATGCGTTCCTATGGACAACGGATGGATTCCGAAGTTTGTCCAGCTGGCGAGTGAGCGGGACCTCGGTAACCTCGCCGTCGTTTGCCCCTGGCACCACCGTGCAGTTCCAAGTGCGTGCCGACAACGACACCTATCGCGTGTATTCAGGTTGGTCGAACGTGGCGTCGGCAACCATCGCAAGCGCTGCGGTGGAAGAGACCACGACAACCGTGGCTGTTGAAGAGTCGTCGGGCGAAGAAAATGATTCATCAGTCGAGACATTTGATCCGGTTGCCCTTGCTGAGTTGCAGTCACAGGTGGATCTCATCAGAGAGACTCCGTTGTGTGCCGATCTCGAGGCTGCCGCCGAGATTGAGTGTGCCGTGCAGGCCGGGTTTGATGCTGATCGTCCCGAACTTGCATCCATCACCACATGCCCCGATGCCGACGAGGTGCGCGTGCAGTATGACGGCGGATTTGGTGCTGGAACCGCGGCTGGCGGTGAAGTGTTCCTCATGAACGTGGGTGCAGTCGACCAATATGTCTTTCAGGTGGCGCGAGCAGGGGTCGTGATTGCCTCGGGCACGGTGCAACGCGGCGATACCCAATCGTTCACCGGCATCGATCAGGCCTCGCTCGTGACGCCGGAGACCACCGTCGGAGATGAGGAGGGTGTCGCAGAATCTGTTGAGTGCGACGCGTCGGC
>JAFMJP010000078.1 GCA_017853375.1 Actinomycetota bacterium
CTACTTGTGAAGCGGCCCTATCGCGTAGTCGTTGCCAAGCCGGGACTTGACGGCCACGATCGTGGGGCAAAGACCATCTCTCGCGCACTGCGCGATCACGGATTCGAAGTCATCTACACCGGTCTGCACCAAACTCCCGAGCAGATCGCCGAAACCGCACTGCAGGAGGATGTCGATGCAGTCGGGCTCTCACTGTTGTCCGGCGCGCATCTCACGTTGTTTCCTCGGGTGATGGACGAGTTGCGGGCTCGAGACATGGGCGATGTGATGATCTTCGGCGGTGGAGTCATTCCCGATGCCGATGCGGCAGCTCTCAAACAACAAGGTGTCAGCGAAATCTTCGGACCAGGTTCGTCGTTGAAGACGATTGCCGAGTGGCTCGAAGCAGCGCTCGACGAGCGAGAAAAGGTGAGCAACTAATGGACCTGTTCGAATATCAAGGCAAGCAGTACTTCGCGAAGTTTGGTATCCCGGTTTCGGCCGGTGATGTCGCGCACACGGTGGACGAGGCCATTGCAATCGCCGAGCGAGTCGGTTACCCGGTGGTGGTGAAGGCACAGGTACAGGTCGGCGGCCGCGGCAAGGCGGGCGGAATCAAGTTGGCCAACGACAAGGCCGAGGTGCAAACGCACGCCACGAACATTCTCGGCATGGACATCAAAGGACATGTCGTCAAGCGCGTGTGGGTGGAGTGCGCCTCCGACATTGCCGAGGAGTACTACGCGTCGTTCACGTTGGATCGCGCCGCGAAACAGCACCTGTTGATGTTGTCTGCGCAAGGTGGGGTGGACATCGAGGAAGTTGCCGCAAAAGATCCCACTGCAATCGTGAAGCTGCACGTCAACCCCATCGTGGGAATCGATGCTGCCGTTGCGAAGAAGGCTGCGGCAGACGCGCGAATTCCGGCAAAGGCACAGGATGGTGTCGCCGACATTTTGGTGAAGCTGTACGACTGCTTCGTGAAGGGTGATTGTGACTTGGCGGAGATCAACCCATTGATCTTGAAGCCCACCGGTGAAGTGCACGCACTCGATGCCAAGGTCAGCTTGGACGGCAATGCACTTTTCCGTCACCCAGAGTGGGAGGCGTTCCGCGCCACCGAGGAACTCGACGATCGTGAGCGCTTGGCACGCGAGAAGGACCTGCAGTACATCGGGCTCGATGGCAGCGTGGGAATCATTGCCAACGGTGCCGGTTTGGCCATGAGCACGTTGGACGTGGTGAACCAGGTTGGCGGTAAGGCTGCGAACTTCCTCGACATCGGTGGTGGCGCAAACGCAGAACTCATGACTGCCGCACTCGAAGTCATCAATTTCGACACCAAAGTAAAGAGCATCTTCATCAACATCTTTGGTGGAATCACACGTGGTGAAGAGGTCGCAAAGGGCATCGTCGAAGCCATGCGTCGAGTGGAACTTCGCGCTCCCATCGTGATTCGTTTGGATGGCACCAACGCCGATCAGGGTCGGGCGATACTCGCCGAGGCAGGGATTCCATCGAGCAAGTTGATGTCCAAGCCCACGATGCTCGAAGCGGCTCGTGCCGCCGTGGACATCGCCAACGGAAAGGTCGGCTGAACATGACGTACTCCACTGGAAAGGCAAGTTGATCATGGCGATTTTTGTCAATGAACACACCAAGGTGATCGTGCAAGGTCTCACCGGCGGTCAAGGCAAGTTTCACGGTTTGCGGAATCGTGCTTATGGCACCAAGGTCGTTGCTGGAGTAACACCGGGCAAGGGTGGTCAGGACGTCGAAGGTATTCCAGTGTTCGACAGCGTCGCAGATGCCGTGAAGGCAACTGGTGCCGACGCATCGTTCGTCGCGGTGCCACCCAAGGCTGCACCGGCAGCAATCTTGGAAGCTGCGGCAGCCGGCGTGGGTTTCGTGGTGTGCATCACCGAAGGAATTCCTGCCCAGGACGAAGCCCGCGTGTATGCAACGTTGAAGCGTGATTATCCACGCACCAGATTGTTGGGCCCGAATTGTCCGGGCATCATCAGCCCGGGGCGCTGCAACATCGGCATTACCGCGGGTGAAATTGCACACGAACCCACGCCTGGTGGCAAGAACGTCGGCATCGTGTCGCGATCGGGAACGCTCACGTATCAGGCGTTGTTCGAGCTCAAGCAACAGGGCATCGGCGTGACCACGTGTGTCGGCATCGGCGGCGACCCGGTGCCGGGAACTTCCTTCGTGGACTGCCTTGCAGAATTCCAGAAAGATCCGGAGACCAGCGCAATTCTCATGATCGGCGAAATCGGTGGTTCGGCCGAAGAAGAAGCAGCCGAATTCATCAAGGCCAACGTCACCAAGCCCATGAGCGCGTACATCGCGGGTGTGACCGCACCTGCGGGCAAGAAGATGGGCCACGCTGGCGCAATCGTGTCGGGCGGCAAGGGAACCGCGCAAGGCAAGATGGATGCACTTCGTGCTGCAGGCGTCAAGGTTGGAGCCAATCCAACCGAAGCAGGGCAGCTGATGGCACAGATCATTGCTTCTCTCGGCTAACGCGCAGCGTTTCGCCATTCACGTCATCTCATATGCAGTCGTAGTTCTCTGCGTCCGTAGCCTTTGAGGAACCTATGCGAGTGAGCGATCTCCTTGCGCGGGGGCGAACGTTTTCATTCGAGTTCTTCCCGCCGAAGTCCGACGAAGCCCAGGCACAGCTCGCCACGACCATCGATGAATTGACACCATTGCAGCCGAGTTTTTATTCGGTTACGTATGGCGCCCTGGGCAGCACCCGCACTCGTACGCGCGACGTCGTGGTGGATCTTGCCCGCAAGGGCACGATTCCACCAGTGGCTCACCTGACGTGCGTGGGGCAGACGCGCGCAGAACTGGATGGACTCCTGGGCGAGTACGAGGCCGCGGGAGTCGTCAACATCCTGGCTTTGGGTGGCGACTTGCCCACCGATCCGACCCAACTCGGCCCGAGTGATTTCCGCTACGCGCTCGATCTGGTGGAGCACCTCCGTGCCAATTTCGACGTGTGTATCGGTGTGGCAGCACATCCCGAGGTGCACCCGCGTTCGACATCGCGTCAGATGGATCGACAGCATCTGGCTGAAAAGCTCCGCCTCGCCGATTTTGCGATGACACAGTTCTTCTTCGATGTAGAGCACTATTGCCGACTCGTCGACGAGTTGGCGGCACTTGGAGTAACCAAGCCGGTGATTCCGGGCGTGATGCCGGTGACCAACAAGAGCCAGATCGTCAAGATGGCTCAGATGTCGGGTGCAGCGCTACCCAACTGGCTGACCGATCGACTGGCACCGCTGGAACACCCCGAGGACGTTCGCAAGTTGGGAGTGGAGGTTGCAACGAAGTTGAGTAGCGACCTGTTGGCTGCAGGTGCACCGGGATTGCACGTGTACACCTTGAATCGCTCGGTGGCACCGCGCGAGATATTTCGTAATCTGGGTCTTTCGTGAGCGACGAGGGTTCGATATGAGCGACAAGCGACCGAGTTTGCTGGGCTACCTTCCCGCACTGGATGGCGTACGTGCGCTCGCGGTAATTGCCGTCATCGTGTACCACGCCAACAAGAAGTGGCTCGGCGGTGGATTCCTGGGTGTCGAAGTGTTCTTCGTCATCAGCGGATTCCTCATCACCTCGTTGCTGATTGCAGAGTCGGAGCGAGATGGTCGAATCGACCTCAAGCAGTTCTGGGTACGTCGCGCCCGGCGATTGTTGCCCGCGCTGTGGATGTTGCTCCTCCTCGTTGCGGTGTACTGCTCGATCTTCGAGCGCGACACCCTCGGTAACTTGCGCGGCGACATCATTGCCGCGTTGATGTACGGCTTCAATTGGTTCCAAATTTGGGTCGGTACCTCGTACTTCACGGCATTCGACTTCGTGCCGCTTCGCCACCTCTGGTCGCTGGCAGTGGAGGAGCAGTTCTACGTGTTCTGGCCCGTGATCATGTTGGCGCTGATGAAGCTCGGCCGACGCAGGCTGCCTCTCGTCGGGGTGCTCTTCATCGCGACATCCATTGCAATCGCGGTGTTCACGGCCGTCACCTACCGCAGCGGAGCAATTGGAACGGTGACGGACACCCCCGAACAGTTCATTGCATTCCTCGGTCAACCCGTGTCACGGATCGATTTTCTCTTCCTCGGCACGTTCACCCGCGCTGGTGGACTCTTCCTAGGTGCTGCGCTGGCGGTGTTTTGGCGACCGTGGCTGCTGCAGACCTCGCCGATCGGCACACGAGGTCAGTTGCTCGACGGAGTGTTCTTGCTCGGTCTGGCCGGTTTGGCGGTATCAGCTGCGGTGTTCCGAGACGTGGTGGAGATCACCAATGTCGGTCTTGCCGGATACGACGTGTTGTTCCGAGGTGGTTTCTTCTTGGTCGGTGTGGCCAGTGTCGCCGTCATCGCAGCGGCCGTTCACCCGACGGCCACGATGACCCACGCATTGCTCGGCAACCGTGTGATGACCTACATCGGGCAGCGCTCGTACGGCTTGTACCTGTACCACTGGCCGGTGTTCCAGATGTACCGACGATTTGCCGGGAAGGGCCTCACACCATACGAGTTCGTTTTGCTGATGCTGTTGACGCTGGCGATTACCGAGTTGTCCTATCGCTATGTTGAGCTGCCGGTGCGCGACGGCAGGTTTGGCGCATGGTGGCGCACTCGTCGCGAAGAGCGACGTTTCGGCGTATTGGTCGACTCTGCAACACGGCGTCGTCGTGCGGGCGCTTTTGCTCTCAGCGCAATGCTTCCCGCTTTTGCGCTGGTGAGCGTTGCCACGGCAGACGTGAAGTTGAACGACATCAGCCAGAGCCTTGCGGAGAGCGAATCGGCGGTGGTGAACGTGCTTGGCGACACGTCGCCGACCACGGTTGATCAGAGCCAACCAGTGATCATTGGTGGCGGGGTAACCCAGACCACCACCCTCGATGGCCAGCTCATCGACGTCCTGGCAATCGGCGACTCGGTCATGCTCGGTGCGGCGCGGGAACTGACTGCGCGCGGCGCCACGGTCGATGCAATGAAGAATCGCTCCGTGCGCCAAGCACTGGAGATCGTGAACTATCTCAAGTCGGTTCGACGATTGGGTTCCATCGTGGTGATACACCTCGGCACCAACAGCACCACGACCGAGGAAGTGTTCGACGAGATCATGGCGACTCTCGTGGATACTCCACTGGTGTTGTTTCTCACCGTGCACGTGCCGAGCGAGCCACGTCAAACGATCAACAACCGTCTCATCAATGCGCTCCCCACGAAGTATTCGAACGTGAAAGTGCTCGACTGGCACACCGTCGTGGGACAGTTTCCGGAGTACCTGTACTCGGATCAAACGCACTTGCGACCAGCGGGGGCTCGCTTCTACGCCGACCTCATCATGCAGGCGGTCGGCCGTCTGTAGGTCTCTGTTTGCCACGGTGTCGGGGCAATCGTCTAGCGTGAGCCCCCGTGACAACTCCAGTACGAGTCGCCGTTACCGGCGCAGCAGGACAAATCGGATACAGCCTCATCTTCCGAATTGCATCGGGCGCGATGCTCGGGCCGGATACAAAGGTCATTTTGCAACTCTTGGAAGTGACACCCGCACTCGGTGCGCTGTCCGGCGTGAAGATGGAGCTCGACGACTGCGCATTCCCGCTGCTCGACAGCGTGGTGTGCACCGATGATGCAAACGTTGCATTTGGTGATGCCGACGTCGCGTTGCTCGTCGGGGCGATGCCCCGCAAAGACGGCATGGAACGCAAGGACTTGCTCTCGGCAAACGGTGGAATCTTCAAGCCCCAAGGCGAAGCCATCGCCAGGAGTGCCAAGAAGGACATCAAAGTACTCGTGGTGGGTAACCCGGCCAACACCAACGCATTGATTGCACTCAACAACGCGGCTGGAATCGATCCACGTCAATTCACCGCAATGACCCGCCTCGACCACAACCGTGCTCTCTCGCAGCTCGCCATGCGCGTCAACCGCCCGGTGTCCAGCATCAAGAAGATGACCGTCTGGGGCAATCACTCCACCACGCAGTACCCCGACCTCTCGCATTGCGAAGTGGACGGCAAGCCCGCCAAGTCGCTGGTGAACGATGACGTCTGGATCAATGACACGTTCATTCCGACGGTTGCCAAGCGCGGGGCAGCGGTCATCAAGGCGCGCGGAGCGTCCTCAGCCGCATCGGCGGCCAATGCGGCAATCGACCACATTCGTTCCTGGGCACTCGGCACTGCGCCAGGCGACTGGGTCAGCATGTCGGTACCCAGCGACGGTTCCTACGGTGTGCCGGAGGGTTTGGTGTCGTCGTTCCCGTGTACGTGCTCGGGTGGCAAGTATCAGATTGTGAAGGGCTTGGAGATCGACGGCTACAGCCGCGCCAAGATCGATGCATCCGTTGC
>JAFMJP010000079.1 GCA_017853375.1 Actinomycetota bacterium
GCCAACACGACCACTCTGCGGGCCCTGTCGGTGAAACGTTCGAACACTGCTGTTACCGCCTTACTGGGGAATCGTGACCCCGTGCCGTATCGGAAAGTGTACCCCCGTGACCACTTCCTGCGGGAGGACGAGCCACAAAGGAGTCGTGAAAAGTAACGCATGAAACGGTGCAGATTGTGACCTCTGTCCCCGCCGTGCCGCTGGGCGATGCAGCGCTGCGTACACGGGTTGTCTGCGGTCCACGCATAACCTGACATGGTGAATTTGGTGTCGCCGCTGCTCGAGTTGCCGCTCATGATCGGTGACCGTGAACGAGTCGAGTCGGCTCTACGGGCCTCGGTGCAGACAGCGGACGCGTACCTCACGGAGATCGCATCCCACCTCATCATCGCAGGTGGCAAACGTCTGCGACCGGTGCTGGCCGTTGCAGCGGCGCAGGTTGGCACCGATGCGCCGGTTGTGGATCACGTCATACAAGGTGCAATTGCCTGTGAACTGGTACATCTTGGTTCGCTGTACCACGACGATGTCATGGACGAAAGCGCCACTCGTCGCGGTGTGGAGACGGTGAATGCGAAATGGGGCAATTTGCAGGCCATCGTTGCGGGTGACTTCTTGTTGGCTCGAGCCTCCGAGATTGCAGCATCACTCGGTAATGAGGTTTCCGGTTTGTTGGCGCGCACGATTGGTCGTTTGTGTGAAGGTCAAGTCGAGGAGTTGCGCCACACGTACGATCGCGGTCGTACCATTCCCTCGTACTTGGTGAGCATTCAAGGTAAGACGGCGTCACTGTTTGCGACGTCGGCTCGCATTGGTTCGTTGATGGCAGGTCACTCGCGCCAGGTCACCGACACCATCACGAATGTGGCCGATGCTTACGGCATGGTGTTCCAAATCGTGGACGATGTGTTGGACATCGTGGCCACTGACGAACAGTTGGGCAAGCCGGCAGGACACGATCTTGAAGAGGGTGTCTACACGCTGCCCGTATTGCTCACCTTGGCTGCCGACACTGCGGAGTCGCGCGAGCTGTATGACCTACTCGGGTCACCACTCACCGCAAAGGAGCGTACGAAGGCGCTCAAGATTGTTCGCAACGGAAGTGGACTATCGGCTGCATTGGAGACCGCACGGAGTTACGCCGCAATTGCCGAAGCGGCATGCGCCTCGTTGCCGGCAAGTGCTGCTACCGACGCATTGCGTCGTGCGCCACGCGCGTTGCTCGATTCCCTCGTTTAACCCAAGAGTTGTTCGGCGGCCGACAAGCCGGAGAGTACGGCACCCTCAACACGCGGACCGGCAAACGCATCGCCAGCCAACACCATGCCACCAGCCGACCAGCAACGTTCATGCCACGTGGTTCGCGGGGTGGCCATCCGCCAACGCTTCGGCTGGTGCTCGATGATCGTTGCATCGCCGATCCATGTGGCGGCGAGTGACATCACGCTTGCATGCGTTGCATCCTGGTCACTCCACCAATTGGCATCGCTGAATGACGCATTGCAGTGCAAGGTGAGTGCGCGTGTCGCACTGATTCCTTTTTGCTGATTGTCTGCGACGAACGAAAACGTAGCGTCGCCATCCTGAACTCCTCCGGGCGCAGGCACGTTGGTATTTCCACTCACCACCACCAATGCGGCGATGGTCTTGTCGTACTCGATGGTGCGGATTCCGTCAGGGATTTCCAAATCAGTATTGGCGAGGAGTGAAAGCGATTGGGGAATCGGACATGTAACCACCACGGCGTCGGCGTCGAACGCCGTGCCGTCGTCAAGGTTCACCTTCCAGCGGGAGGCATTGCGCTCCATGCTGAACACCATGTGCGAACAACGGACATCCAATCCAGTCGCGAGATGCTTGGTGATGGTGGTCATGCCGTTGGTTCCGCAGTAGCGCGGATGGCCGTCGCTCGTGCCGAAGCCGCGGCACCATTCCATCGCCACGCCCGCGTTCAGCCAGCCGTCGGTGATATTGGCGAACTCCGCCGAACGTACCGTGAAGAACTGCGCTCCGTGGTCGACCACGGCGTCACCGATTCGGCGAGTCGCACAACGGCCGCCGCTGGAGCGACCCTTGTCCAACACGGTGACTTCGTGGCCAGATTCGGCGAGTCGTCGTGCCGCAGTCAAACCGCTGAGGCCGGCACCTACAACGATGACACGCATCGTGGCTCAGCTCGCCCGAAGGTGTTGCCTACCGGAGCGCTCGGTTCGCTCGATGAAGTCGACAACGATTCGGTTGAAGGTGGAGGCATGTTCCACCATCAGCCCATGTGCCGCGCCGGAGATCACCACGAGTTCAGCATGAGGAATTCGTTCCGCTATCTCTTCACTGTCGGCACGCGGCGTAAGGATGTCTTGGTTGCCAACGACGACGAGCGTGGGCACCGAGATGTGAGAAAGTTCAGCCACCATGGAGTCGTCGGTGTCGAGGATTGCCGCCACTTGCTTGGAAAATCCCGTCGATGGTCGAAATGTGGCAAGTGGACCCAGCCATCCAATGGCTGGCGCGAGCCGTCGGAACGACCGAGGTCCGACCATCCAGCGCATGGATTCGTCTGCCCACTGGCGAATTCCACGGACGTTGGCGGTGTCAGCCCAATGTTGGAGCAGCTCGGTGCGCCAGGGGAGATTGCGACAGGCCGTGCACGCAAGCGTGAGCGATCGAACGCGTTCGGGGTACTTGACTGCCACGATCTGTGAAATTGCACCACCCATCGATGCGCCAACGACGTGTGCAGTACGAATGCCGTAGTGGTCGAGCACTGCAATGGCATCGTCTGCCATGTCTTCCAGGGTGAATTCAGAATCGGGAATAGAGCTTCGACCTGCCCCACGATTGTCGAAGGCAATCGTGCGGAATTTCGTGGCCATTGCGAATCGTTGTAGCGCCCATCCGTTCTTGTTCATTCCCAGCCCTTGAATAAGGAGTACTGGTGGTGCGTCTTCTCTTCCCGTTGTTTGCGTGTGGATGTTGACTCCATCGGGTCGGCTGAGGAACGGCATCAAGCAACCCGCTCGATTGGACGCAATGGAGCAATACGAACGATCGACGGCCATGAATACAGTCGCTTGATCACATCCCGGGTCGAATGCACCGGGAGATAACCCGAGTCGCGAACGTGACTTATCGCAGTTCGACCATGACGCAAGAGCTCCACCACATGGTCGGGCAGTGGTGCGCCGGCCAATGTGGTGAGTGATGCGGTAACTCGCCATGTATGAGGTACGACCGGTGCGACGATTCGTCTTCCTTGTCTGGCGACGGTGCCAACGGTGGTCGGTTCATGTGCAGCAACGTTCACGATGCCGTGGACTCCGTGCGCCGCGGCATGTGCCACTGCGCGTGCAGCGTCGTCGTCAGCTACCACTTGAAACGCGGCCTTTGAGAAAGGGTCGATGGGAATGATGGGCAACCGCAGCAGACGGCCCAGTGGACTCGGAACGTGTGCGCCAATGACCGGGGCGAATCGCAATGTGGTGATGGTGGTCGTACGTGGTGCGGCGTCCTGCACCATGACCTCAAGTTCGGTCAGCATGTGGCCATAGGTAGAAGTAGGTGCGGTAGGAGTTGATTCGTCAGCTGGCCCCCGATGCGGAGCACCATACACCTCGAGCCCGGAGCGAAGAATCAGCCGTGAGAGCCCATCGAGCTGAGCGAGCGAATCACAGAGCGCTCGCGCATAATTGCCGGTGGCCACACGAGCGTCGTTGGTCCCGAGTCGTGCGTGTGGCTCCCACACTCCGAGGTGAACGATGACGTCCGGACGATGCGCCACCACATGTCGAACAAAGCTGGTCGACTCGTCATGCTCGACACGTACGAAAGTGGTGCGACGGAGCCGACGTCGCGGTGGGTGCACGTCGATTCCAAGAATCTCCGTAAATCGAGCATCTTGTTCCAGTAGCGCAGTTGCAAGTGACCCAAGCTCGCTTCCGACGCCGATCACCAGCAGACGCTGTTGCGACATATGTTTCAGAGTAGCGAGTGGTGAACTTTGCGGTGGCGTTACGAGTTACGGAGCTCGTGCGCACGGAAGATGAGCGAGCGCGATGCCGGTTCGAGAGCACGATTGGTGAGGCGTTCGATCAACGTGACGGCCTCGGTCGGCTCTTCCACTACGCCGAGCCAGCGAAGATAGGTGCCCATGATGCTGATCAGCTGGTCGCTGACCTCCTCGGCGTGCACAATGACTCGTGTGCCTGCGGCAAGGAGACCGTTGAGCTCGTTGAAGAACATGCGACACCACTGGTCAATGTCGTCGCTGGTGAGAAGTGGCATGTGTCGACATGGCATTCCAAGCTCGTCGTAGGTATGCAGATTGTGTGGAGCGCTACTGATGTTCACAATGCAATGGAAGTCGTTCTCGCGCAGCCAGATGACTTCTTCTTGTCGTCGAACCTTGCGATGGCTGGCACCGTATCCACCGGGACGCTCACAGATGGCGAGCTGATTCTTTACGATCCAAATGAGATCACGGGGCTGGATTCCAAGGGCCCACTTGCCACGGAGTTTCTGAGACATCGGGTGACGATGTTACCTCATGTGGCCGAGGTGAATTTCTAGGCGTTGGTGGCTACGCCGCACCGAACGACCTTGACCGATATCACAGGCGCCCGCATCGCCACATGCGACGGCGAGTACTCGCTCAACCGTCGCGAGGTCGGGTGGTTTTGGATTGCTCAGCCATCGACGGATTGATCGTCGAGCAAGTGCACGTGGCGCCTTGCAGAGTGCTCTTGCGTCGGTGGGGTCGAGCATTGAAGCGAGCTCTTCCAACACGTCGTCATCTTCGCGAAGCACCGTTGCTTGACGAGCCAAAACTTCCACCATGTCACGCTTTGCGATGTCCACCAGGAGTGGCATGAGTTCATCGCGCACGCGCACTCGCTGAAACCGATGGTCGTCGTTCATGGTGTCGTGCAGTGGTGTGATGCCAAGTTCGGCACACAACGCGTGGGTTTCGCTACGCCGGATGCCGAGAAGTGGCCGGTCGGCACGTCGCATGCCTGCGAGCCCCGCAGTGCCGGAACCGCGAAGCAGGTTGATGAGTACTGTTTCTGCTTGATCATCTGCAGTATGACCGGTGAGTACATCATCAGGAAGTACGGCATACCGGGCATCGCGAGCGCGTGCTTCCAAATTTGGGCCAGGCGCCACTTCGACGGAACGCAGCGTGCATTCAACGTTGAGTTGTTCACAGATTGACCGTACGAACGCGAATTCATCAGCCGACTCGGCACGCAACCCGTGATCGACATGCCACACCGATACATGCCGCTCGGTACGAGTGGCGAGCGCCAGGAGTGCGAGTGAATCGGCACCACCAGAAACTGCGCAATGCAGTTGCGTACGATCAGGAAAGCTGGCGCGAGTCAGTAGTTGCTGAGCCAATGCCGATGAGAAGAGCGCATCAGTGAGGGCGCTCATAGCGCGTCAATCCTCAGTGCTATTGCTGTTGAGCGCGTCGCTGCGCTCGAGTTGGATGCTTCTTTGCTTCCACCGCACGCAAGTATCCAGCCACCAACGACACGACTGCGCCGATGCCAGCAAGCAACAAGCCTGCACCAAGCCACCAGTGCCACGGAACTGCTGCGAACATCAGTACCGAGCCTACTTCGGTAGCGTGACGCCATGCGAAAAATGGCTGCAACGTCCTTCATTCTCGTAAGTGCATTGGTGCTTGGTGCGTGCGGTGAAACGGTGAACATTGGTGAAAACGGTGTTGCCCAAGGCATTACCGTGCAGGCCACCGGCACTGCCGATGTCGTTCCTGATGCCGTTCGTCTGTCACTCAGCGTGAGTGTTCTGGCAGAAACCAACGAAGTTGCCCTTTCGCAGGCGGCGAACACCTCGGAGATCGTCCGTACGACATTGACGGATGCGGGGATTGAGATTGCCGATATTGCGACTCAAACGGTGACGGTGAATCCGGAATTCAGCTATACGGAGTCCGAGGGTCAGAAGATCGTCGGATATCGCGCCTCGCAGGTCTTTGACGTGCTGATTCGTGACGCCGAAAGTGCTGGAGCGGTGGTCGACGCCGTTGTGGCGGCTGGCGGCGCCAATGTTTCGATCAATTACACGTCTCCGGTTGTCGACGACGCCACTGCCGGAACCGTTGCTGCACGTGAAGACGCAGTGACAAAGGCTCGAGTCAAGGCTGAGGAGTACGCAAAACTTCTCGGCGTGGAACTCGGCGACTTGGTGTACTTCACCGAAGTGTCGGCGCCAACCAACATCGTGGTTGGGGCAAAGTCCGACGCGATGGCAGAAAGTTCCGGAACGGTGGTTGATCTTGGTATCCAAGAAGTCACCGTGACCGTAGAAGTTCGCTGGGAAATCAGCTA
>JAFMJP010000080.1 GCA_017853375.1 Actinomycetota bacterium
TACCTGCGCTGATCTCATTCGGCTTCGTGCTGGCGGGATCGTGGATGTTGATTCCGCGCGATGCCGACACTGCCGATGCCGAAGCACGTGTGGATGTCGTGGTGCTCACACGCGGCATCCCGAAGGGCACTTCGTACATCGACGTTCTCAACGTTGCCACGGTGCGATCGCTTCCGGCCGAAGCGCGCGCAGACAGTGCATTCGATTCACTCGACGACATTCCCGATGGGGTGCTGGCCAGCGAACACTCGGCCGGCGAACAACTCACACCGAACTCGTTTGCTCGAAATCAGGTAGCAGCGGTGAGCCCCGACTATCTGGTCACTTCCGTACGCCTGCCTTCACAACACTGGTCGGGCGCCGTGCGAATTTCGGGCAACACGTTGGACATCTATGCACTCGGCGATACCGGTGCTCGATTGGTATCACGCAATGCGGTGGTGCTCGATTCACCACCGCTCGACGAAGTGCAGCCCTCGGAAGACTCGGTGATTACCATCGCCGTGCATCGTGATTCGCTCGCCGAGGTGTTGATGGCCGCACGCAATGAGCAGTTGTGGCTGGTGGGCAGATGAGCACCATTCACCTGGACCCACCGCGAGTGGCTGCCGATCGTCTCCCGCCCGTGGTCACCGTGGTGTCACCCAAGGGTGGCTCGGGCAAGACCGCGATTGCATCCAACCTCGCGCTCGCGCTGGCCCAACGTACGCCATCGGTGTTGGTGGATCTCGACACGTACACGGGCGATGTGGAGTGGGCGTTTGGCGTGCGGCCCGCGTTTCGACTGCATGACGTGACTCGCCGCTTTCGCGAAGACGCCTCCACCGAACTGGAGGGCATGTTCACCCCCTACGGCGCGCAGCTTTCACTGTTGTGTGGGCCAGATTCTCACATCGCTGCCGACGGCGTCTACGCCGCGGATATGCGAACGATCAATCATCGGCTGCTGGCGCTGAATCGCCCGGTGGTGTTCGACACCAGTCCTGGGTTGAGCGACTTCACCGTCGATGCAATGGAAACGGCATCTCGAGTGCTCCTTGTCACCACCACCGACGTGGCATCCGTGCAAGCGGCGCGCAAGTTGCTCGACACCATGCGTGTGCTCCATCTCCCCACCGAGCGCGTGTCGCTCGCCATCAACCGCAGTACTGCTCGTTGGGGTTTGAGCGTGAATGATGTGGAAGAACGCCTCGGCCTACCCGTGTCTCTGAACATTCCCGACAGCTCACAGATGGAAGTTTCCCTCAATGCCGGTACACCGCTGTTGGACGCTCATCCGGAATCGCACATCGCCGATTCGGTGCAGTCGTTCGCCGACTCCCTGCTGGGCATCACGCTCGGCAAGCGGATGAGTTTCTGGTGGAAGCGAAAGCTCTAACGATGAGTCTTCGTGCCCGAGCCCTGCAACAAGATCGAGTCGAGGTTGCACCCATCGCACCAGGAGAAAACGTCGACGACATGTGGTTGCGTCTGCAACTCCAACTCCAGGAACTCACCACCGAGGTTCGCTCGTATCTCTCGTCGCTTCCCGATCGGGCCAGCATGTCCGATGACTGGTTGCGTACACAGGCAGAAGCCGAACTCAACCGCTTGTTTCGGCTTCCCAAGGTTGATGCCACCGACTCAGATAAGGAGTTCCTCCGACGGGCGGTGATCGCCGACATTCTGGGGTTCGGCCCCATCCAAGACCTCATTGACGACCCCGACATTTCCGAGGTGATGGTCAATGGCGCTGACCGTATATATGTAGAGCGCTCCGGCACCATCAGCCAGTCCAAACGTGTGTTCGAAAACGACGACCATCTGCGTCGTGTGGTCGACCGCATGTTGCGAGCGTCGGGTCGCCGCGTGGATCAAGCCTCCCCAATGGTGGATGCCCGGCTCTCGAACGGTTCACGACTCAACGTGGTGTTGCCGCCGTTGTCGGTGGATGGTCCCGCCATCACCATTCGCAAGTTCCACTCCTCTGGTTTCACCATGGACGACTTGGTGAAACAGAGTGCACTGTCACCCGAGGCTGCATCGTTTCTGCACAACGCAGTGGCCGGAAAGCTCAACGTATTGGTGTCGGGCGGCACCGGAACGGGCAAGACCACGTTGCTCAATCTGTTGTCGGGGTTCGTTGGTGCCGACGAGCGTGTCGTCACCATCGAAGATGCAGTGGAACTCACACCACACATGCACAACGTGGTACGTCTCGAGACTCGCCCACCCAATGCCGAGGGTCGTGGCGAGGTATTGGTGCGCGATTTGGTACGCAACGCCCTGCGCATGCGGCCGGACCGCATCATCGTTGGCGAGGTTCGTGGTTCGGAAACCATCGACATGTTGCAGGCGATGAACACTGGTCACGAAGGTTCCCTGTCCACGGTGCATGCCAACTCGCCTCGAGATGCACTCCGTCGTGTGGAAACCATGGTGATGCTCGGCGGCACCGACTTGCCGCTGCGTGCCATTCGCGAACAAGTAGCAAACTCCATCGACGTGCTCGTACATCTGGTTCGCGATCCGCTGGGTCGACGATTCGTCTCGCAAATCACCGAGGTGGTCGGCATGGAGGGTGACACCATCTCCACTTCCGACTTGTTCTCCCGGTCCGTCTACCCCGCCGGCAGTCCACGTGGATTGCCCGAACTGGTGTCGACCGGTCTCCAGTCATCGCGCCTCGGCGCCCGACACGTTGCACTCACGTAACCATGAACCGACTCTCGGCGTCGCTCGCTTTTGCCACCGGTGCAGCATTGGCCACACAACAAGTTCGCTGGCGTTTGCAGGAGCGAAACTCCACACGTCGCATGCGAAGGATTGCCGGGCTGCTTCCGCCCGAGCAAGCGGGTCGTGCTTCCCTCAAGATCTCGCTTCCGCATCCCTTGCGTACTCGCCATCAGCGAAAACGGAACGAGCTTTTGTCGGCGCAACTTGCACCTGCGCTGGAGTTGGTGGTTGGTCATCTCCGCATCGGTCGCAACATCAATGCAGCGATGACGGAGGTGGCAGATTCCATCGTCGACCCTCTGCGCTCGATCCTGGTGGAAGCGCTCGAGGAAGCACGGTTGGGAACACCCCTCAGTGACACTCTGCAACAGGTGAGCCTGAAGGAAGGCAACCGGCATTTGGGCGTCGTGGCTTCGGCCATCGGATTGCAATCGCGACACGGTGGATCCCTCGTGGAAACCCTCGAGGGTGTTCACACCACGATCGAAGAGGAAGACCGTCTTCGCCGCGACATTCATACGCTCACTGCGGACAATCGTTTGAGCGCCAAGGTGTTGTTGGCCTTGCCACCCGTGGTGTTGGTTGGGGTGTCGATTCTCAATCCTGGATATGCGGCCCCGCTCGTGACCGATCCACTCGGTCAGAGAATGTCGGTTGGTGCCGCAGCGCTTGCGTTTGCGGGTTGGCGTTGGCTGCGACATCTTGGCAATCCGGAAGTGGTGGTCTGAGTGCGATTCGCGGCGTCGATGCTGTTTGGTGGCGCTGCTGCGCTCATGACGCTGCAGGCTGGGCGTCTTACTTCCATTCGAGCCAGAAAGATCCGCATTCCTTTCGAGTACTGGCAGCGCCGCACCTGGTTGGTTGCAGCTGCAAGTGCGGTGGGCGTGTTGATGGTGTGGGTTCGTCCCGATGTCGTTGGTGTGGCGCTGGCGTTTCTGCTCATGTACGTGGCGTGGCAAACGCCGGTGTGGCGTGCTCGTCGCAAGGAGGATGCTCGACGAAACAGCGTCGAACGTGAATTGGTGGATGCCTTGGGGGAAATGGTCATGTGCGTGGAAGCAGGTCTCACTCTGGAGGCAGCGATGAACATCTACGCCAACCGCCACTCGTCACCCCTTGCCGCCGAGTTCCGCGCAGTGTTGGACCGTGTCGCGCTCGGTGTGTCGCGAGACGATTCCATCGCACAAATGCTGGAGCGCACCCCCACGTCGGGCATGCAGATGTTCGTCGCTGCCATTCGACAAAACCAGAGAATCGGTGCACCATTGGCCACGGTGTTGCGTCAACAAGCAGCCACCGCCCGACGTCGCCGCCGTCAGGCAATCGAGGAACACTCCGCCAAGTTGGCGATGAAGATGGTGTTTCCCACCGTGTTGTGCGTGTTGCCCGCGTTGATGATCGTCGTGGTGGGGCCGGCATTCATTCGCACGCTGCAATCCCTCTCGTGACCGCCGCCAATCGGCGGCTCGTCACATGGTGGGCTGTCTCCAGCGCCGTCTACGGCACCAGCGTGGTGTGGGCATCAGTCCGCAACGATGCACACCCTCTAGCACTCGTGGCATTTGCCATCACTGTGATTCCCTTTGGATTATTGGTTGCACTCGACATCACCACACATCAGCTGCCGCGCGTGGTGAGCTACGTCACCTTGGCAGCGACGCTTCCGCTTCTTATGTTGTACCCGAGTGGTAACGCACCGTCGTGGTCGGACTCTCAGCACTGGTCGGCTGTACACGGCTCAGCACTCATGATTGCCATTACGGCAACCATTCGCATGGTTGGGCGAAGATCGTTGGGTCGTGGCGACGTGCACTTCTCACCGGCACTTGGGGCCGTACTCGGTTGGTTTCAGCCGGAGTTGGTGCTGACCGCCTGGGCGATCATCGCCGTGTTGGGTGGCGTTGCTGCAGCGTTGCGTCTTCGTCGCGGATTCGACCGTTCGTCACGAATGGCGTACGGCCCGTACATGTTGCTTGGCACGAGCATTGCACTGGCTGCATTCGCCTGAGCGACACGTTGCACTACAAGTCGCGGCGATCAAATGCCACCAGCGCTCCTGCCATCAGCACTGCTGCAAACATCAAGGCAACTGCGCTGTACCCGACACTCACACCGTTTTTCAGTGACTCTGCCCCGACGGTCCACTGCATCGGGTTGAACAGGTTGATGTCGTCCATCACCTCCACGAGAGGCGCAAGCGAGTACACCACGAATGCTGCGATGGCGGCAGTCAGCGAAATGCCCAGCGCCATTGAACGCCGTCCACTGAGGGCCCCCACCAAAATGCCCACGGCGCCGAACACCACTCCCGCCAGCAACGTCGCCCACGACGCAGCCAGCACCCGCCCGACCCCCACCGACATGCTCACCAGAGGAGCGCCGATGATGATTGCCGCACTCAAGACGGCTCCCAGCAGCAAGAGCACCAGTAATTCGGTTGCCATTCGAGTGACGAGAAAACTTCGCCGAGAGATCGGCAATGAAAACAGAATGTCGCCGGTTCCTGCTTCAGCCTCGTCGGTGGCCACACGCGCCCCCCATGTGACACCAACGGCGATGAAGATCAACGGCAGCGTCGCCGAGAAAAGCTCCGTCGACAAGTATCCAACGGCGGTGCCATATTCCTCCATGCGGAAGATCTTCTTGAAAGCTTCAGGAAAGGCATCGGCAAAGTCGGTAACTCGAGCGGTGGCGTCACGAACCGTTGGGTATACCGACAGTTGCACCGCAACGAGCGCAACGATTCCGGTTACCCAGCCGATGATTCCCCGCCGATGATCGCGCATCGTCTTGCGCAACAAAGCAAAGAGCACGATGTCGTCCCGCATTGACAATCTCCACGACGGCGTTAGGCCGCGCCGAACGGCCCGTCGAAGATATTGAGAAAAATGTCGTCCAAGCTCGGGTCGTGTGCGTGGACTCCCACCACTCCGCGTGCCACAGCGGCGCGAAGCAATTCGGTTTCCGGACCAACTACATCGCACGTCAACGTGCGACGCGAAACGTGGACGTCGCGCACCCCGGGCAACGCAGTGAATGGCGCGGGATCGACCGCAGTGGGAAACTCCAAGTCGAGTCGGCGAGCGAATCGCGATTTCAGCATGGTGACGTCGTCGACGATCACCAGTCGACCCTGACGCATCACTGCCACTCGATCGGCCAAGCGCTCTACCTCGGCAAGAATGTGCGAGGACAACACGATGGTGGCGCCACGGCGTCGGGTTTCATCCACCAGCAACTCGAATTCGCGCTGCACGATCGGATCGAGTCCCGAGGTTGGTTCGTCGAGCAAAAGGAGATCCGGTGCGTGCATGAATGCCTGCACCACCGCAACTTTCTGCTTGGTGCCGCGCGACAAATCGCCGATTCGCCGATCTGGTTGCAAACCGAGCCGCTCACACAACCGAAGCGCTGCCGGCATCAGGTGTAACTTGCGAAGCGACGCGAGAAACTCCAGGTACTGGCGCACGGTTTGTTGGTCGTACAACGCAAGGTCGCCTGGCAGGTATCCGATTCGCGAGCGAATCACTCGACCCACGGCGGTGATGTCGCGACCAAAGATGGAGATCTTTCCGCTGGTGAAGTCGAGCAACCCCAACATCAAACGCAGCAGCGTGGTTTTGCCCG
>JAFMJP010000081.1 GCA_017853375.1 Actinomycetota bacterium
AACCCACTCCTGTTTTCAAGACAGGTGCATTCGTCCGCTCTGCCATCGTTCCGTGTTTCACGCTACCTGCGTGAGTCACTCAGCGAACTACTCGTGATCGGATTGCATTCAACCAATCATCGGCGTCACGCCAACGTTGATCGGCGTGTTCGCGCGTCGACTGCGTGTGTTTACCGGCGGCGGGATACGACCCAAGAAACTTCACGTCTCCTTGTTTGGTGCGCAAGTCGCGCAGGGCGTCAGCCATCAGTTCGTCCGCCACGTGTCCATCGGCATAGATGATGAAGCAGTAGTCACCCAAGCCACCACGTTTGGTGGGACGACTCAGTAGTTGGGTGATGTTGATTCGCCGTGCGGCAAATTCCTGCAGAATGCCGATCAGACTGCCGGGTTCATCGGCACGCTGAAACACCACGACACCGGTTCTGTCGTTGCCGGTTCGGGAGGGAATTCGATCTTTGCCGACCAAAACAAAACGTGTTTGGTTTCCCTCATGATCGGCAATGTTGCGCTGCAACACCTCAAGGCCGTAAAGAACCGCGGCATTTGCCGGGGCAATCGCAACAACTCCGTGTGCGCCATCCTCTGCAGCGAGTCGAGCGGCCTCGGCAGTTGAGTTGGTGGCACGCACTTCGACATCGGGAAACATGCGACGGAGAAACGCATGACACTGCGCAGTTGCGACCGGAATCGAGAGCACCATCTTGACGTCGGAAAGTGAGGTGCCAGGACGCGCAAGCAGGCAATGTTCGATGTCCAACACCACCTCCCGCTGGATGAGAAGATCGTGATCGAATACCAGCGCATCTTGGGTGAAGTTCACCGTGCCTTCAATTGAGTTCTCGATTGGCACGAAGCCAACATCGACTTCGCCAGCATCAACTGCATCGAGCACATCAGGTACGGTGCGCAGCGCTACACGCTCCATGGTTGCCAGGTCGGGCTGAGTGAGGAGGGCCTGTTCGGTGAACGTGCCGGCTGGACCAAAAAAGCCGACGCGACGTGCTTTCGTCACCCCGACAAGACTAGGAGCAGCCGTTAGCCTGCCAACCATGTACGAATACGCGGCGTTCAATCCATTCAACGCAAGCCCCGAAGGTCTGGCAGCTGAACTCACTCGCAAGTCGGCGGAGGGATGGGAAGTGGTCTCCATCACCACGACAACAGATGGGCGCTTCTGCGCATTCCTGCGCCGTCCGGTTGGACAGCGCAACAGCGCCGGAGTCACAGTCGGTGCGGTAACCACCGCCACTCCATCAGGAGGCGACTCTGGTTATGGTGCCGCAACTGGTGTAGGAACCAATTCCACGACGGCGCCTGCGGTTCCTGCTGCGTGGTACAAAGACCCTTCAGGGCGATACGAAATGCGCTACTGGAATGGCACGGCGTGGACCGAACACGTATCACGTGGCGGTCAACAGTTCACCGACCCACCCGTTGCCTGATTTACCGATGCAGGCGACCTCGCTTGGTCATGCCGGCATTCTGATTCGATGTCGTCAGGCCACCATCGTCTGTGATCCATGGTTCGTACCGGCATTCTTGGGTTCATGGTTCCCGTTCCCGCGCAACGATCAACTTGACGCAGAACTCATGGCGGCAGTGTGTGCGCCCGACTACCTCTACATCTCCCATCTCCACGGTGACCACTTCGACGAATCGTTCTTGCGCGAGCGAATGAACAAGAACACCAGAGTCCTGTTGCCCGAATTCCCAACCGACGAACTGCGTCGCCGGCTTACTCGCTTGGGATTCGGGGATTTTGTCACCACACGCGACGGTGAAGAGTTGGCGCTCGGTGATGAACTGTCGGTTGCCATTCACGTGGAGTCATCGATTAGTGATGGCCCCGGTGGCGATTCGGCCCTCGTGGTCAAAGACGGTGAGGCGTGTCTGGTGAACCAGAACGACTGCCGAACGCACGATCCGCGGTCGCTTGCACGACACGGTCATGTGGATCAACACTGGTTGCAGTTCAGTGGCGCCATTTGGTATCCGATGGTGTACGACATGCCAGTCGAAGAACGGCGCAACCAAGCGCGCGCCAAGATCGAAAGTCAATTCGTACGTGCCGAACATTACGTGCAGGCGATCGGTGCCACCACCGTGGTTCCATCGGCAGGTCCACCTTGCTTCCTCGACGACGAGCTTTTTTCCTTCAACATGATTGACGGCGACGAAGTGTCGATTTTCCCCGATCAAACCCAATTCATCTCGCGACTGTCGCAACTGGGACGCCGCGCCGAACGAAACATTCCAGGCTCGACGATTTCCGTTGCAAACGGGGCGGTGCGCGTGACCCACCCTGACAAGGATGTCGAAGCTCCGTTCAGTGACAAACGAAATTACTTGCGCACCTACCAGGCCGACTGGCAAGGCTGGCTAGAAGCAGAGAGATTGGGCTGGCCACGTAAATCCGCACCTTTCCAACCGAGATTGGCTGCATGGTGGGAACCGTTGTTATTGCGCGCACCACGCCTACGGTCCGGAGTTGGGGGCCTGTGCCTCATTCGCTCGGGCGACGAAGCCATCGTCATCGATTTTCCCAGTGGAGCGGTGCGCTCGCATGCGGACGAAGTGTGCCAATTCAGTTTTGATATTGCCCCAGAGTTGTTGGAGAAAGTCATCGGCGAATTTGCAGTTGACTGGTCCAACTCGTTGTTTCTCTCCTGTCGCTTCCGTGCATGGCGTGCAGGAGCGTTCAACGAATATCTCTACAACTTCTTCAAGAGTTTGTCGGTGGAACGGATCGACCGAGCCGAAGCAGAGGCCCGCCGACGTCTCGGCGACCAAGAGTCACCGAGTGAGGAGATCCAGCTTGGCGAATTCACGCTCGAGCGCTATTGTCCGCATCGAAAAGCCGATCTTTCCGTATTTGGTTGCATCGAAGGCGATGAGGTGGTCTGCACGTTGCACGGCTGGCGATTTCGTACGAGTGACGGTACTTGCCTAACTGCGGAGGATCGCAAGCTTCAGATTCGTCGTACGCAGTAACTGAACTCGTACACCCCTGCGGCAACTTCGAACCTCGAATCGACATCGGGACCACAACTGGCAGTGCCCAGCCCTCGGTGCGCGACATCCAAATGGATGATGAGATCCTTGCTCCGCTCCAGCTGCGTCGCGTCCATCGCTTCAAAGAGCTGCAGTGGTGTGTGGTGCACGGCACTGAAGTGCAGGGTGGCAGGTGACAGCACATCAATACGAAGTGTGTGTTGACTCGAGACGAATTCGATCCACTCGCAGTCGGTTCGTAGTCCGAACTCCTGTGGCACGAGGTATGGCAGTTCATCCGGCTTGCGCGCCCATACATCGCGCAGAGCCCCTGCGTTTCGATCGGGATAGTTCTCGTGTGGACCGTGACCGAACCAGCGAACGTGAGTGAATGAAGAGGGCAACGCAAATCTCACCCCAACTCGCGGTAACCCACCGAGAGGCTCGGGCACGACGACCCGATGGTGATACACCACACTCGAATCCACTCGTACTTCACGTCGCTGCACATGTTGCACACCTGTCGGAATGATGTCGCTGAGGATTCCCTGCCGGGTCCAGCGAGCGAGTGCTCGACCGCCAATGTGGTGTGCTTCGCCGAATCCTGGCATGACCTTGTAACCGTCGTTGTCGATGGTGGCGCGCATGAGTGCAAGACGAACCGGTGCTGCAAAGTCGCTGTCGGCAGGCGGCTGATCAAGTGTTGCAGCGGAGGCACTGGGGACTTCCTTGGGTTGTGGTGCACGAATCAAGATGTCATCCCACGCCACAAGATGGCCCCGTGGCGCAAACGGTGTGTCGTTGCGTAAGTACCAGCGGCACTGCACAGAGACGGTGTTGTGAGGCGCCGCAGACTCGATGGCTGCACGCGCAGCAGACGACAGATTGCAGGTCACGTGCGTCGATGCAGGAACATCAACGTCAAGCGCTTCTTCGTGCACGGTGTCACCCGCTACCAGCACGCTGAGTGTTCCATGTACTTCACGAAGATCAACGTGTGACTGTCGATTGTGCACCACGAACTGGGTGCTTCCGCTTGGCGTCACGGCGACTGGTCGAAAGACCCATGCCATCTCCCGCATGGCTGGATGCGGCGTCAGATCAGCATGGTTGAGTCCATCGGCCACGAAACTTCCGTCATTGGGTGCGTCGCCAAACTGTCCGCCGTACGCATAACGCCATGATGCTCCGTTTCGAGAGCTCCCAGGATCGATCTCCTGACGCAAACCGTGATCCTTCCACTCCCAGATGAATCCACCCGCGAGCAGCGGTTCGCTCTCAATGGCGTTCCAATAGTCAGCGAGGGACCCATTGGAGTTACCCATGGCGTGGCTGTACTCGCACATGACCAGAGGTCGGTTGGCGCCACTCTGGGCGTACTCGACAATGGCAGAGATCGGCGGATACATCGGACACACCACGTCGGTGGCATTGCGACCACCGTTGAGCCACGGACGGGTATCACCATTGCGCCCATGAGAAATTGCGCCTTCGTAGTGCAGCGGTCGCGAGGGATCGACGGATCGAATCCACGCTGCAAGCGCGTCATGATTGGTGCCAAAGCCGGACTCGTTCCCCAATGACCAAAAGATGACGCTCGGATGATGACGATCGCGCACCACCATTCGTGAACCACGCGCCAACCAGGCAGCCAAGTAGCGGTCGTCGTTGCAAAGTGACGTGTTGTACGCGTGCGACTCGATGTTCGCCTCACTCACGACATACAAGCCGTACTCGTCGCACAAATCCAAGAACGCTGGATCATTGGGGTAATGGCTCGTGCGCACTGCATTGCAGTTGTGTTGCTTCATCGCAATGACATCGGCGCGCATGTCCCCGAGTGTTACTGCTTTACCGCGCACGGGATGGTGGTCGTGACGATTGACGCCACGAATGGTGATGCGCCGATCATTTACCCGTACCTCGCCGTCTTCTACTCGAATCCGTCGAAAGCCGGTTATCAGCGATGTGTACTGGCGTTGCGGTCCAAGCAGCTTCACGACGATGCGATAACGCTGAGGATCCTCAGCCGACCACGGACGAGCATTGGGAATCGAGAGTTTCGCAGTAACACGGTGACCGGCGAACACGTATTTCTCGGTGTACTCGTAGGGCACGTCGCACATCACGGGCTCACATACACGCTTACCCGACAACTCTTCGCACCACATCTGCACCGTTACACCCGGCGACGGCTCGTGGAGAAACGACACTTCGGTCTCGACGACAGCAGAGCCGGTGTTCGTATCTGCGTCATAGTCGGTGGTGCAAGAAACCGATCGAACGTGTATTGGTGCGCGTGCTTCGATGAATACGGAGCGATGCAATCCCGCCATCCACCACTGGTCTTGATCTTCCACGTAACTGTGGGCGCTATAGCGCACCACGACGATGGCCAACTCATTCTCCCCTGCTCGAACCGCATCGCTGATGTCGTACTCGCTGGCGAGTCGACTATCGGTGCCGTAGCCCACGAAGGTGCGGTTGACAAACACCATGTGCACGCTGTCGGCAGCCCCCACGTGCAGCACCACTTGCTGCCTGAGCCATGCCCCCGGCAAGGTGAACGAGCGTCGGTAGATGCCCGTGGGATTGCGTTGTGGAAGATTCGGTGGGGGTCCATCGAACGGCATGTCGATGTTCGTGTAATGAGGTACGTCACCAACGCCCTGCATGGTCCAATTACCGGGAACTACCACGTGGTGCCATCGTTTTCCGAGTGTCGAAGAGCGGCCCCGCAATTCTGCTTCGCCGACCTGCAACGGCGCCTCCACCAGACGCAATCGCCATGTGCCATCCAAGGACTTTCGGCGAACCGCACGACTCTGACGCATTGCCTCCACCGAGTCGCTCACAACGAGAGGTGGACGCATCGGTAGACGATGCATTTCCACCACTGCGGGGTCCGTCCATGGTGCGGAGGGAAATATGCTCACCACATCTTCCATCTTTGCGGATGGTGCCGTAGTGCTTCGGTAGCCTGACAGCAGGTACACACGTGGTAGATCAGCAAAAGGATTCCGACTTCAGCCTGCTGACCGGTGTTGACCTTCCTGGATTTTGGGAAACACTCAAATTGCGTTGGTGGGTGATTCCGGTCGTCGTGACCGTTGCGGTTGGTTTTCTGTGGGCACAGGAGTCCGACCTACGTACGAACCCCGGTTCGTACTACATCAGCGAGACGTACGAGGCCCGAGACCCAACCGCAGTACTTGCCAGTGTGGGTATCGACCCTGTGTCAGTTCGTTCGTTCCCAGATGCAAACAACCAACTGCTGCTGCTCCAAAGTGCGGCGGTAAAAGCCGAGATTGCCGAGCAACTCGGAAGTGACGTTGCGGTGACGGT
>JAFMJP010000082.1 GCA_017853375.1 Actinomycetota bacterium
GCTTGCCGCCCGACCACACGAAGCGTCCGTCAAGTTCACCGGTGTAGAGACCACCGGCATCCACCTCGAACCTCGTGCCGATGACATCGTCGAAACCGAGTGAACGAGCGAACTCCTCGATGAAGTCGTACGGCGTGGTGGTGGCGAGCACCAGTTTGTCGCCGGCGGCACGATGCTTGTCGATTACCTGGCGCGCAAAAGGTTGCACCAACGTGGTGAGTTCGGGAATCGCCGTGCGTGCGGCGTCGCGCACCAGACGCTGCGACTTGCCCTTCATCGCGGTGGCACCTTGGCGCGCCAACACCATTGACGGCAGCGTCTCGCCCACCGTGTTGAAAATGCGATACAGCAACGACTCACCCGGGAACGATTGCGGCACCAACCGGGCGGCACGCAACGATGCAGTAATCACGGGGCCACTGGCACCCGACAGCAACGTGCGATCCAGGTCGATGAACGCGGCTGCCGCCATGTACAGGAACGCTACGGGTAGGGCCCGTGGCGTGCGAAGCGCTCCAACGCCAGGAGCACAGCGTCTAGCCTTGCGCGTAGTGACCGCAGTCCATCTCACTCGCAAGGTTCCTGGGGCTGCCAGCGCGGCGGTACGCCAATTGGCGGGTGGTCGCCGTGTGGTGTGGGCCGAAGTACACGACGACGTCCACAAGGGTGCGCTCTCTTCTGCGGCATCTGGCGTGCTGCGCAACGCGGCACAGATGGCCCACGAGAAGCGTTTGCCGTTGGTGTTGGTGTTGGCATCGTCGGGTGCCGACTTGCGCGAAGGGGTGTCGGCGCTCCACGGTTGGGGCGAAGCAGCACGGGTGATTACCGAGTGCTCGGGCGTAGTGCCAACGATTGCCATCGTGGATGGCCCGGCGGTGTCGGGCCCCGCGCTGCTGATTGGGTTGTGCGACGTGGTGATCATGACCACCGAATCGTTTGCGTTCGTGTCGGGTCCCACCATGGTGGTGCAGATGACCGGTGTGGAAGTGAGCAACGAAGAACTCGGCGGTACCGACATCCACTCACGACAAAGCGGTGTGGCAAACCTGGTGGCCAACGACATGGCACACGCCGAAGAACTCCTCAACGAAGTGCTGCGATACCTCCCCGATCATGTCGATGATTTGCCGGCCATCATCGACTCGGGCGACCCGGCGAATCGTCGTTGCCCCGAGTTGAACACCATCCTTCCGGCATCACCCACCGGCAGTTACGACGTGCGACACGTGATCGAGTCCATCGTCGATGACGGCGTCCATCTGGAGCTTCGCGCTGGCTGGGCCAACAACGTGGTGACCACGCTTGCATCAATCGGCGGACGTGCAGTGGGCATCGTGGCCAATCAGCCACTTGCACTTGCCGGAACACTCGACATTCAGGCGTCGCAGAAGGCTGCGCGCTTCGTGGCGTTTTGCGACGCATTCAACCTGTCGATCGTCACGCTGGTGGACACGCCCGGGTTCTACCCCGGCAAAGACTTGGAGTGGCGCGGCATGATTCGCCACGGCGCACAACTGGTGTTCGCCTACGGGCGGGCCACCGTGCCACGCGTCTGCGTGATCCTGCGCAAGAGCTACGGCGGTGCCTACATCGTGATGGACAGCAAGCGCATGGGCAACGACGTGTGCATCGCATGGCCCACCGCCGAACTTGCCGTGATGGGCGCTGGCCAGGCCGCTGCCATCCTCCAACGACGCGCCACCCCCGACGAACGTGCCGAATTCGAAAGGGACTACGAAGAACGTCTGCTCAACCCGTACGTGGCAGCCGAACGTGGCTACGTCGATTCGGTGATTACACCAGAAGAAACACGAATCGAAGTGTTGGCAGCCCTCGACATGCTGTCGAGTAAACGTGAGAAATTTCCCAAGCGCAAACACGACAACGGCCCGCTCTAACTCGGGGCAACGAACGGCGTTGGCGTAGCCGGCACATCGGGAAAGCGAACGGCGTTGGCGTAGCCGGCAAGTAGCGTGAACGGCTGGGAGAGGAAGCTCCCGATAACGAGAGACGGAAAGGCCTAACGATGGCTGAAACGATCACGATCATTGACGACCGCACGGGCAAACAAGTGACCGTGCCGATTACGGGAGGCGCGTTCTCCTCGTCGGCACTGCGTCAACTCGACCCGAAACTGCGCATGTACGACCCGGCGTTCTTGTCGACCGCGGCGTGCAAGTCGGCCATCACCTATCTGGATGGCGACGCAGGCATTCTTCGCTACCGCGGCTACCCCATCGAGCAGTTGGCGGAGAAATCCACCTTCCTTGAAGTGGCGTATCTGCTGCTCAATGGCGAGCTGCCCAATGCTGCACAGCTCGAAACGTGGACGTACGACGTCACACACCACACGATGATCCACGAAAACATGCGCAAGCGATTTGTGGACGGTTTCCACCACGACGCGCACCCGATGGGCATGTTCATTTCTGCCACCGCTGCGCTCGGCACCTTTTACACCGATGCAAAAGAGATCGAAGCCGGTGACTCGCTCTACAAGCAGACGTTGCGATTGATTGCGAAGTCGCCCACCATCGCGGCCATGTGTTACCGCTTCAGCATGGGTCTGCCGTTCGTGTCGCCGAACAACTCCATGGACTACTCCGCGAACTTCCTCAACATGATGTTCCGTATCGGCGACGATTACCGCACAAACCCGGTGCTCGCCAAGGCAATGGACCTGCTGTTCATCTTGCATGCCGACCACGAACAGAACTGCGGCACCACCACCATGCGCGTGGTCGGATCGTCACACGCCGACCCGTACAGTGCGGCAGCTGCGGCTGCAGCAGCGTTGTACGGCCCGCTGCATGGCGGTGCCAACGAAGCCGTCGTTCGCATGCTGCAGGACATCGGCAGTATCGACAACGTTCCGGCGTTCATCGCCGACGTGAAAGCCGGCAAGGGACGCCTGATGGGTTTTGGCCACCGCGTGTACAAGAACTACGACCCACGCGCCACCATCATCAAGAAGGCTGCCTATGAGGTGTTCGAAGTAACGGGAAAGAATCCGCTGCTGGACATTGCGTTGAAGCTCGAAGAAGTTGCGTTGAAGGACGAATACTTCGTGTCACGCAAGCTGTATCCGAACGTGGACTTCTACTCCGGACTCATCTATCAGGCGCTCGGTTTCCCCGTGGAGATGTTCACCGTGCTGTTTGCAATCCCGCGCATGACCGGATGGCTCGCGCACTACAGCGAACTGCTGCGCGACAACGACCAGAAGATCTCGCGTCCGATGCAGTGGTACACCGGCGTCGACTCCCGCGATTACGTGGCGATCAACAAGCGCTAACGACGCGCTGATACGTCACGGTTTGGCGCCACGGCACAAAGCCCAACGACTCGTATAGCCGGTACGCACCGGTGGGGTTGTCGGAGTCCACGCCCAACGCGGCGTAGTCCATGCCTTCGGCGCGGTACCGCGCCAACGCAGTGCGGAGCAGTTGCGAGGCGACTCCCCGACCACGCCATTCGGCGAGCGTGCCGATGTTGTCGATCCAGGCGTACTTCGCACCGAGCAACTCGTCGTCGTTCTCGAACCGATGCGTGATGAGGTGGCCGACGATGTGATCATCGTCATTCAACGCGAAGTACGACCAGTCGGGTCGTGAACCGAATCCGGAGGTTTGGGTTGCCCACCACTCGGGCAACGTGGGTGTAGAGCCCCAGTGGTCTTGAAATGCCAGGTTCTTCACGTTGCGCGCCTCTTCGTTACGAGCGAGGTCCCACGGGACGATGCGGAAGTTGGCTGGCTCGGCGGAGGCTGGTGTTGCAGAGGCTGAAGTTGCAGAGGCTGGCTCGAGGGTCGCCAATGGACGATGCAGATCGGCGAAATACCGAATAGGTTGCAACTCCGCGCGCTCCAATAGGCGAAGCGCGGAATGGTTTGCGCGCGACACATCGACACGCAAGTACTTCGGCAGATCGTTGTTGGTCGAGCGCAAGAGCGATTCGGCTTTCTCCATGCCCCAGGCGAGCAGCACGCGTCCGATTCCCTGCCCGCGATACTCGGGCCTCACGGCACCCATCACGTAGCAACGAACTTCGCGAACCTCCGACGGCAAGTAGTACGCATACACCGCACCGACCAGATCGTCATTGCGCCAGGCAGCAAGCGTGTGATCGGCGAGATCTACCGGGTGCGACTCGAACTCTTCGCGGATCTCGTCGGCTACTTGGTGTTGGGCACGACCGTCGGCGAGGTCGGCTTGGTTGAACACGTCGGCGAGTGCGTCGTAGTCGGAATCGCGAAGCGGACGGTACGTGATGGACATGGGTGAAAGATCTACCGTGCCACCGTCACCACGATTTTGCCGACGTTTGCATTTGCCTCCATGTGGCGATGTGCTTCGACGATCTGCTCGAGCGTAAACCGAACATCGACGATGGGCTTCAGCACACCTGCATCGAAATCCGGCAGCAATGCCTCGGCAAACGCTCGCGACACGGCGATCTTTTCTTCCTTCGGTCGCGGACGCAACACCGTTCCGGTGATGGACGCGCGCTTGGGCATGAGCGACGCAACGTTGAAATCCTTCGAGGGACCGGCCATGGTGCCCACCTGGATGATGCGGCCCTTCACTGCCACGCACGCCACGTTGCGCGCGGTGTAGTCGCCGCCAATCACATCGAGCACCACATCCACACCCTTGCCGTCGGTCGCTTGTGCGATGGCTGCAGCGAAGTCGTCCTTGGAATAGTCGACCACCAGGTTGGCGCCGAGGTCGCGACAGGCCTGCACCTTGCCGCTGGAGCAGGTGACGGCGATCCACGCCCCCATTGCACGGCAGATTTGAATGGCCGCAGTGCCCACACCAGAAGCGCCTGCATGCACCAACGCTCGGCCACCCGGCTTGAGGCCACCCTGCAACACCAGCGCATCCCACGCAGTGATGAACACTTCGGGAATGGCCGCAGCATCGGCAAGCGCCATGCTCCGCGGTGTGCGCATGGCCTGATCGGCGGGAATCGTGAGGTATTCGGCGTACGCACCGCCAGAAACGATGCCCATCACATGGTCGCCAGGCTTCCAGCGCGTGGCGCGAGCATGCGAGGGGGCGGGACTGCTCGCGGTGGCGGCACCGCTCGGGGTGGCGACGATCTCGCCGGCGAACTCCATGCCCGGAATGTCGTGCTCACCGGGGAACGGGTTGGGATAGAACCCACGACGCTGCAACAAATCAGCACGGTTCAGTGCGGTGGCATGCACGCGCACCAACACCTCGTCGGCGGCCGGCGTGGGGACGGGAACATCGACCACGCGCAGCACGTCGGGTTCGCCGAACTCGGTGAGCACCACGGCGCGCATGGTGGCCGGTGCGCTGGGAACTGGCGCGGGGACGCCGCCGGGCATCGCTGCGCCGCCGGGCATGTAGGTGGCCCTTAGGCCATCTTCTCCTGCAGGCGACGGTCGATGGCCGACAAGAACTCTTCCGTGGTTTGCCACTTCGTGTCCTTGGAGATGAGGGCCGCGAGGTCCTTGGTCATCTCGCCACCTTCCACCGCTTCGATGCACACCTGTTCGAGCGTGTTGGCAAAGTTGGTGAGCTCGGGCGTGTTGTCGAGCTTGCCGCGATGCGCCAGACCACGCGTCCATGCGAAGATCGACGCAATCGGGTTGGTGCTGGTCTTCTTGCCTGCTTGGTGGTCGCGATAGTGACGCGTCACGGTGCCGTGCGCGGCCTCGCTCTCGAGCACGCGGCCGTCTGGCGTGGTGAGCACCGAGGTCATGAGACCAAGCGAACCGAAGCCTTGGGCAACCACGTCGGACTGCACGTCGCCGTCGTAGTTCTTGCAGGCCCACACGTAGCCGCCTTCCCAACGCAGCATGCACGCGACCATGTCGTCGATCAAACGATGCTCGTAGGTGAGGCCGGCTTTGTCGAACTGGGCTTTGAACTCCTGCTCGAACACCTCGGCGAAAATGTCCTTGAACTGACCGTCATAGGCCTTGAGGATGGTGTTCTTGGTGCTGAGGTACACCGGGTAATTGCGCTGCAACCCGTAGTTGAACGATGCACGCGCAAAGTTGCGGATGCTCTCGTCGTAGTTGTACATGCCCATCACCACGCCGCGACCCTTGAACTTGGCGATTTCCATCTCCACTGGCTTGCCACCGTCCTGCGGAACGTAGGTCATGGTGACGGTGCCGGGGCCAGGGACCTTCCAGTCGGTTGCGCGGTACTGGTCGCCGTGGGCATGACGGCCGATGACGATCGGCTTGTTCCAGTGCGGCACGAGACGCGGCACGTTCTTGATGATGATCGGCTCGCGGAACACCACGCCGTCGAGAATGTTGCGGATGGTGCCGTT
>JAFMJP010000083.1 GCA_017853375.1 Actinomycetota bacterium
CCAAAACGTAGGCCCAGCCCGCGGCGTTCTTGGAATTCGCGATGTTGCTGGAAATGCGACTCCCCAAGCCATTCTGCGAGCCCCCGAAGTACTCACTGACGAAGGCCGTGATGACCGCCGCCGGAGCAGCGATCTTGAGCGAGACGAACAGGAACGGTACGGCGTTGGGGATACGTACTTTGCGGAGGATGGCGACGTCGCTCGCGGCGTAGGAGCGCATCAACTCCACATGGGTGGTCGACACCTGGGTGAGTCCCCGCGCCACGTTCACCAGCACGATGAAGTACACCACGAGTGCCACCATGATGCGTCGTGGCACCTCGCTGGTGATGGAGTACATGTTGTTGAGCACTGCCACCAAGACGAAAATGGGCACTGCGTTGAGCGCCACTGCCAGCGGTGTGATGATCTGGTTGAGGAACTTGTACCGACTGAGCACGAAACTCATCGCGACTCCAAGCAAGGTGCCGGCCACCAGACCAACCAATGCGTTGGTTCCCGAAACGGTTGCAGCGCCACGAATCAACGTGAAGTTGTTGACGAACTGTTCACCAATTGCAGATGGTGCGGTGAGAAAGTACGGCTTCAAGTCGAAGAAGCGCACCACCCATTCCCAGAAACCGAGGAAGAGTGCGCCGAATACGGCAGCGGGAAGAACCTTGCCGAGCCACTTCATCGGTCGTCGTTGCCCAGTCCCACGTGTGCTGCATGCATGCCGCGCAGGCCCTCACGAACGGCGGTGATGGCTTCGAAAAAAGCCGTTCGATTTCGGGTGTCCTCACTGCGATCGCCGCCGAGGGACACGTCGACCACTTTGGTGATTCGCCCCGGACGTGGTGACATCACCACCACGCGATTCGACAAGTACACCGCTTCGGGAATCGAGTGGGTAACGAACACCACCGTGGTACCGGTGGCTGCACAGATGCGCAACAGCTCACCCTGCATGTATTCGCGGGTCATCTCGTCGAGCGCACCGAATGGCTCGTCCATCAACAGCAGTGGCGGATGCGCAGCCAACGCGCGAGCGATCGCAATGCGCTGCTGCATTCCGCCCGACAACTGCCATGGATAGTGGTCGCCGAATTCCGGCAGTTGTACGAGTTGCAGCATCTCATCGGCTCGGGTGCGACGATCCGCCTTCTCCCATCCCTTCAACTCCAGCGGCAACTCGATGTTCTTGCGTACGGTTCGCCAGTCGAAGAGACCGGCTTGCTGGAAGGCCATGCCGTAGTCCTGATCGAGTCGCGCTTGTACGGCGGTCTTCCCGTTCACGGTCACTTCACCGGATGTCGGCTCGAGGAGGTTTGCGATCAGACGCAACAGCGTGGACTTGCCGCAACCCGAGGGTCCAATAAGTGATACGAACTCGCCTTGTTTCACGTCGAGGCTGACGTCGCGCAACGCATCTACTTGGTTGGCTTTCCCCTCGTTGAACGCCTTGCTCACGTTCTTGATGTTGACTGCGCTCACGTGGTGCTCTCCTTGGGTCGATTTCGCATGACGAACACGTCAACCGCCACCACGACACCAGCCATCGTGAGCCCGAGGGCGGCAGCTCCAAAAATGGCGGTGTACACCTTGGCAGGGTCGCCCGTTGCCTCACGGGCATATTCGATGATGAGGCGACCGATACCGCCCTTGAGGCCGGTCGAAATCTCCGCCACCACCACACCGATGACCGATGCCGAGGCACCGAGTCGGAATGCGGGAACCATGTAGGGAACCGCCGTTGGAAACTTCAACTTGACGAGCGTCTTCCACCACGACGCCGCATAACTCTGCATCAATTCCACCGATGCTGCTGGCGCAGCGGCAAGACCGCGCAACGTTCCGACTGCAACGGGAAAGAACGCCAGGAACGCCCCGAGTATCGACGCCGACAGCCAACGCGGCCATACGAATGGACCCACTTCCAACTTGCCACCCCAGCTCACCACCAGCGGTGCCAGCGCAATGAGCGGCACCGTCTGTGACACCACGAGATACGGCAAAACTCCGCGCTGGACCAACTTGAAACGTGCCATCAAGACCGCAAGACCGACACCGATTGCTCCGCCGAGCACGAATCCCGCAACACTGAGGCGGAACGAGTACCACGCACCCGCCAACACCGACGCAAGGACGGTTCGGTCCGAACCGCGAACCTCGGGCCGACCGAAGCGCGAGAGCATGTCCCACACGTGTGGCATGGCGTATTCACTGGTTCGGGGAAGAATCCGAACTCCGAGCAGCTTGCCGCCATCGGTAGGTCCGACGGCTTTGTACGTTTCCCAGATCACCACCACCAAACCCAGCGCAAGGGCGAACATTGCCGTTCGATACGCAGCGCGACGAACGATCAGGGTCATTGTTTGGCGCGAGCCAACTCCGCGATGGCTGGCATGATTCGTTCGCCGTACGCCTCCAGCGTTTGGTCCTTGCCGTCGTGCTGCAGATAGATGGCGAACTGGTCCACACCCAACGCTTCCAGCTCCTTGAGCCGGCGAACGTGCTCGTCCGGTCCACCGAGAATGCAGAAACGATCGACGATCTCGTCGGGCACGAACGTGGTGTGACTGTTGCCGGCACGACCGTGCTCGTTGTAGTCGTATCCCTCGCGGCCCTTGATGTAATCGGTGAGTGCCTTTGGAACCGAGGAGTTTTCTCCGTAACGAGCAACGATGTCGGCAACGTGATTGCCCACCATGCCACCGAACCATCGGCACTGGTCGCGCATGTGCGCCACGTCGGTGCCCACGTACGCGGGAGCGGCAACACAAATCTTCACGCTCTTGGGATCACGCCCGGCATCCTTGGCCGCTTTGCGGACGGCGCCAATGGTCCACTCCGCAATGGACAAGTCGGCCAACTGCAGGATGAATCCGTCGCCGACTTCGCCGGTGAGCTGCAGTGCCTTGGGGCCGTATGCCGCCACCCACACTTCACAGCGACTCTTGCTCGCCCACGGGAAGCGAATGGTGGATCCGTTGTACTCCACACCGCGCCCGTTGGCGAGTTCGCGAATCACGTGAATGCTTTCCCGCAACGTGGCCAACGTGGTGGGCTTGCCATTGGTCACCCGCACGGCACTGTCGCCACGTCCGATGCCGCACACCGTGCGATTGCCGTACATCTCGTTGAGCGTCGCGTAGGTGCTGGCGGTGACCGTCCAGTCTCGGGTTGCCGGATTGGTCACCATCGGACCAACGATGACGTTGTTGGTCTGGGCCAAAATCTGGCTGTAAATCACGTAGGGCTCTTCCCACAGGATGTGGCTGTCGAACGTCCACACGTGCGACATGCCGTACATTTCCGCCTTCTTGGCAAGATCAATCACCCGCGCGGCAGGTGGAGTGGTCTGAAGTACGACGCCGATGTCCATGGTGTCGACTATCGATTCTGCGGAAAGCCCAGGTTGACCGACGACGTACGGGGGTCGGGCCAACGCGAGGTAACTACCTTGCCGCGCGTGAAGAAGTTGACACCCTCGGGACCGTACATGTGTTGGTCACCGAACAGGCTGGCTTTCCATCCACCGAATGAGTAGTACGACACCGGAACGGGAATCGGCACGTTGATTCCCACCATGCCCACTTGCACGTCGAACTGGAACTGTCGCGCCACGCCACCGTCGCGTGTGAAGATGGCGGTTCCGTTGCCGTATTGATTGTCGTTGATCAACTTCAGTCCAGCCTCGTAGCCCTCCACGCGCGTAATCACCAAGACCGGACCAAAGATCTCCTCGTCGTAGCACTTCATCCCCGGCTTTGCTCCGTCGATCAAGCTCGGGTCGAGGAAGAATCCGGCATCCTTTGCCTTTGCGGTTCCGTCGATGACCACCTTTGCGCCTTCCTTCGCGGCGTTCTGCACGTAACCCGCCACCTTGTCGCGGTGTTCGCGGGTGATGAGCGGTCCCATCTCTGCCGAAGGATCGGTGCCAGGACCAACCTTGATGTTCGGCACGCGAGTCTTGATCTTCTCGATCAATTTGTCGGCAATCGTGTCCACCGCGGCAACGACCGACACGGCCATGCAACGCTCGCCAGCCGAACCGTATGCCGCACTCACTGCCGCATCGGCCGCCATGTCGAGATCGGCATCCGGCAACACCAACATGTGGTTCTTTGCACCACCGAGTGCTTGGACGCGCTTGCCGTTTCGAGTCCCGGTTTCGTACACGTACTTGGCAATCGGCGTCGAACCGACGAACGAAACTGCGGCGATGTCCGGGTGCTCCAACAGACGATCCACGGCCACTTTGTCGCCGTGCACCACGTTGAACACTCCGTCGGGAAGTCCTGCTTGACGGAGCAAGTCGGCGATGAACATCGACGCCGATGGATCCTTCTCGCTGGGCTTCAAGACGAACGTGTTTCCGCACATGATTGCGTTGGCGAACATCCACATCGGCACCATCGCAGGGAAATTGAACGGGGTGATTCCGGCGACCACGCCGAGCGGTTGACGAATGGAATACACGTCGACTCCGCCGGCGGCCTGTTCGGAGTAGCCACCCTTCAGGAGTGCAGGAATACCGCATGCAAACTCGATGTTCTCCAGACCGCGAGCCAACTCGCCCATTGCATCTGCCGGAACCTTGCCGTGTTCGAGTGACACGATGTTGGCAATTTCCTTGCGATTGGCATCCACCAACTCGCGCATACGAAACATGACTTCGGCACGACGCGACAACGATGTCGAACGCCACGCCGGAAGTGCCGCCTTGGAAGCCGCGACCACCGCATCAAGTTCGGCCACGCTGGCAAGATCCACCGCCGCCTGCTGCTCGCCCGTTGCGGGGTTGAATACCACGCCCGAGCGTCCCGAGGTGCCGAGCACCACCTTGTTGTTGACCCAATGACCGATGCGATTCACGTCGTTCTCCTTTGACTTCGTTGATCTGGCTGATTTAGTGCAGATACTGGCTCAAGCCGCGCTTGATGTACTTGCCGTGACCTTTGCGGCCATGGAACTTGTCGTTCTCGATCACCACCATGCCGCGTGACAATACGGTGTCGACCTTGCCGTCGATTTCGGTACCTTCCCACGACGAGTGGTCCATGTTCATGTGGTGCTTGTCGTTGATACCGATCTTGGTCTTCTTGGTCGGATCCCACACGAGGATGTCGGCGTCCGATCCGGGAGCAATGATGCCCTTCTGCGGATACATGCCGAACATTCGCGCAGGTGTGGTGGAGCACGTCTCCACCCAACGCTCGAGTGAGATCTCCCCGAGCACGACGCCCTGGTAAATCAACTCCATGCGGTGCTCGACGCCACCCATGCCATTCGGAATCTTGGAGAAGTTGCCGCGACCCAGTTCCTTCTGGTCCTTCATGCAGAACGGGCAGTGATCGGTGGACACGATCGCCAACTCGTTCATGCGCAGACCCTTCCACAGGTCGGCGTGGTGATCATGGTGATCGTGCTTGGATCGAATCGGAGGTGAGCACACGAACTTTGCGCCCTCGAATCCGGGTCGAGCGAGGTGATCCTCCAACGTCATGTAGAGGTACTGCGGGCAAGTCTCGGCAAAGACGTTGAGGCCCTCGTGTTGCGCTGCGGCAACTTCGTTGAGGGCATCAGATGCCGACATGTGCACGATGTACAACGGCACGTTGCCGGCAACCTTCGAGAGCACGATTGCGCGGTGCGTTGCCTCGCCTTCGAGCAGGCTCGGACGCGAGTACGAGTGGTACTTCGGATCGGTTTCGCCGCGCGCCAAGTACTGCTGAACCAGCACGTCGATGGCGATTCCGTTTTCCGCGTGCATCATGATCATTGCGCCGTTTTCGGCAGCCGTCTGCATGGCACGCAAAATCTGGCCGTCGTCGCTGTAAAACACACCCGGGTACGCCATGAACAGCTTGAAGCTGGTGACTCCCTCGTGCTCCACGAGGTACGTCATGTCCTTCAGCGCCTGCTCGTCGATTCCACCGATGATTTGGTGGAAGGCGTAATCGACCGCGCAGTTTCCACCGGCTTTTCGGTGCCATTCCGCCAAGCCCAATTGCACGTTCTCGTTGTAACGCTGCAACGCCATGTCCACGATGGTGGTGACACCACCCCAGGCAGCGGCGATGGTGCCGGTCTCGAACGTGTCGACCGCGGCAGTGCCACCGAACGGCAGCTCCATGTGCGTGTGCACGTCGATACCGCCGGGCACCACGTATTTACCCTTGGCATCGATCACCTTGTCGGCGGTGACACCCATGGCGTCGGCCTGACCACGGGCGTACAGCGCGACGATGATCTCGCCGTCGATCAATACGTCTTGCTCGTGACGCCCCGTGGGGCTGATGACGGTGCCGTTCTTGATGAGTG
>JAFMJP010000012.1 GCA_017853375.1 Actinomycetota bacterium
GAGTTCAACACCCTCAAACAAGAAGTCAAGGGTGTCGGCTCGACTCGCAGCCATCGCCGAATCGGCCACGCTGGCAGTCGACGCAAAAGCGAAAGCACTGCAGGCCAAGGGCGAGCACGTCATCGGTTTTGGCGCAGGTGAGCCCGACTTCCCCACGCCCGAACACATCGTGGAGGCAGCGGTGAAGGCGGCTCGCGATCCCAAGGCACATCGATACACGCCTGCTGCAGGTTTGCCGGCATTGCGCGATGCGATTGCCGCCAAAACCAAGCGCGACAGCGGTTTCGAGTGCACGCCATCGCAGGTGTTGGTGACGGTCGGTGGAAAGTACGCGGTCTTCGTGGCGTTCGCCGCGTTGTGCGACCCGGGCGACGAGGTGATTTGTCCGGCGCCGTACTGGACGACCTACCCCGAAGCCATCGCACTGGCAGGTGGAGTCCCCAAGGTGGTCGATACCACCGAAGAGACCGAATTCAAGGTCACGATCGAACAGCTGGAGCGTGCCAAGACTCCGCGCACCAAGGTGCTGCTCTTTGTTTCACCCGACAACCCGAGTGGTGCGGTGTACTCCCGCGAAGAAACCATCGCCATCGGTAAGTGGGCCGCGCAGAACGACATCTGGGTGGTCACCGACGAGATCTACGAGCATCTCACTTACGGCGGTCACCAATTTCATTCGATGCCCACCTTGGTACCCGAAATCGCCGACCGCTGCGTCATCGTCAATGGTGTCGCGAAAACCTATGCCATGACGGGTTGGCGTGTGGGCTGGATGATCGGGCCGGCAGATGTCATGAAAGCGGCGATCAATTTCCAGAGCCACACCACCAGCAACGTGTCCAACGTGGCGCAGTATGCAGCGCTCGCGGCACTCACCGGTGGGTTGGACGACGTCGCCCGTATGCGAACGGCGTTCGAACGTCGTGGCAACTTGATGCACGACATGCTCACGCAAATTCCCGGTGTCACGTGCATGAAACCACAAGGTGCGTTCTATTGCTTCCCCAACTTCAGTGGGCTGTTGCATCGCTCCATTGGTGGTGTCACTGCCGACAACACCATGCAGTTGGCTGATCTCGTGCTCGACCAGGCCAAGGTGGCGTTCGTTCCCGGTGAAGCCTTCGGTGCGCCAAGGTATGCGCGTTTTTCGTTTGCACTCGGTGATGACGACCTGCGCGAAGGTATCTCGCGTCTCGCCAACTTGGTGGCCCGTTAGCCGCTGGCTCTCCGCCACGAGGAGTGCTACTCTCGGCGTGTCGCAGCAATAGCTGCGGTGCATGTTCGTCAGCGAAGTCCGGTGAGATTCCGGCACTGTCCCGCAACGGTAATGCGACGTCCGATTCCCATCGGTCGGTCGCCAGTCCGGTCGCCTGATGAACGTGGTCCATCAACCGCTCTCGCGAGAAGAGCAAGGAGAACATCATGAAACTTTCTCGACTGGTCGGCTTCGCCGGCCTTTTTTTGTTGGTACCAACGGCGGTTGCGTGCGGCGACTCCGAAGGCGACACGGGAGAAGTCGATACGTCCGTCGCGGAAGTGGCGGAGACCACCGTCGCCGAGGAGTTCCCGGTGACCGTCGGCGACCTCACGCTCGAGGCAGAGCCACAACGAATCATCTCGATGTCGGCGACGGCTACGGAGATGTTGTTTGCAATCGGTGCGGGTGATCGCGTGATTGCAGTGGACAACTTCTCCAACCATCCGGCGGAGACGACATCGCTCGAGAAGCTCGATGCCTATGAACCCAACGTGGAGGCAATCTCTGCTCTCGATCCCGAACTGGTCATCATCAGCTACGACCCGGGCAATCTCGTCGAGCAGTTGACCACGCTGTCCATTCCCGTCTTCACCGCTGGCGCCGTAGGCGACTTGGCTGGTGCGTATGCGCAGATCGAACAACTTGGTGCATTGACCGGCCAACTTGCGGAGGCGGTGCAGTTGTCGAGTGCGATGCAAGCAGACATCGAAGAAATCGCTGCGGGCGTCACCAAGATGGATCCTCCGCTCACGTATTTTTACGAACTTGACCCGACGCCGTACACGGTTACTTCGAACACGTTCATCGGTGGAGTCATGGCCTTGTTCGGATTGTCGAACATCGCCGACGGCGTCGAGGAAGGAAACGACTATCCGCAGTTGTCGGCTGAAGTTATCGTCGAAAAGAACCCGGACATCATCTTCTTGGCTGATACCAAGTGCTGTGCGCAGTCGGCAGAAACCGTTGCGGCTCGCGATGGTTGGGGCGACCTGAAAGCCGTTGCTACCGGCTCGATCGTGCCGCTCGATGATGACATCGCTTCACGTTGGGGTCCCCGCCTGGTGGACTTGGTGAGAACCATTGCAGAAGCAGTGTCTACCGTTCTGGCAAAGTCGTAGCGAGCACATCGAACGATCGTCATGAGTGCACCCATCATGTTCGCCAGGCCACGCGGTGGTCGCGGGGCCTGGTGGGTGCTTGGCGGCATATCGGTGGTGGTGGTTGGCCTGTTGGGACTGGCGCTTGGTCCCGCTGGTCCGACATGGTGGCGAGTGCCATTGGCGCTGATCGATCGCCTGCCTCTCGTTTCCATCGACAGTGGAGTGACGGATGCGCAGTGGAACCTCGTGTGGCAGATACGTGCTCCCCGCGTGGTGCTGGCGGCGTTGGTCGGGGCGATGTTGTCGCTCGCCGGTGCCAGCTATCAAGGAGTGTTTCGCAATCCACTCGTTGATCCGTATCTGCTCGGGGTCGCTGCTGGTGCGGGTCTTGGTGCCACGGTGGCATTTGCGGTCAATCGTGAGGCAACCTCAACTTGGACGATCGACCCGGTTCCCCTGGCCGCCTTCATCGGGGGCGTCATCGCGGTCGCACTGACGTACACCATAGGAACGGCGTTTGGTCGTTCGCGTTCAGCAACCACGTTGGTGCTGGCTGGTGTGGCGGTGACATCACTGGCTACCGCGGTGCAAACCTTCGTACTACAGCGAAACAATGACGTGGTACGGCAGGTGTACTCGTGGATATTGGGTCGACTGACGTCTGCAACGTGGGGTGATGTGCGACTCGTGCTGCCGTACATCGCCATAAGTGCGGTCACCTTGTTGATGTTCCGTCGTGTCATCGACGTGATGCGTGTCGGCGATGACGAGGCAAAAGCGCTCGGAATGAACGTGAATCTGGTGCGAATCGTGGTGGTTCTTGCTGCAACACTCGGCACTTCGGCCGCCGTTGCGGTGAGCGGGTTGATTGGTTTCGTCGGCATCATCGTGCCGCATGCAGTCCGCTTGATGATCGGTTCCTCGAATCGCATCGTCCTGCCTCTCAGCATGTTTGCCGGTGCCGCGTTCCTGATTGCGGCCGACATTCCGGGGCGAATCCTCACCTCGCCATCGGAAACGCCCATTGGAGTCGTGACTGCATTCTTTGGTGCTCCATTCTTCTTGTTCCTGTTGCGCATGCGCGAGGTTCGCTCATGAACCATCTGACACTGTGCGAGGTTCGCTCATGAACCACCTGACACTTCGAAACGTTCGCGTGGAGTACGGCGGGTGTGCAGTGGTGAGCAACGTGGACGAAACGCTGGCTGCCGGCGAATGGCTGTGCCTCATCGGGCCGAATGGTGCGGGGAAATCGTCGTTGCTTCGCGCCATCGCCGGACTCGTGGAGAGTTCCGGAGAAGTGCAACTGGGTGGTCACATACTCGGAACACTGAGCAGTCGTCAATTGGCACGACAAGTGGCCTTCGTCCCGCAGGAGCCGGTGCTGCCCGATGACATGCCAGTCAGCGACTATGTGATGCTCGGGAGAAACCCGCACATTTCGACGTTCGGACGTGAGTCTGCTCGGGATCGACAAGTGGTTGCAGATCTGATTGGTGAGCTCTCCCTCTCCGTGTATGCACGTCGACCGTTGGGAACACTTTCCGGTGGTGAGCGCCAGAGAGTCGTGATTGCTCGGGCACTTGCACAAGAGGCACCGGTGTTGTTGCTTGACGAGCCGACGAGTGCATTGGACTTGGGACATCAGCAGCATGCCTTGGAATTGGTCGATCAACTGCGACATAGTCGCAATCTCATCGTTGTTTCGGCAATGCACGATCTCACGCTTGCCGGTCTGTACTCCGACCGCCTGCTGCTACTCCATCAGGGTGTGGGAGTCGCTCGCGGAACTGCACGCGAAGTTCTTCGCAGTGAAACCCTGGCTGAGTTCTACGGTGTGTCCGCTCGGGTGATTCACGAGGACGACGGTACGGTTGTGGTCGTGCCACAGCGAAGTAGTGGAGAGTCGTAGAACTCGTGGACGCTGCAGTCGCGCGAGCACTTGATGCACAGGTGGCTGGCTGTGCTGCAGCGCATCAACGCCTTTTGGCTGGTATCGCCGGGTTGTCCGATGACGATTGTCGGGCTCCGTCGCAGTTGCCGGGGTGGTCTCGCGGACATGTATTGACCCATCTGGCCCGCAATGCGGAGAGTCACGCACGAATGTTCGAAGCCGCAACGCGCGGTGAGGAGTCCGAGCAATATCCGGGTGGGAAGGAAGTACGAGACGCTGCAATCGAGTCGGGCGCGAGGCGTTCTGCCAGCGAACTCATTGCCGATGTTCGTGTGTCGATCTACACGCTGGAGGCTGCCTGGGCGGGGGCTTCTGTGACGACATGGGGTGGATTCGGCATCAAGTCGCACTCCGACAATGCGCGAGTGGCGATTCCCGACTTGGTGTTGATGCGTTGGTGCGAAACCGAAGTACACCACGCCGACCTCGGGGTCGGTTACACCTGGCAACAATGGGATCCATTGTTCGTTCGCTACGACCTTGATCGTCGAGTCATGGCGTGGAAGGCACGAAAGCCGATGGGTCTCACCACGCTGCCCGAGGTCGTGCAACGATTGTCACCCAATCAGCGATTGGCATGGTTCTACAACCGCATTACGGTGGACGGAGTTCCGCCGGCGGATCCGTACTAGACCTCAGCCGGCACACCGTTACCAAAAAAACGAGGCCATCAAGGTGAAGCTCAGAGTGTCCGTTGTCGTTGCGGCTTCAACGATGCTCATGGCATGCGGCGGGGGCACGGGCAGCCCTCGAGATGGCGTCCATAGCCATGGTGGCGACGATGCATTCAATGTTTCGCTCGTAGAAAAGAACGTGATCGCCGATGTCACCGTGGATCCGGCACGAGTAGGCGACGTCATCATCCACATGGAGCTCGCTCCTCCGGGCGGAAAACTGCAGCAGGTGGAGTTCGTCTCCGGAACCTTGACTCCGTCGGATGCCGCCCAGTCGTCGGTTGAGCTGAAGTTCGAAAAGAGTGGTGCAAACCACTTCCACCACGACGTGTCCGTCCCGTCGGCCGGTGATTGGACCCTGAGTTTCAATGCGGTGCTGGAAGATGGCACATCATTGCCGTACACCACCACCGTGACGTTCGACTCTTGAGTCTCGCTATCGCAGAAGGTCGCGCACCACGAGGTGGTGCGGTACACCGGATGCCGGCTCGATGAACTGGTCACCCTCCACGGAGAACCCGCACCGTTCGTAGAAGTACAGTGCGCTATCGCGAGCCTTTGCCCATACGTACCGTGCACCAGTGTGTCGGGCATGCGCAACTCCTGCATCGATGAGTGCCTTGCCGACCCCGGTGTTTTGCGTGCCATCAAGCACTGCCATCCCGCGAAGTTGCACGGCCGCCTCCCGTGGATCGTTCTGCCAAGGTCGCACCAACCACGTGGAGGTTGCTACGACCTCGCCGGAATGTTCCGCTTCTGCACCGATGTGCACGGTGGTTGGCTCGTCGTCACCGTCGTAGGTTGCGTCACGTGATGGTGTGCCGCGACGAAGCACATCGAGGCGCACGGGTATGGCCTCGTCGAGGGTGATGCGGCGAACGGTGAACGGTGGTGTTGTCACGACATTCAGTCTGCTGTCACCCGAGCGGGGCAAGATCCATGGAACGGTGACACAGCGCCGCACCCTCGGCACGGTCGTGGGTGACGTGCACCACCGTGGTGCCGAGCCGATCAAAAACACTCCGAATGTCTGCAAGCAGTTGCTCATGCAAATGATCGTCAAGTCCGGTGAGTGGTTCGTCGAGCAGCACCACACGTGGCTTTCCAGCCATGGTGCGCGCCAATGCCACACGTTTTGCCTCACCTCCGGACAGCTCGGTCACTCGTCGATGTGCAAGACCCGTCAGACCGAATCGCGAGAGCCATTCCTCGGCGACGTTCCGTCTCTCTCGTTTCGCCATGCCGCGCACACGAAGGGAATACGAGACATTGTCGGCGACGTCGAAGTGGGGAAACAGCTGATTGTCCTGGAACACCAGCCCGATGTCGCGTTGATGTGCAGGAGTTGTGGTGACGTCACGATCGGAGATGCGAATGGCGCCACGCTCGATGTCGACGAGGCCGGCAATCGCATACAACAGCGTGGTCTTCCCGCATCCACTCGGGCCGTGCACCGCCAACCGCTCACCAGGCTGCACCGAGAGCGAGACGCCATCCAATACGCGCCGTGTACCGCGCTTCACTGTGAGATCAACGACCTCGAGCATGCTCACCCCGCTTCAATGATGCTTCAACGGTGACGAGCGCGATGACGCACACCACCACAAGAAGCGACGCCATTGCGAATGCCTGTGTACGCACCTCGTCACCCGTGCGCGACAACAGGCGCGCGATCGCCACCGGCATGGTTTCGGCACCATCGCGCGACAACATCGATGCTGCACCGAATTCGCCCAAGGACACGGCAACGATCAAGCCGAGGGCAGCGACGAGCGCAGGTCGCAAACGACGCAAGTCGACGTCGATCAACCGGCGCCAGCTGTTTGCACCGAGTACCGCTGCGGCGTGATGCATTCCGACGGGAGTCGTGCGCCATGCAGCGACCAACACACGAACCCCGAGCGGGAATGCCACCAATGTGTGTGCAACTGCAACGAACCACCAACCTGCACGCCAATCGAACCACCCAACGTCGAAAGTGATGACGAGTCCCAATCCCAGGGTGACGGGCGACATTGCGAGCGGAATGAGCGTGAGTGCATCGATTGCCCGACCGCCGGCTCGCAGACGCACGATTGCGATGGTGGCCAAGATGCACAACAACACACCCAACGCGCCAGCGACCAGTGCAGTACGAGCCGATGCCCAGAGCGAATCCACGAGCGAGGTGTCGAACAGCAACCGCCATGCCTCGAGCGACAAGGTGTTGCCGACCCGTACCGACCGCCACAAGAGAGCGAACAGTGGTGCAGCCACGAAGGTCGTGGTTGCCAGAGCAACCGCAATTGCAGTGGTGCGGTATCGCTGGCGCAAAGTGGGTAGCACTGGCGATACTGCACGTGCGTGTACGACGTTGCCGTGTGCAAGCAGTCGAATCACACCGATGACCAGGGCAATGCCCGCCAGTTGCACGAATGCGAGTACCGTCGCACCACCAACATCACCGATGCCGAATGCGCGCAGGGCAATGTCACTCTCAATGGTGCTGCGCTGTGGGCCACCCAATACTCGAACTACGGCAAACGACGTAAAGCAGTAGAGAAACGTCACAGAAGCCGCCGAGGCAACCGCCCCACGTGTGAGCGGCCAAGTAACGGTGCGCAACACCACCAACGGGGAGGCACCAAGAGTTCGTGCAGCACCAGAAAGTTGCGGATCCAACAACTCGACTCGAGCACCGACCACTCGCACGATGACGGCGATGTTGAAGTATGCGTGGGCCATGATCACCGCCAGTACGGAGTAGTGGAGTGAATCCGGCAGCAAGGCAAGAAATGCAGTAGCGACCACTACCGACGGCAGGAGAAAGCCCACAGTGGTGACGGCACGAAGCGCACGCCGACCACGAAACTGATGCCGCCCAATCAGCCACGTGACGGGTGCGGCCACGACGAAGGTGGCCATCACGCTGAGCGCAGCTTGCCAGGTGGAAAACCATACGAGGCGCCATGTCGACCCCTGTGTGAGCACGCGAGTCACGTCGTCGAGGGCGACGTGTCCGGCGGTGATGTTGATGAGGGGGAGCAAGGCGAACACTGACAGCCACAGAACCACGACAGACGCAGCCCAACGTCCGAGCGAGGGGCGAAGAACCGGGTCGGTCATCGAGTTCCAGTTGAGACGATCATCGCAGCATGATGTCACTGAACTGATCGAGCCACTCCGCGCGACGTGCCGCGATGGTGGCGGGATCGATCATGAGTGGATTCTCCGGACGGAGTGCGTAATCGAGAAACTCTCGCGGTACCTCGGCAGTGGTGTTGATCGGCCATACGAACTGGGTGAGTGGCAAATCGTTCTGGAACGTTGGAGACACCAAGAAATCGATCAACAGCCCCGCAGCCTGTTCGTGTTCCGTGCCCCGCAAGATTCCGGCAAACTCGTACTGACGAAAGCAGGTGCGTGCAGCTACGGCCGTGGGAGCGTCGGTTGGCCTGGGGTCGGCAAACAGCACTTCTGCCGGAGGGCTCGTGGCATAACTCACCACCAATGGCCGACTGCCATCGGAGGCGGCCGTGAAGTGGCCGTAATACGCGTCGCTCCAACTTTCGACGATGAGCACATCGTTGTCGCGCATGGCAGTCCACCACGTCTGCCAATCGTCATCGAATTCGGCGATGGTTGCGAGCAAGAAGGCAAGCCCAGGTGATGACGACACCGGATTTGGCACCACCAGGAGATTGCGATACGTGGAGGATGTGAGTGCCTGCAGGGTGAGTGGTGGAGAGATATTGCGCTCGGCGAACCATGCCTTGTCATAGTTGATGCAGACGTCACCGGAGTCCACCGGGGTGACTTCGCCATTCGGCGCGAGCGCAACTGCCGTTTTGTCCAGATCATCGCGGTGCACTGACATGTGGGGTACGAACACGTTCGCATCGAGCGCTCGTGACAACAAGGTGTTGTCCACCCCCCAAAGTACGTCCGCCTCGGGATTTCCGCTCGCAAGCACCGCCTTGGTGACGAGGGTGCCGGCGTCGCCACCACGGACTATTTCGACGGAGATACCAGTCTCCTTGGTGAAGGAGTCGAAGATGCCGTCGGTGGGCGTGAATGAATCATGGGCCAACAATCGCAAGGTGACCTGCTGTGTCTCACCGTCTTCCGCGGTGGTGCACGCAGCCGTGGTCAGGCAGGCGAGTGCCAACAGAAGTCGCAATTTCATGGACGAACCTCACTCTCCTCTGGGGAATCGACGGTGACGATCAGTCGACCTTTGGTCACTGCGATGGTTACGTGGGTGGCGATCGCACGATTACTGATGCCGCGTGACGCGGTAACGATCAAGGATTCGTCGGAAAGTGCCCACTGCAAACCGCTGGTCGTAACTCCGTGTGCGTCACCACCGAAAGGAAGTAGCCCGATCACGTCACCCTTGGTGCACTCGATGTCGACGGTGGCACCGTCGTGAACTGCGTACGCTCGCGATCCGGCAAGTCGAGCTTCAACGTGCACTCCACGGAGTTCGTTGATGAACATCACGGCGAAGAGTGCGAGTTGATGGTCGAGGCGTCCGCCACCACCACCCACGAGCACTACCCGTTGTGCCCCTCGTGCAATCGCATAACGAAGTGCGAGTTCGGCATCGCTTTCGTTCTTGTCGATTGGATGACGGATAATCTCCGTGCCGAGTGCATCAAGGGCGGCCAGTGCCGTGGGTGAGATGGAGTCCATGTCGCCGACTACTGCGTGTACTTCCAGACCGAGTTGCCGTGCGAGCTCCACTCCGGAGTCGGCTGCCACCACGACGGCGTTGGCGGGTAGCACTCCGAGCGAGCCAACATCCGCAGTGTTTCCTCCAAGCAGGACGACTGCCGTGGGGGTGTTCGACGAAATCGATGTCATGTTGCTCCCTCCGCTGGCATTACCCAGATCAGGTCTGCGGGTCGGTGGAGGCTTCCACCCTCTCAGTCCGAGAACCTCGGACTCCCCGTGCTTGTGACCGAAACTCTAATGGCAGCACTGCATGAGGTGACGGTCGAGCTCAGTAGCCTGCGGGGCGTGTCGGAAACCAAGGCGTCACCATTTGCGACACCAACTTCGCCACTGGCAACGGAGAGTCCACGCGACACGATCATTTCGGTAACGCCAACCGCGCTCGCCAAGTTGAAGGAACTTCGTGCCACCGAGCCTGATGCCGAGAAACTCGGTCTGCGACTCGCCATCGTCTCGGGGCCGGGCGAGGATTTCCGGTACGACCTCGTGTTCGAGGAGTTCTTGAAGTCGGCCTTCACCGACGAGGTGCGCACCATCGACGGTTTCAAATTCATCATGCCGGGCGGTGATGTGGAGTCGTTGCGTGGTTCGGAGCTCGATTACAGCGAGCAGGCCGGATTGGTGTTGCGTAATCCCAATCGCCCGAAGGCACCAGCAGTGGAGGGTTTGACTCGTGACGATGAAACGTCGGCACAGATCGAAGCAATCGTGTCGGTCGATGTCAATCCGATGTTGGCGGCACACGGAGGCTTCGTCACCTTTGCCGGTCACGACAAAGAAGGCACTGCGTATTTCACGATGGGTGGCGGCTGCCACGGATGCTCAATGAGCAAGCAGACCATGTTGGAAGGCGTGCAGAAGATCATCACCGAGCAGGTGAGCAGTATTCTGCGTGTGCGCGATCTCACCGATCACGCAAGCGGTGCGAATCCGTACTTCCGTTAGTCACCCGTCAGGACTCGACGAACGAGGGTCAGGACTCGACGAACGAGGGTCAGCCGTCGCCACCACGTCGTTGTGCTGCCGCAGCCACCACGCATGCCGACGGGCTTCCTCTGGTGAGCCGCTGAACTTCCCGATTGGGTGAAGTGTTGATACCGCGTTTCCAGTCGTCGAGGTACGGTTGCGGCCAAATTTCACCACGTCGAAGGTTCTGCTCCGACATCGGGCAGATACGCGAAATGCCGAAGTGCAAGTGACACAGTGTGGTTTTGGCGTTGCCTGACTGGCCCACTGTCGCAATTTTTTGTCCCGACTGCACTCGTTGACCTTTGGCAACCATGAGGCGCCCGAGGTGCGAGAAGTAATAACGAACGGCATCATCGCCATGCAACGTGATGGTGAGACCACCACGAGTGCCGGGGTCATCGATCGCTGCATCCCACCTGTCGGTATCGCGCACATCGACCACGACACCGGAGATTGGTGCTCGTACGAGTTGTCGACATCCGGTGAGGTCTGCTGCGGGGTAATTCAGGTGGTCACGTGGGTAATACACCTCGGGACCCGACACCGGGAAGGTGTACGTCCACTCATTTCGTTTTTTTCGCTGGTTGTCATTGGCGTCGCTGCTCGCCGGCACGGTTGCACCGACGTTCGTTGGCGTCATGGTGGACACTGCCGTCGCGATCAGCACGACGGCAGTCCACATGTTGCTACTTCTTCTTGAAGCCCTTCGGGCAGGTAGTGCCGGAGACTTTCCGCACGGTCTTGCCCTTCACGCAGGTGATGGACTTGGACTTGCCCGGCGTGGTCTTGGTAACGCCAACTCCGCCGCTTGCAGCGGTGTCCTTGATTCGCATCGTTGCGCGCTTGATGCTGAAGTTGTTGTCCGAACCACCCGCCGCATAGTAGATACGGAACACGTTTGGCGACACTTCGTAGCCCGTGGGATCCAGCCGACCTACGTCCGTACTGGTGAGCAATTGTGGCTTCGCCCACGAGAGACCGTCGGTGGATGTGGATACGTAGAGCTGCTGAACTTTTCGAGCTCCGGATGCAGACGTGCAACCCGGTCCGTCTGCCATGATCATCACCCAGTCGCCGTCCTTCGCGCGCAAGACCTCGGTATCGACGTAACCATTCTCCAGTCGCCATCCGGATTCCTTGGTGAACGAAATGCCGTCGCTGGAGATGTACGACGCAACCTTCTCGGGGCAGCTGGTTCCGAGGGACGGAGACTCAACGATGTAGATGCGCACTCGACCGTCCGGCAATCGGACTGGATCGGGAACACCCCATGCTTTGGTGTCCTTGGATACCTGCATTCCGGTTGAGGCGATCGTTGCAGCACCAAACGACAGACAGTTGGCGTCGTTGCACGCAGCGGAGTACACGGCTTGTGTGTTGCTTGCCATGTCAATTCGCTTGAAGTACGCACGTACACCACTCGGGGTGGTAGCCAGAGCAAAGTCGCTGATGGGAGAACCCGTCACGTTCAACGTTTCGCTCGAGCACGATCCTGCGTCGTTGCACATGCTCACTGCGGTGCCAGCAGGAACCATGTCGCTACGAAAAACTCGATCACCACTCGCCGTCTTCTCCACGTGTGGTGAAACGCCATTCATGCCGAGCGAGACGGAGTCATCCTTCAATTCCCACTCAACGACCGCGTTGGCAGACGCAACGGGAACGGCAACAACCAGGAGCAGGGCAACGGGCAATGTCTTGAAATAGTTCATATGGCTACGGTAGCAAGGTGGCGTCGAGGCGGTCGCGGAGCCCATCACCAAGCAGAGTAACGCCCACCACGGTGACGCAAATGAACAACGCAGGCCACAAGGTGAGCATCGGATGAACGAGAAGGTATTGCTGAGTCGATGCAATCATCCGACCCCACGATGGTGTTGGTGGTGTGGTGCCCAGCCCCAGATAGCTGAGCGTCGACTCCGCAACGATCGCAATTGACGCAGCACTCGTGGCCTGCACCATCAGCGAAGGCATCAGATTTCGCAACACATGGGTGGTGACGATTCGGAAGGTGGTACCTCCTGAAAATCGCGCTGCCAGCACGTACGGGCTCCGCATGATGTCCGCGGCATCGCGACGCGTGACCACGACCACCGATGCGCCTGCGGCGACACCCACGGTGATTACCACCGTGCCGGTGGACGGACCACGAGCAGCCACGATGACGAGCGCAAGAAGGAGTGCGGGAAACGCCACGAACACCGTGGCCACTGCGGTGATGACGTCGTCGATCCATCTTCGCGATACCGCTGCGACAACGCCGAGGATTCCGCCGAGCGCGATGGCGATGAAGGTGGCAAGCATCCCCGCAAGCAACGTGGTTCGAGCGCCTTCAATGACGTTGCTCAGCACGTCGCGCCCCAACTGATCGGTACCAAGGAGGTGGTTTGCCGATGGCGGTGAAAATCGCATGGTGCTGTCGACTGCGATGGAATCATGTGGCGTCCAGACCAGACCCAGCAGAGTGATGGCGGCGATACAACCGACGAGTAGGGCGCCTGCTGCAAGCGTGGGGGTGCGAGCGCTACGAGCCGTCGGAGTGGGGTGGTGTGTCACGTCAACCGCCGGGGGTCGAGACGATCGTTGATGAAGTCCACGACGAAACGAAGCGTGAACACCAGTACCACCACCACCAACAAGGTGGACTGCACCTTTGGCACATCGCGGTTGGCAATGTCCCGAACCATCATGGAACCAAGGCCGGGCAGCGCAAAGACACTCTCCACTACGACGGCTCCGGTCAGCAGGGTGGAGAGTTGAAGTGCCGTCACTCCGAGCACCGGCGAGAGCACCATCCGTCGCGCGGTGGAGAGGGCCGCGTCGACGGTTCGTCCCGTCGAGCGAGCCGTACGAAACGCATCCGAGGCAACGAAGTCGAGTGCCTGGGAACGCGCAAAGCGGACAAGCACCGCCGTCTGCGTTGCAGCGAGAGCCGCGACCGGGAGTGCAATCGAGCGCAGGGCATCGATTGGCTGTCGCCATCCATTCGTCGGAAAACCTCCAGCCGGCAACAGGCGAAGTTGCACGGCGAACACGGTGATGAGCCCCACTCCGATGACGAAGGTCGGAACGGCAACCCCTACTTGGGTGATGGTGGTCGCAACGGCACCGAAAATTCGTTTGCGTCGCACTGCTGCGCGCTGGCCTATCCACATCGACAATGCAACTGCGACGAACGACGACAGCATCACCAGCGGAATCGTTACGTCGAGGCGTGCGGCGATGTCACCGCGCACGTCGTCACCGGTCACGAGTGACGTTCCGAGATCACCGCGTGCGGCGCTGCCCATCCAGTCGGCGTATTGCGCAACCAGCGGTCGATCCAGTCCGTATTCACTGCGAAGTTCGGCGAGTGCTTCGGGGGTTGCATCGATACCCAACCGGGTGGTGGCGATGTCGCCCGGCAACACCCTCAGCATCACGAAGACCAACACGCTCGACGCAAGGACGCCGCCGATGGCAACAAGGAGTCGGCGAGCGACGCCGCTCACATCACACCTGGACTAGACGCGTTCGATGCGCGCGACGTAGTACGAGTCTCCAACGGAGTTCTTCATCAATCCGGCAACGTCACGTTTGGCTACCTGGAGGCTCGGCATCAACCACAACCAGTCGCTTGCCGACTGCTCCGACAGGATGCGGGCGGCTTTGCGCAGGTTGTCGGTTCGTTCCTTCGGGGTGGCAGCGGTTCCGGCGGCAGATACGAGACCTTGGTATTCGGCGTTGTCGAAGCGGAAGTAGTAGTCGGGGTTGGCGTAGATCGCCATGTCGTTTCGTTCGATGTGGCACACGATCGTGAGGTCGTAATCGGCCTTGGTGAACACCCGATCCAGCCACTCCTCCCACGTCACAGGAGTGATGGTGACATCGAAGCCGACTTGCCCCAGGGCAGCAGCGATGAACTCACTGGAGTTGGTGGCGTAATTGATTGGCGGAACATCGAGTGAAATCGGCGTTCCGGCGTCAACACCTGCGGCTACGAGTGCCTCGCGAGCCGCACTCACGTCGTATGGCGCTACGTCGGTGAGGTCCTCGAACCACGGATCGGTTGGTGGAACGAAGCTGCCAATCTCGGTTCCGTAACCGGCCCATGCCGTGTCGATGAGCGCCTGCTTGTCGATTGCCTGTCGCACTGCGGTGCGTACCTTCACATCATTGAAAGGAGCGCGTGAGTTGTTCATGCCGAGCGTGACTTCGCAGTTGGTGGAGCCGCTCAACACTTTGAGATCGTCGCGATTCTCGAAAACCTCGAGTGACTCCGGTGACTGCACCGTGGTCATGACGTCGATGTCGCCAGCCAGCATTGCGTTGCTGAGCGCGGTGGCGTCGGCGAAGTAACGGAACACGACGGTTCTCGTATCGGCACGACGTCCCCAGTACTGCTCGAAGCGTTCGAGTGTGATGCTGTTGCCCTTGTCCCATTTTGCAAGCGTGAATGGACCGGTGCCGATTGCCGTGTTGGCGAAGTCGGTGCTTTCCTTTTGGAAGATGACACCACCCCGTTGGGTGAGGTTGTACAGCAGGTCATTGTCGCGTTCGCTCAAGGTGAGCGTGACGACGTTACCTTCGGCGGAAACTTCGGTGACTCGTGCGAACTGTGCAACTTGCGTCGGCAGCACCACGGTGGAGTCATCATCGAGCAATCGGGTGAGGCTCCAGACGACATCGTCAGCGGTGACGGATTCCCCGTTGTGGAACTTCGCATCGCGGAGAGTGAATGAGTAGGTGAGACCATCGTCGGACACGGTGAAACTCTCGGCGAGCGACGGCTCGATCGTGCCATCATCGTTTACTCGTACGAGGCCCTCGTAGACGTTCTCCAGCAACACTTGGGGAATTGCCTGGCCGGCAGTGCCGCTGATGTCGAGACTGGTCGGCTCGAGAGTGAACCCGAGGGTCACCACCTCGGCTTGATTCGTCGCGGCGCACGCGTTGAACGCGACTGCGGCGAGAAGTGCGGAGACGAGAGCGAGGGCGTGGCGTCGACGGGTCATCGTGGCAAGTCTATGAATGTCCTTGTGGCGCCACCTACGCTGATAGCAGAGGTTGTATGACTCAGGAAAACACCGGTACGACTGACGTCACGGACGAGCGAGAGCAGTTGATTGCCGACCTGCTCGAAGAGGCCCATGCCCTGCGCATGAAGTACGAAGAGTTCAGTTACTACACGGAGACCAAAGTTGCGGAATTCGTACTTGCCCGCAAAGAATTGACCGCCGAGCGTGATGAAGCGGTTCGTCGCATGACCCTTTCCGAGCAGGATTTGCAAGTGCTTCGGCAGCGCCAGGATCAATTGCACGGCCAACTTGTGAAGACCACCACCCAACGCGATCGAGCACGGGAGCGCGTAAAGGCGTTGGAGGCGTCGCGAGCAGTTCGCATCGCAGTCCGGATTCGAAAGTTATTGCGCCGCTAGAAACTCGGCAAAGAGCGCGGTCCATTCGGACTGCCAGTCATGAGGCCAAGTTGCGTCAGTGACGAGTTCAGCGGTGCCTATACCCGTGCGGATGAAGGCATCAACGGAATCCTGGGCGCTCGGAAACAGAATGCCTGCAATGTTTCCACCTGCGAGCGGAACGACCGTGTCGAGCCCACCATGGAGATGGAGTGCAGCGACGGGACGAGTTGGCGAGCACGGATCGATCATCATTGCACCGGCTGCCACACCAATTGCGGTGATTCGCGATGACAGTTCGCACGCCGCACGGTACGCCATCATTCCACCATTGGAATGTCCGACGACCCAGACGCGCTCGGGGTCGATGTCGTATCGCGTGGCGAGCTCGGTGATGAGTTGATCGAGAAAGGCAACGTCGTCCACGAGATCGAACGTGGAAAATGGACAGCAGCCGCCGGCATTCCATGACTGGGGAAGTCCGCCTTCGATCCCCGTGCCATTGGGATAGACCACCACGGGATGAAGGTCGTACGTTTCGAAAAGCGTCTCGTCGAATCGCGTGTAGCTACTCACGTCGGCGGCGCTGCCACCAAACCCGTGCAGGACGAAGAGAAGCGGAGCTGGCTCTCCGTTGGAGAGATCCTCGACTTTGTACGAGCGCACGCGTCCGTCGGAAGTGGTGATCGATTCGAAACCCGGAGGCACCAGATCGATGGCTGCTGGTTCGGCGCCAGGAGCGCTCGGCGAGTCGGTGGTGGTCACGTCGACGGTCGTGGTGTCAGGAATGACGGTGCTGTTGTCACTCGTATCACCGGAGGTCGAAGTGCAACCGGCGACGACCACCAGTGTGACGAGCGCAACCATGAGCAATGGGCGACGCATGGGTGCACAAACTACTGTTGAGGCGTGGTGAACGACACGACGCAGACGTTCACCGAATTGGAGCTTCGGCAACGCGTGCTAGCGGCGGCTCGTCAAGAGGTCGTTGACCGGGGAATTCTCGGGCTTCGTGTGGCGAATATTGCACGGATTGCCGGGTGCTCGATTACTTCCATGTACCGATACTTCGGTAGTCGGGACGGCGTACTCGCTGAAGTACTGCTTCGACTGTATGAGGAGAGTTTCGAGGAGCAGTATGCGGTGATCCGCGAACGACTCGGCGGAGTTGGCCCACTCACGATAGATGACGTCGTTGCGAGCATTCCGATGCCACATTCGGAAACCTCCCGCAAGCAACATGAGATTCGCAGTCAAGTCCTTGCAGTTGCCGGGACCAACCCGATTCTGCGCTCGAAGCTTTCCGAGGCTCTTCGCGTGCGTCGGAAGATGTTGAGGACCGTCATGGACGATATCGGCCAGCGATTGCCAGCGGGAACCGAATTGGATCAAGAGATTTTTGTGGTGTTGATCTTCAACGTCAACTTTCAATACAACGACCTCATGGGTGACGATGCGGTGACCAACAAGCAGTATGCCGAACTGCTGAGTCGGTTGATTGTTCGACAAGAAAATTCATCGCTCAAGAATTAAAAGTTTTCCGCAAGATTCGTACGCCCGACTGATCGGAACGCCATACCGTCGTCTTCATGCTTGCCGCGACGGCTTCGGAACAACGAGCGGGAGTGCTGTTCCTCGTCGGATTGCTCGTCGCGACATCGATTTGGTGGGCAGTCATGCGTCGGCGTCAGAGTTGGTGGTACGGGCTTGCACAGCGGCCGCGCGATACGACCGGCGAGCGTTGGATACGATCCACCGAAGTGCGTGCAGACAAGCCGATGCCGGAGCGCCGGGTGGTGGTTGAGCGAAGGAATCGCCGCCGATAAGTAGTCTCCGTGCGTGACCTTGCCCAAAGCTGCGTCATCGCACACTGCTGAAGCGAACACTCGGGCAGGTCGGCGTCAACCCGACCCAGCGGACCTCGACCGGGTGCGTCGCGGACATATCGCATCGCTGTCATCGTCGACCATCAACTCACCAGAGGGTCGCGTGGTATTCAACGTTGGCGCATACGACTTTCTTCGTAACGGAGATTCTGCACCGGACACGGTGAACCCCAACCTGTGGCGACACGCCGTGCTGAATGCGCATCATGGACTGTTCAACGTGGTCGACGGTGTGTGGCAGGTACGTGGCTACGACATCTCGAACATCACGTTCATCCGGGGCAACGAGGGTTGGATCGTCGTCGATCCGCTCACGAGCGAATTCACGGCTCGCGCTGCACTCGAGCTCATCAATCAACACGTCGAACGCCGCTCCGTTACTGCGGTCATCTACACCCATTCGCACGCCGACCACTTCGGTGGAGTGTTGGGTGTCACCTCACGCGAGGAGGTTGATGCGGGCAAGTGTCGAATCATCGCACCCGAACACTTCCTGCGTGAGACCGTCGGCGAAAACGTGATTGCCGGTCCAGCCATGGCGCGCCGTGCCACCTATCAGTTCGGACCTCTGTTGCCGCCTGGGCCGCGCGGGCACGTGGACTGTGGTCTTGGCACCGCAGTGCCCCTGAGTCCGCCCACTCTGCTTGCCCCGACCGAGGAGATCACGGCAACCGGCCAGGAGCTCGTGGTGGACGGAGTGCGGGTGATCTTCCAACTGACACCCGAAACGGAAGCACCAGCGGAGATGAACTTCTACTTCCCCGACCTGAGAGCACTGTGCATGGCGGAGAATTGTTCGCACACGATGCACAACTTGGTGCCGATCCGCGGTGCGTTGGTACGCAACGCGTTGAACTGGTCGAAGTACATCAACGAGAGTTTGCTGCTGTTCGGGGCAGATGCCGAGGTGCTGTTTGCATCGCACAATTGGCCCCGTTGGGGTGGTGACGACTTGCGGGAGTTTCTCGTGCTGCAACGCGACTTGTACAAGTGGATGCACGACCAAACGATGCGCCATGCCAACCTTGGTCTCACCCCGTTGGAGATTGCCGAAACCCTCGAGCTGCCCGAGGAGTTTCTTGCCCATGAGCACACACGGGGGTTCTACGGCGATCTCGTACACAATGCGAAGGCCGTGTATCAGCGTTACCTGAGTTGGTACGACGGCAACCCGGCGAACTTGCACAAACTGCCGCCGGTTGCGGTGGGTCAGCGGTACGTTGCGCTTGCCGGCGGTGCAGAAGCACTGCTTGCACACGCCCGAGAGGCGTTCGAACGCGGTGACTATCGCTGGGTGGCGGAGTTGGTGAATCACTTGGTGTTTGCCGACCCAACCAACGAGGCTGCCCGCAACCTGCAGGCGGATGCGCTCGAGCAGCTCGCCTACCAATCGGAGTCAGCGACGTTCCGCAACGCCTATCTCATGGGTGCACAGGAACTTCGCAAGGGGCCGCCGGCAAACCCCAATTCCAACGTGCGTGCACGTGGACTGATTCGCGAAATGACCATCGAGCAGGTATTCGACGCGCTTGCGGTTCGAACCATGTCCGAACAGCTCGGTGGCGTGGCACTGGCCATCAACTGGGTATTCACGGATTTGCGTGGCACCGATGACGAGCAGTGGACCCTCGGAGTATCGAATCGAACGATCTTCTCTACGCGTGGACGGCATGAACGTAATGCTGCAGTAACGGTGACCATCTCGCGATCGACGCTGCTCGACGTGGTTGGTCAGGAAACCACGTTCGTCGATGCGATGAAGTCGGGGCTGGTCAGCCTCGATGGCGACGCCGGCGCACTGCTGACCGTGTTTGGCAACCTCGACAAGTTCTCGATGGGATTCGCAATCGTAGAGCCCTAACTACGGGCGGATGGCGTAGAACGCATTCACGGAATGCTCGACATCAAGTCGCTCGAACTTGGTGAAACCCGCGGTGCGCGCCATGGATTCTGCGGTCATCTCCGAGAGGCCGAGCGTTCCGAGTCCGGCACCGTCCGGGGAGGAAAGCGCCGATGACATGCACGACAACACGCTGATGCCGTACATCAACGATGCCATCGGATTCTTCTCCGCATTCATTGCGAACGTGTCGTGTGCCTTGATGTCCACCAACAGCCACACGCCATCGCTGCGAAGCGATGCGCGAATCGCCTTCATCACCGCCAGCGGATGCGTCATGTCGTGAATGCAGTCGAAAGTGCACACGAAGTGCAGGCTCTGGTCGGTTGGAAGCGGCTCCACTTGTGGATCTGCAAACCTCGCGTTGGTGAGACCGGCAGCACCGAGACGTTCGTTGGCACGCGCAAGTGCGTACTGCGAGATGTCGTATCCCACGATGTTGGATTTTGGAAACTCCTTTGCCATTCGTAACACCGCTCCACCGGCTCCACACCCGACGTCCGCGACGTTGGCCCCCGCGCGCAACGTGTCGACTATGCCAACTGCCGGCAACACGACGGGAACGAGATTCGCATTGTTCCAGGGTTCGAAACTCCGTTCGATGCCGATGGCGCCGTCGGGGCCGTGACTGTCGTAGTTGAAACCGACTCCGGTTCGAAACGACTCGGGCATCCGCTTGAGCGACTCCATGGTTTGAGGTAGGCGATGGAACATTCCCATGCCGAAAGCGGGATGAGATTCGTCGGCAAGAACTGCCGTCTGTTCGGGTGACAGAAAGAACGTGTCGTCATCGAGCCGTGGCGGCTGCGAGGTCTGTGACGTCACGCTGATGAGCTTGGCCGAGGCCTGGTTGTAGGCCCATTCTCGGACCCAACGTTCGTGCAACCCGGTGGCCGCCGCAAGTTGGGACGTGGTGAGAGGGTGGGCGGCTGCCGCCAATGCCCGGTACAACCCGAGCTGATCGCCCAGGTGCACCATGCCCGAAGTGACTGCACCTTCAAGTTTGGTGAACAGGAGAAACGAGAAGAACTTGAGCTTGTTCGGGTCGATGCTCACGCCGCAAGACTACGGAAAGATTCCTGCAGACAGTCCGAAATCGATGGACAGATTTGCTCCAGTGATCGGTGCGGCGGCTGGCTGCGCGAGAAACCAGATCAACTCGGCAACTTCACTCGGAGTGATGAAACGTGCATGTTCGCGTTGCGGGTATCCGGCAAGTAGTCGGTCGTAGTACTCGCGTTCGCCGCCGCCGTAGTTGTGCGCTTGGCCGCGAAGCATCGGTGAGTCGACATCGCCCGGGCACACTGCGTTGACTCGAATACCTCGCGGTGCCACTTCGAGGGCAAGCGCCTTGGTGAAGAGCGAGACTCCACCCTTTGACGCGCAGTATGCAGCCGCTCCGGAGTTGCCTTGTATCCCGGCATCGCTCGAGAGATTGATGATGCAGCCGCGCGCCCGCTCGAGATGTGCGAGGGCTGCCGCACTCACGAAGTACGTGCCCTTCAGGTTCACGTCGATGACCCGATCAAAGTCGTCTTCGCTCGTGGTCGCCGTGTCGCCCTCATGCCACACCCCGGCGGCGTTGACGACGGCATCGAGTCGTCCGAGTGATGCAACGACGTGCTCGACGGCTGCACGGCACTGATCAACGCGTCGAACGTCCGTGATGACGTTGACGACACCGCCTACTTGTGAGGGCTGTAGGTCCACACTGGCCGTTCGCCAGCCGCCGGCAATGAAGCGCTGCAGCGTGGCATCGCCGATGCCACCGGCACCGCCGGTCACCAGCACCACGGGGGCATCGTGATCGACGGAAATCTGCGCGGCTGCACCTTGCGGGTGGGAAGTGTGGGTGGTCACGGTGTCATTCGGTGGTGATGCGTGCGTGTGACTATTCCACGATCGTGCGGCGCGGTGTCCACACCAGGTAGTTCCACACCCAGTCGGCAAAAATGCTGGTTCGGTTTCGTCCGCCCGAGAGATACGCAAGATGGAGTGCAAGCCATGTGAGCCAGGCAAGAGTGCCACTGAACCGCAGCCATGGTCGAATCTCCACCACCGCTTTGCGACGACCGATGGTGGCCATCTGTCCCTTGTCCCGATACCTGAACGTCTCGTAGTGCTCGCCGCGTTCACGGCGCACCAGTTGTCGCGCGACGTGACGACCTTGCTGAATGGCTACCGGTGCAATCATCGGAAGCGGTCGACCTTCTGCACCCGGGAAGCTCGCCACGTCACCCACCACCCACACGGATTCGCTCAGCTGCAGATGAGGGTTGACCTTGATGCGGTTTCCGCGTTCAGTGTCGCCCAGCACCTTCCAGCGTGGTGGCGCAACCACACCGGCTGCCCAGATTCGAGTTCCGGCAATCAGTTCGGTGCCATCCTTGAGTCGCAACGAAGTTGGTGTTGCTTCCACCACGGCGGCGTCCACGCGAACGTCGACACCCATCTTCGTGAGGGCCTTACGTGCGTGCTCACTCGAACTTGGTTGAAAACTCGGCAGCAGTCTGGGTCCGGCTTCCAGCAGGGTGACCGTTGCCTTTGGTGCAAGATGTTCGAACTCGCGCTTGATCTCGCCTTGCAGTTCTCGCACGGCGCCGGCAAGCTCGACACCGGTCGGACCACCACCCACGATGACCACATTCAAACTTTCGATTGGGAGAAGTCCGTCCTCCACGCTCTCGTAGTTGCGTAACAACGACGTTCGAATGGTGCGCGCGTCGAGCACCGACTTCATCTGCAGCGTGTGTTCGGCAACACCGGGAATGCCGAAGGTCGTGCCTTCCGAGCCGACTGCAAGCACGAGGTCGTCGTAGGAAATGGTCTTACCGTTGCCCAAGGTCAACACCTTGGCTGATGTGTCGATGTTCGTCACCTCGGCTCGAATGAAGTTCACTTCTCGGTATGCAGTACGAACGGGGAATGCGATGTCGTCCTCGGGCAGCGATGCAGTTGCCACCTGATAGAGCAGTGGTGAGAACAACTGGTACGGATTCCGGTCGATCAGGGTGACGCGGAACGAACTCGATTTTCTCAGTTTCCGCGCGCACGCCAAGCCTCCGAAGCCGGCACCCACGATGACCACTTCCTTCTTGGGAGCCGGGTTGCCGAACTCCATGAGCATGCGCTCAATCTAGAACCCGGGCCCCCTCAGGTTGTGGTCAGCCGTTTGGCATCAAGACACTGGTGGAGACCACCTCGGTCTCGTTGGAATCACTTCGGCCCTGAATCGTTATCTCGTAACCGAGTCCGGGGGCGAGATTGGTGATCGTGAACTCGCGTGCCGAAGCATCTACTCCGGTCGAACTGTACGAGGTGAGATGCCGTGACGTCACCGACCACACGTTGATGCGTGACGAGTCGGCATACTCCCATACGACCCGGGCAGTCGTCGGGGTTACCGACACCACTCGGAGGTTCGTCACGCCGGCGAGTTTGGCGTTGGGGACGGGTCGACTACCGAGTGACCGGACGGTGGTGGACGACTCACGCGATCGAGAGCCATCCGCAAAAACTGCTTGAACGTTGATCGTGTAGTCCCCACCTGCGCTTATCGAACCGTCTTGGAAGATCGCACTCGTATCGGTGAGCATCGTGTAGCCGCCGCATTGCATGGCGTCCTCGCGAACATGGCAAATCGAATACCAGCTGGCGTCACTCACTGCACTCCAATTCACCGTGATCGTGGTCTCGGTGGCTGTGGCAGTGACGACAGCCGGTCCGGCTGCTGGCACAGGCTCGACTGGACGAGTTCCGAGTGTCCGGAAGTCGAGGCAGGACTTCTCTGATTCGACGGAGTTCAGGTGGTAGTACGCGCACGCCGTGTAGGCCCAATCCTGTGTCAAGTCGGTGAAGGTGACCGATGGATTGCTGCCGTCGATTCCCATGAGGGTGAATGAGTCTCCATGACGTACATACACCTGGTACAGCGTCACGCCAGTCACTGGTGTGAGTGTGAACGTGGCCGAGGTTTCACCCAATGTTCGAAGTTCGAATCCCGACACCCGTGCAGGAAGAGCGGGGTTGGGTC
>JAFMJP010000013.1 GCA_017853375.1 Actinomycetota bacterium
CGTATCGCGCGTCGGCAAAGCGCGTTACCGCAGTATGTCCGTTCTACGGATACGCGCGTCAAGACCGCAAGGCTGCCGGCCGCGAACCAATCACTGCTCGTGTCGTGGCCGACATGTTCAAGGCTGCGGGCTCCAAGCGAATGGTGTCGGTGGACTTGCACAGCGGACAGATTCAAGGTTTTTTCGAGGGACCCGTCGATCACCTCACCGCGATGCCGGTGCTCGAAAAGTACCTACGCGAAAATGCGCGTGAAGGCGTGGTGATCGTCTCGCCCGATACCGGTCGCGTGAAGGTTGCAGAGCGTTTTGCCCAGCACTTGGCCGACATGAGCGCCGACGTCGCGTTCGTCTACAAGCGCCGCGAAAAGAACTCGATCAATGTGGCCAGCGCCAAAGAAGTCATCGGCGACGTCGAAGGGCGACTCTGCGTGCTGACCGACGACATGATCGACACTGCCGGCACCATCACCTCGGCAGCCGAATTGCTCATGGCACGCGGCGCCAAAGAGGTGTGGGCCATGGCCACCCACGGCGTGTTGTCCGACCCGGCAATCGAGCGTTTGCAGAAGTCGCAAATCAGCCGAGTGGTGCTCACCAACACCATTCCATTACCGAAGGAAAAGCGCATCGACCGCATCGAAGTGCTCTCGGTGGCCAAGATCATCGCCGACGCATTGGCTGCAGTGTTCGAAGAAACCAGCGTGAGCGAGCTGTTCGGCGGCGAAAACCTCGCCTGAGCGGTGGCGCCACCTGGCGCACCGTCGGAAACCTCGCCTGACGCGGGCGCAAAGTACGCCCATAGACTGACCAAATGCCAACAGCACTGAAAACCAGCCTCGGACGCCCGCTCGGTAGCGCCGCCGCCCGCCGCTTGCTCGCCCAAGATCAGATTCCTGCCGTCGTGTACGGACACGGCATGACCCCAACACCCGTCACCGTCGACCGCAAGGAATTGCGCGTTGCGTTGTCGGGTCCGGCCGGTCTCAACACCGTGCTCGAGTTGCACGTTGGTAGCGACACCTACCCCGCCATCGTGAAGGAAGTGCAGCGCGATCCCGTGAAGCGCATCGTGCGTCACGTCGACTTCCAGCAAATCAGCCTCACGGAAATCATCACCGTGCACGTGCCGTTGCACGTCAAGGGTGTTGCCAAGGCCGTGCTCGCCGAAGGCGGACTCGTCGACCCGGTCGTCAACTCCATCGACGTTCGCGCCACCGCTGCCAACATTCCGAACGAGATCATCGTTGACATCACCAACATGACCATGGACAGCGTCGTTCGTCTCGGCGATCTACAGATGCCAGAAGGCGTCACCGTCGTCGGCGATCCAGAGTTCGTCGTGGTCACCGTGGTTACCACCAAGGTGGAAGAGGCCGCGCCAGTCGCTGCAGCAGCCGAAGGCGCAGCAGCCGAAGGTGCAGCTCCTGCCGAAGGTGCAGCCGAAGGTGCAGCTGCCTCGGGCGATGCCGACAAGCCAGCCGCAGGTGGCAAGCCTGCTGCGGGCGGCAAGCCCACCAAGTAATTCGCGATGCGGTAATCCGCGATGGCGCTGTTTGGTCGCTCGTCGCGACCGGAGCGTCGTGGCACTCCGTTCTCCGCGCTCGTCGTCGGCGTGGGAAATCCCGGCCGTGAATACGAGCGAAGCCGCCACAACGTCGGCTTCGAGGTGATCGACGAACTTGCACGGCGCGCTGCTGCAACATTGAAGGCCGGGCGCGACAAGGCACTCGTCGCCGAAGTGCACGGCGAGTTTCTGCACTACCTGTTGGCCAAGCCAATGACGTACGTCAACAACTCGGGTCAAGCAGTCGGACCACTCGCTCGTCGTTACGGTGTGACGGAGATCGAACGCGTGGTCATCGTGCACGACGAACTTGATCTCCCGCCGGGAGTGGTGCGCGTGAAAGTTGGCGGCGGACTCGCCGGACACAATGGCTTGCGATCGGTAACCCAACATCTCAAGTCGCAAGATTTCGTTCGGGTACGTATTGGCGTGGGCAAACCACCGAGCAAGGAACGCGGTGGCGACCACGTCTTGGGTCGGATTCCCACTGCAGAACGTGAACTCCTCGATATTTCGGTACAGCGCGCCGCGGATGCCGTGGAGATCATCCTGAAACACGGCGCCGACACCGCCATGCAACAAACCAACGCCGAGTAATCGGACTGTTTCCCATGTTCCACCGTCGATCATGAACGACTGCTTGCCATGAACCACCGTGCCGCATTGAGAGCGCTCGCCGAAGCTGCATCCAGCCATGGTCGATCGCTCGGCATCGGGGTTCCCAACGGTTCAGTGGTGGCGTGGGCAGATCACGTACGCCCGGTGCTGCTGGCCGCACTGGCCCGAACTCGCCCCAACGACACGCTCGTCGTGGCGTTGCCCACCGACTCACAGGCTCGAGTGTTGTACGACGACCTTCGGGTGTACGCAGATACGAACGTGGCGTACTTTCCGGCGTGGGAAACGCTTCCGTTCGAACGCGTGAGCCCGGACATCGAAACGATGGGTCAGCGCATGCGGTTGCTCGCACAACTGCGCGACGAGTCTCACGCAGACACCGCCACGCACCGCGTGCCGCGCATCGTGGTGGCACCCATTCGCGCATTGCTGCAGCGCCTGAGTCCCTCGTCGCTGGCGTTCTCCCCCATCGTGTTGCGCCGTGGCGAAACTGTCGACCTCGATGGGATTGCCCGAACACTCGTGGAGTGGGGTTACGTACGCGAGCAGCTCGTGGAACATCGCGGCGAATTCGCACGTCGCGGTGCCATCTTCGACATCTTCAATTCCACCGACGATGCACCCGTACGTGTGGAGTTGTGGGGCGACGAAGTAGAACGCGTTACCACCTTCTCCGTCAGTGACCAGCGCAGCACCGACGAACTCGACGAGGTGGTCTTGTACCCGGCACGAGAACTGGTGATTGACGACCAAGTCGTCATGCGAGCCGAACAGCTGACCACGAGCGAACCATGGGGACGCGAACAGTGGGAACGAATCGCGCAACGCGACGAATTCGACGGTATGGAGAATTGGCTGGCGTGGCTGGTGGACGAAGAAACCACGCTGCTCGACGTACTACCCGAGCGTTCCGGTTTGGTGGTATGTGACCCCGCGTATCTGCGATCGCGAGCACGCGAACTGGAGAAGGAGGAACGCGCCGTTGCCGAAGCGCTGGCATCCACCTGGTCGTTCGAGGTCGAAGCAGAGATGCCACGACTGCACGTGGATGTCGACACCATGCTGTCGCGCACCGCCGCCCCGTTGGTGCTCTCGGTGACGTCCCCAGGATTGGGTGAACCCACCGAAGGTGCGATCGACGTCGTCACCAGCCGATGGGGTTCACCCGCCAATACCGCAGAGGCACTGGCTGCGCGACTGCGCGATCAGCTGGAGCTCGAGTACCGCATCGTGCTCGCCTACGACAGCGTGGAGTCGGCCACGCGAGTTCGCAACGAGTTGTCGACAAACGGCGTACCCGCGGTGCTCGGCAACACCGACCCATCTTCACCTAACGAATTCTCCAGCGACGTCGTCACCGTCGTGGTGCAGGCATTGCACGAAGGTTTCGTACTGCCGACTGCTCAATTGATGGTTGCCACCGAAGCCGAAGTCACCGGTCGCCGAGTCACCCGTCGTCGCCGTACTGCACGTCGTGGTGCCGCCACCATGTTCGAGGACTTGAAGGCCGGCGACCACATCGTGCACGACGTCCACGGCATCGGCGTGTTCGAGGGCATGGCGCGACGCAAACTCGACGGAGTCGAGCGCGACTTTCTGCAACTTCGCTACGCCGACGGAAATCTGTTCGTGCTCAGCGATCAGATCGACTTCGTTCGTCAGTACGTGGGCGGTGATGCACCTCCGCTCAACCGCATGGGTGGCGCGGACTTTGCCCGCACCAAGCAGCGGGTACGCAACGAGTTGCGAGTCATCGCACAGGAACTCGTGGTGTTGTACCAACGACGTTTGCATACTGCAGGCCACGCGTTCGCCCCCGACTCACCGTGGCAGGCCGAAATGGAAGCAGCTTTCCCTTACGTGGAAACTCCGGACCAGATGGACGCCATCGTCGCGGTAAAGAGCGACATGGAGAGTGCCAGTCCGATGGATCGCTTGGTGTGCGGCGACGTGGGCTTCGGCAAGACCGAAGTTGCCATTCGTGCCGCATTCAAATGCGTGCAGGACGGCAAACAAGTTGCCGTCCTGGTGCCCACCACGTTGCTGGCATCACAGCACATGGGAACCTTCAGCGAACGCTTCAAGCCCTATCCGATCAAGGTGGAGATGCTCTCGCGCTTCGTCACCCCGACCAAAGCCAAGCGAATCGTGGCGGGACTTGCCACGGGTGAAGTCGACGTGGTGATTGGAACCCACCGATTGCTGCAGGAGCACATTCGTTTCAAGAATCTCGGGCTCCTGGTGGTGGATGAAGAGCAGCGATTCGGCGTACAGCACAAGGAATCCATCAAGATGATGCGCACCAACGTGGACGTACTCACGCTGTCGGCGACGCCGATTCCCCGCACGCTCGAGATGAGTTTGGTCGGCATTCGAGACATGTCGCTGCTCAACACACCACCCGCTGATCGCCAGCCGATTCGCACGTACGTGACGGCATACGACAATCGCGTCGCTGCCGAAGCGATTCGTCGCGAGCTACTGCGAGAAGGTCAAGTGTTCTGGGTACACAATCGTGTGGAGTCCATCGAAGAGCGCGCCGAAGAGCTGCGTCGTCTGGTACCCGAAGCCCGTATCACGTTTGCCCACGGCCAAATGGACGAAGCCCTCCTCGAGCGAACGGTGATCGACTTCTGGGACGGCAAGTTCGATGTCCTGGTGTGCACCACCATCATCGAGAGCGGCATCGATATGCCTGCAGTGAACACGTTGGTGGTGGAAGATGCACATCGCCTCGGCCTCGGACAGCTGCACCAATTGCGGGGGCGCGTGGGACGCGCAGGACAACAGGCGTACGCATTCTTGTTCCATCCGCGCGATCAGGTGCTCACGGAGATTGCGTACGAACGCCTGAAAACCATCGGCGAATCCACCGATCTGGGAAGTGGCTACAAGATCGCGCGCCGCGATCTGGAGTTGCGCGGTGCAGGAAGTTTGCTCGGTGAACAACAGAGTGGTCGCATCACCGCAGTGGGTTACGACTTGTACTGCCAGATGGTGAGCGAGGCAGTTGCCGACATGAAGGGCGAACCTCTTTCAACGCCGTTGGAGTTGAAGATCGACATGGTCGTCGACGCGTTCTTGCCGCACGACTACGTGGACTCCGAGGAACTTCGGCTCGACGCGTACCGAAAACTTGCGCTCGTCACCCACGACGACGAACTCGACTTGCTGCGCGAGGAGTGGACGGATCGCTTCGGTCCCCTCCCCAGCCAGGCCGATGCACTTCTGCGGATCGGGAGTGTGCGCGTGGCCTGTCACCGCGCCAAACTCACCCGGGTGGTGGTCCAAGACGCCAGCGTGCGACTGTTCCCGGTGCGCCTCGACAAAGCAGCCGAGCGTCGCTGCGACACCGTCGTTCCCAAGAGCAATTACGACCGCGACGCGCTCACCTTGCGAATGGACGTGCCGCGCGACGAAACCGCAGTGGAGTTCCTGCTGCGCGTGCTGCCCCTCGTATTTGCAGACAACTAGGGTGATGCGGTGCCACGCCGTCTGATTTCCCTCCTCCTTGCCACCGTCGTTCTTGCTGCATGCGGCACTACCGACAGTGCTGCCACCGTCAACGACACGGAGATTCTCCGCGCCGATCTGGAACAAACCGTGACCGACTTCGTCACGATTGGCGAAGCCCAGAGCGACAATGGTGTCGTTGATGCCGAACAGGTACGTGGTTTGCTGACTTCGCTGATCCGCGCAAGAGTCATCGACCAGATCATTGCTGCCGCCGGTGAATCCGTGACGCAGGAAGACATCGACACGGTTCGCGAGCAGCTTGCCGAGCAAGGCGCGGAAGACCTTCCTGAAACCCTGCGCGAGTTGATCGTGCAACTCAATGCTGCACAGGCGGTACTCGGTCGAGTGCCGGCACCAAGTGCCGAGGAGATTGCCGAGCGTTACAACGACAATCCAAAATCACTCGGCATGCTGTGCGTGAGGCACCTCGTCGTCGAGGACGAATCCACTGCCGACACCGCCCGGGAAGAACTCGGCAACAATCCCACCGATGACGAGTTTGCAACGGTGGCCGGAAAGTATTCGACCGAACCGAATGCAAAAGAGTCGGGCGGAGCGCTCACTGGACAAAGTGGCGACTGCATCGCCATCAACGAATGGCAATCGAGTTACGACCCCGACTTCGTTGCTGGTGCGCTGGCCGCACGCACGGGGGTGCCCACACAACCCGTCAAATCGAGCTTTGGTTGGCACGTCATCTTCATACGTCCGTTCACCGCAGTATCGGAGAGCGTGTCGGCGAATTTTGCCGAAGCACCGGGTGAATACCTGCTCCTCGGTGCACTTGCTGACGCCGATATCTCGGTTGCATCGCAATACGGACGTTGGGATCCTCTCGCAGGCACCGTCGTCGCCCCGTAGTTCTCGTGTCACGTCCGGTCGTCACCGTCGTTGGCCTGGGGCCTGGCCCGGTCGGGCTGGTCACCCAAGAGACGATCGAAGCGATCTCCTCGTCGACCACTCGCTTCGTACGTACCACTCGTCATCCGAGCGCAACGCTGGTCGGCAGCGCCGTGTCATTCGACGATGAATACGAGCGTCACGACACCTTTGCCGAGGTATACGCGGCAATCGCTGCTCGAGTAGCCGACGCCGCGCTGAAAAATGGCTCGGCGTTGTACGCCGTACCTGGCTCGCCGGGAGTCTTGGAAGACGGCGTTCGTCGACTGCTCGCCGACGAACGACTCGAGGTTCGAGTGCTCTCCGCAGTGAGTTTTCTCGACTTGGCGTGGCTGCGACTGGGAATAGATCCGGTCGACGCTGGCGTGCGACTCGTTGACGCCCACCGATTTGCCGAATCGGCAGCAAACAGCGCCGGCCCGTTCCTCGTTGCGCAATGCCACGCCGACTGGGTGTTGTCCGAAATCAAACTGGCACACGAATCTGCCCGGGGCGACGAACGCGTCACGGTGTTGCATCACCTCGGGCTTGCCGACGAACGCGTGCTCGATACCACGTGGGACGATCTCGATCGTCTCGAGCGCTCGCACGGACTGGTCGTTGATCACCTCACCTCGTTGTACGTCCCACAACTTGCCGAACCAGTGGCCGGCGAGATGGCGCGCCTGCATGCCCTCGCCCGCACCCTCCGCGAGCAGTGTCCGTGGGATCGCGAGCAAACGCATGCATCACTCGTGAGATACCTGATCGAGGAAACGTACGAGGTAGTCGATGCCTTGAACGCACTCGACGATGACGACCCGTCGACGGATGAGGCACTCATCGAGGAGCTCGGCGATTTGCTGTATCAAATCGAGTTCCACACCACCATCGCCGAACAGCAAGGTCGCTTCAGCCTTGCCGACGTTGCTCGCACCACGCACGAAAAACTGGTGCGTCGGCATCCCCACGTATTCGGCGATGTGCAAGCCACCAATGCAGGAGACGTCGTCACCACCTGGGACGAGATCAAGCGCGCTGAACGCGCAGCCAAGATCGTCGATGATGCGCCCGACTTCTTCGCCGGGGTGTCGCGGGCGGCTCCATCGTTGTCGTTGGCACAAAAACTGCAGAAGCGTGCTGCCGAAGTCGGCTTTGACTGGCCCGATGTCCACGGCGCAAGTGCGAAACTCGACGAGGAAATCGGCGAACTTCGTGTTGCCGCGCAGAGCGGCGACCCGGCCGTCGTGCGCATGGAACTTGGCGACGTGCTGTTCAGCGTGGTGAACGTGGCGCGAAAACTGGGATTGGATGCCGAGACTGCACTACGCGATGCAGCCGACAAGTTCGTTGCGCGTTTCACTCGCGTGCAACAACTCGCCGCGCAGCGCGGAATGGACCTTGCCTCGTGCGATCTTGCGCAACTTGATTCGCTCTGGGACGAGGCCAAACGCCAGCTCAACTAGCCTGAGCGCGTCATGAAAATTTCCAACGTGGTTGGTCGCGAAGTTCTCGACTCGCGCGGCAACCCCACCGTCGAAGTCGATGTCCACCTCGAGAATGGGGCCGTTGGCTCCGCAATCGTTCCCTCCGGCGCATCCACCGGCGAGCACGAAGCCGTCGAACTTCGCGACGGCGGCACGCGATACGCCGGCAAGGGCGTAACCAAAGCGGTTGGTCACGTCAACGGCGAACTGCGAGGTGTGCTCGTGGGGCGGGACTCGTCCGATCAGGCAGGCGCCGACGCCGCGATGATCGCACTCGATGGCACGTCGAACAAGGCGCGCCTCGGCGCCAACGCGTTGCTCGGCGCAAGCTTGGCGTTGGCTCACGCGCACGCTCGCGCAACTTCTACGCCTCTCTATGCATCGGTGGGCGGTACGAATGCCAACGTGCTCCCGGTGCCGATGATGAACGTGCTCAATGGCGGCGCACACGCCGACAACAACGTAGACCTGCAGGAATTCATGGTGATGCCGATCGGTGCGAGAACCTTCAGCGAGGCACTGCGTTGGGGCGTGGAAACGTATCACGCACTCAAGAGCGTGCTCCGCGAGCGCGGGCTCAGCACTGCAGTTGGTGACGAAGGTGGTTTTGCACCGAATCTCGCCAGCAACGAAGAAGCCATCGTGGTGTTGCTACAGGCGGTGGAACGTGCGGGCTTTACCGCGGGCAAGGACATCGCCATTGCACTCGACCCGGCGATGAGCGAGTTGTTCAAGAACGGCAGCTACCACCTCGCGGGCGAAGGCAAGACCATGACGGCGACACAACTGTGCGACTGGTGGAGTGCGCTGGTGGAGCGCTACCCCATCGTGTCGATCGAGGATGCGATGGCCGAAAATGATTGGGACGGTTGGTCACAGCTCACCGCCGCACTCGGAAAGAAGGTGCAATTGGTGGGCGACGACTTGTTCGTCACCAACGCCCAGCGTCTGCAACAGGGCATCGATGCCAAGGTTGCCAACAGCGTGTTGGTGAAGGTCAACCAGATCGGAACGCTCACCGAAACGTTGGCCACCGTCGCATTGGCAACTGCCGAGGGATACACCAGTGTGATGAGCCACCGCAGTGGCGAAACAGAGGATTCCACCATCGCCGACCTCGCTGTTGCAACCAATTGCGGCCAAATCAAAACGGGGGCTCCGGCCCGCAGTGATCGCGTCGCAAAGTACAACCGGCTATTGCGAATCGAAGGCGAATTGGGTTCGCGTGCAAAGTTCTTGGGTCGCGAGGCGCTCAACCCGTAAACCCCAGTGAGGGCGGGCTTCGATGATCGGAGCGTGGCGATCGTCGGTTGTTCCGGCGTGGCGGGAGTCCACCGACATCCGCGGTGAAGCCGTCACAATGGAGGGGTGAACTTTCCGCTGGTGGTCGCCAATCGATTGCGTCCCTTCACCATGCCGATCATCGTTCTCGGCGTCATGGCGCTCATCGTCACCTTCTTCGTGGTGCCAGTGCGCACCTGGGTGAGTCAACGCGACCTTCTCGACTCTCGCTCTTCGCAATACGGCGTCTACGAGGAAGTCAACGACGCTCTTCAGGACGAGGTGGATGCACTCACCGCTCCTGAAGGCGTCCGACAGGCCATTCGCTCACAGCTCGGGTACCTCCTCCCCAACGAGCGGCGCATCCCGTTGCTGGCCCAGCCCGAAGCCCCCGTGACTCTGCCGGATCGCTGGCCATACAACCTGGTGGTTGGCATCGTGAACCTGCGAGAAACGCAGAACGTGGGCGTGGAGCAGGGCAACCTCGACACGTTCAACCCGCTGCGCCCCTAGGCAGGCTGGGTGGACCGCCTCGCGGCGGTCTGCACTAACTTTGCGACATGGCTGGAAGCATTCTCGGCAACCGCGTGTTGCGCAAGGAAGACCCGAAATTCCTCACCACTGGCGGCGTCTATGTGGACGATATGCAGAACGAGCCGCTCCTTCAGGGTGCCGCCCACGTCACCTTCGTGCGATCACAACTGGCCCACGCAATCATCAACGGCATCGACATCAGTGCTGCGCTCGAAGCACCCGGGGTCATTGCAATTCACACCGCCGAGTCACTCAATCTTGCACCCGAAGCGTCGTCGTACAACCCCGGCGTCACGCGAACGCTGCTTGCAAGCGGTCGCGTTCGTTACGTGGGCGAACCAGTTGCGGTCATCGTCACCGAACAGGCCAATCAGGGCGAAGATGCCGCCGACCTGGTGGTGATCGATTACGAACCACTCGAAGTGTTGGTGGATCTCGAACACGCGATGGAATCATCCACGCTCATCTACCCGGATGCCGGCAGCAACGTTGCGGTCGACTCCACGGTGTGGGGAATGCCCGACGTCACCGGCGACGAGTTCTTCGCCGACTGCGACGTGGTGGTGAAGGGCCGGTACGTCAATCAGCGTGTGGCACCGTGCCCGCTCGAAGTTCGTGGTTCGGCTGTTGCGTGGGTGGACGGTCGCTTGTACCAGTGGATTTCCACGCAACACGCGCAGGGTGTGCGTGATCAAATCAACAAGAGTGACGCCACCAGCAACGTGCGCGTGATCACTCCCGATGTTGGTGGCGGGTTCGGAGCAAAGATCTCTGCATATCCCGAGGAAATCGTGCTCGGTCGTGTGGCACAAGCCGTCGGCCGTCCTTTGCGTTGGCGTGAAACACGCAGTGAGTCGATGCTGGCGCTCGGCCATGGTCGCGCACAGTTGCAGTACATCACCATCGGTGGCAGCCGCGATGGCAAAGTGCTCGCCTACCGACTGGAAGCAATTCAAGACTCCGGCGCGTTCGTCGACGTTGGCGCCGTGCTTGCACCGGCCTGCACTCGCCCGATGAGCAGTGGTGTGTACGCGATCCCGAAGATCGAGTGCCGCACCAAGTCGGTGGTCACCAACACCACGCCGATCGTGGCGTATCGCGGTGCAGGCCGACCCGAAGCCACGGCCGCAATCGAGCGTGCCATGGACATGTTCGCTGCAGAAATTGGCATGGACGCTGCCGAGGTTCGTCGCAAAAACCTGATTCCGAAATTCATGCAGCCGCACTCCACCGCCATCGGTCAGGAATACGACGTCGGTGACTACGAAGTGGCACTCGACAAGGTGCTCACCGCGGCAAACTATTCGGCACTTCGCAAGGAGCAGGCAGCACGACGCCAACGCGGCGACCGCCATCAGCTCGGCATCGGCGTGAGCGTGTACGTGGAAATCACCAGCGGTGGCACCAATCACGAGGATGCACGCATCGAAGTGCTGCCAGACGGGCGAGCAATCGTGTACACCGGCACGTCACCCCATGGACAAGGGCACGTCACTGCGTGGTCGATGATCGCCTCGGAGCACACGGGTATTCCGATGGACAAGATCGACGTCGTGTGGGGCGACACCGACATCATCCCTGACGGACTCGGCACCTACGGGTCGCGGTCGTTGCAACTCGGCGGAGCCGCAGTGCACCAAACGGCACAAAAACTCGTGGAGCTTGCGCGCTCCGTTGCTGCGTCCGCACTCGAAGCAGCCGACGCCGACGTAGTGCTCGACAAGTCGCGGGGAGCGTTCCACGTTGCAGGTACACCTGCCGTTGCAGTGACCTGGGGCGAGCTTTCGGCGCGTCGCGCAACTGAGGGTGGCCTCGCCATCGCCGAGCGCTTTACTTCGGGCGGTGCCACGTTCCCGTTCGGCGCACACGTCGCCGTGGTGGAGGTGGACACCGAAACCGGAAAAGTGACGCACCTCAAGCAGGTTGCCTGCGACGATGCCGGCACCGTGTTGAATCCTCTCCTGCTCGAAGGACAAATTCACGGTGGAATTGCCCAAGGTTCGGCCCAAGCACTGCTCGAAGAATTCGTGTACGACGAAGACGGCAACCCGAAAACCGGAAACCTCGCGGAGTATGCGTTCATCTCGGCGGTGGAAGTTCCACGAATCGAGTTGGTATCGATGGAAACACCGACACCGCGCAATCCGCTCGGCGCCAAGGGCGTGGGCGAATCCGGCACCATCGGATCCACACCCGCCGTGCAGTCGGCAGTGGTCGATGCGGTGAGCCATCTGGGCGTTCGTCACATCGATATGCCCACCACTCCCGAGCGTGTGTGGCGAGCCATCAATCAATAACGCCGAGTACGTACTCCAATAGCAGCGATTGATGCAGGAGTCAGCAAGACTGTTGGGGTGAACAACGCCCCGATCATTGCAGAACAACTCGCTCGTCACTTCGGCGACGTCAAGGCCGTTGACGGCATCAACTTGACCGTCAACCAGGGTGAAATCTTCGGATTTCTCGGCCCCAATGGCGCCGGCAAGAGCACCGCGGTGCGCATGCTCACCACCTTGTTGCGCCCCACCAGCGGCACGGCACGCGTTGCCGGTTACGACGTGGTGAAACAAGCCGACGAGGTACGACGCAATATCGGCGTGGCTCTGCAAGATGCCGCAATCGACCCGCTCATGACCGGCTTCGAGCTCCTCGAGCTGCAAGCGGTGCTCTACGGCATCGCTGCAAACAAAATGAAGCAACGCGCCAACGAGCTGTTGGAGCGTGTCGGCCTGACTGCTGCAGCCGATCGTCGAGTATCCACGTATTCGGGCGGAATGCGTCGCCGTCTCGACCTGGCGCTGTCGCTGATTCACCAACCGGCCGTGTTGTTCTTGGATGAACCAACCACTGGACTCGACCCGATGAGTCGCCTCACGTTGTGGGAGGAAGTGCGTCGCCTCAACCGTGAAGGCACCACGGTGATGCTGACCACGCAGTATCTGGAGGAAGCAGATCAGTTGGCCGATCGCATCGCCATCATCGATCACGGCAAGATCGTTCGCGAAGGCAAGCCCAGCGAACTCAAGCGAACCGTCGGCGATCCGACACTGCTCATCAACGTGTCGCGCGAACATACCGACGCCGCAAAGGCGGTTCTCGCGCGATTCGGCGACATGCGACCAACCGCGGAGGGAACACTCGGTGTGGGCTTACGCGGTGGCACGGAACGGGTTGCCGAAGTCGTTCGCGCCCTCGACGAAGCAACGATCGTGGTGGAACACTTGGAGCTCAATCAGCCAAGCCTCGACGACGTATTTGCCGAGGCGACGGGGTATCGCCTCGAAGGAGCCGACAATGCGCCGCAAACCCGTTGACGTGGCGCGACAGTTCGTCGCACTCTCCCGCCGCTCGACGTTGGCGATCTTTCGGCAACCCGCACTGGTGGGGCCGTCACTGATTTTCCCGCTGTTCTTTGCTGCACTCGGTTCGTCGTCGTTCAGCCGAGCCATCAGCCTGCCCGGTTTCCCCAAGGTGGATTCCTACTTGCAGTTCACACTGGCAGGTACCGTCACCCAAGGCGTGTTGTTCGGTTCGGTGACCGGTGCTGCAGCACTTGCCACCGACATCCAGGATGGATTCTTCGATCGCCTGCTCGCAGCACCAACGTCGCGCACATCCATCCTGTTCGGACGCTTGGCCGGCAGTTCGCTGTTCGGCGGAATGCAAGCGCTCATTTTTCTGCTCGCGCTGCTGCCCTTTGGCGTGACCGTGCAAGCGGGTGTGTTGGGCTACGTATCGATCGTGGTGGCAGGTTTTGTGACCGCGTTTGCAGTCGGGGCCCTCATGTCGGTGGTGGCGCTGAAGACCGGCTCGGCTGAAGCAGTCCAGGGAACGTTCCCGGTGCTGTTCATCCTGTTGTTTCTCTCGAGTGCTTTCTTCCCCCGCGAAACCATGAGCGGTGCGTACCGCCGCATCGCCGACTTCAACCCCATCTCGTACATGGTGGAAGGCCAGCGCTCGCTCTCCATCGACGGTGTGTCGTTGTTGGCGATGACCCAAACGTTGGTCATTCCCGTCGGCATCGCCGTGCTCACGACCATGCTGGCGCTCCGACAACTCTCCGTTCGATTGGCGGCACGATGAGCACCAGTCGGAGTGTCGGCATCCTCGCCACACGCAGCATTCGCAACATTCGCCGACTGCCCTCGGCGTTCTTCCCGGCGCTCGCAATGCCGATTTTCAACATGGTGGTGTTTGCCGGAACGTTCTTTGCGGTAACGAAGATTCCGGGCTTCCCGACCGATCGATCCATCAACTGGTACATGCCGCTGGGAATCATGATGGGTGCGGCATTCGCCGGGGTTGGTCTTGGCTTCACGACGATTCGCGACATTGAAACCGGTTTCTACGATCGCCTGAGAATGTCCCCCACTTCTCGCGTCTCGTTGGTGATCGGGCCGCTCATGGGCACACTCACTCGAGTGGTGATGATGACCACCGTGGTCATTGCAATCGGCATCGCACTCGGGGCGCGATTCTCCGGCGGTGTGCTCGGCGTGTTGTGTTTGTACGTCGCTGCTCTCGGCTTGTCCACCATCGGCGCAGGCTGGGGGCTGGGGCTGGCATTCATCTTCAAGGACATGCGTGGTGCGGCAATCATGCAGTTGTCGATTTTCCTCGTGATGTTCTTGTCGTCGGCACAAGTTCCGCTGAACGTCATGGACGGCTGGCTGCACACGGTGGCGCGAATCAACCCCGCCACCAACATCTTGCGCCTCGCCCGGGTGGGACTGGTGAACGAATCCAACGTCGACCACTTGTCGCTCAACGCCGTGTGGGGCGGGCTGGTCGCCGTCGTGGTCATGGGTGCGCTCAGCCTCGGCTTTGCCCTGCGGCAGTTGCGCAAGCTCTCGAACTAGGGCTGATCGTCGATCGCCCCGTCGCGCGGGGGCCATTGGTACTACAGTTTGCCCACATGAAGGTTTCCATCACCATCAACGGGTCGGAGCACTCCCACGAAGTGGAGCCTCGAACGCTGCTCGTTCATTACATTCGCGAACACGCCCACCTCACGGGCACCAACATCGGCTGCGACACCTCGAGTTGCGGCGCATGCACCGTGCACTTGGACGGCGAAGCCGTGAAGAGCTGCACCATCCTTGCTGCACAAGCCGACGGTGGATCGGTGACCACCATCGAAGGTCTCTCCAAGAACGGTGAGATGCATCCGATGCAAAAGGCGTTCATGGACAACCACGGTCTGCAATGCGGCTTTTGCACACCCGGCATGGTGATGGCTGCGATTGGTTTGTTGAACGAGAACCCCAAACCCACGGAGGATGAAGTCCGCCTCGGATTGGAAGGCAACCTGTGCCGCTGCACGGGTTACCACAACATCGTCAAGTCGGTCCTGGCAGCGGCAAAGAAATAACGGACAAGTAGAGGCACACGATGATTCCCGCAGTATTCGATTACCAGCGAGCTGGTTCCGCCGAAGAGGCAATCGCGCTCATCGCACAGCACGGCGACGAAGCCAAGTTCCTGGCCGGCGGCCACAGCCTCATCCCGCTGATGAAGTTGCGACTGGCGCAGCCTTCGGTGCTGGTGGACATCGGTCGTGTGAAGGACTTGTCGTACGTGAAGGATGCCGGCGATCACATTGCCATCGGTGCACTCACTCGTCACATGGACGTAGAGAAGTCACCTGTGCTCACACAACACGTGCCGTTGTTGGCACATGCAGCCAGCCACGTCGGCGATGCACAGGTACGACACCGCGGCACCATCGGCGGCTCCATCGCGCACGCCGATCCGGCCAGCGACTTGCCGGCAACCACCCTTGCCCTCGGCGCCACGTACGTGGTGCAGGGTCCGAAAGGGAAACGGGAAATCGCCGCGAAGGATTTCTACAAGGGCTTCTTGGAAAGTGCGTTGGCTGCCGATGAAATGCTCGTGGAAATCAAGGTGCCGAAGATGAACGGTGCTGGATGGAGTTTTCAGAAGTTCAATCGTCGCGCACAGGACTGGGCCATCGTCGGTGTTGCTGCCTGGCGCAACAACGGTGCCAGTGGTGTGGCACTCGTGAACATGGGGTCCACACCCGTGCTGGCGTCGGCCGTCAGCAGTGCTCTGGCGGGTGGTGCTTCGATTGCCGATGCCGCTGCGCTCGCAGCCGACGACGCCGAACCACAAGGTGACCTCAACGCCAGCGTGGAATACCGAACGCACCTGGCCAAGGTGTTGGTCCGTCGCGCACTCGAAGAAGCTTCGAACTAGCCGCCTACTGCAACCCGGCGTAGCTACCGCCGTCCACCGGCAGGTGCGTTCCGGTGATGAAGCGCGCCGACTCGCTGCACAAAAATGCCACTACTCGACCAAAGTCGGCCGGGTCGCCCACCTCACCGGTGGGTATACCGAGTTGTTGCGCATCGGGTGTCGAGCCGTACAACTGGGTGATGCGATCAGTTGCATGAATTCCGGGTTGTACGGAGTTGACCGTTACTCCGTCGCCGGCAACTTCACGAGCAAGCGTTTTCAGGAATCCCGTCACGCCGGCGCGTGCCGTGTTGGACAGGATCAAATTGGCGACTGGCTGACGGGCGGACAGCGATGTGATTGCCACGACCCTTCCCCACTTGCGTTCGCGCATGGCAGGCACGGAGGCTTCGCACATGGCAACCACCGACAACAAACTTTGTTGCAGTGCAGGCAGGTAGTCGTCGACGCTCAGCGACGCGAAGTTTCCGGGCTTTGGTCCCCCACCGTTGGCAACCAACACGTCGATGTGCCCCAGCCGGTCGCGAGCCATCTCCACGAACATGGTGGCACCATCCGCAGTGGAAACATCGCACTCCACACCAATGGCGTTGTCCCCGAGTGCAGCCACTGCTGCATTCACACGATCGGCAGTGCGGCCACAAATGGCCACTCGCACACCAGCGTCGACCAGTGCCTTGGCTGACGCAAACCCGAGCCCCGCCGTTGCCGCTGCCACTGCCGCGGTACGACCGCTGATGCCAAGGTCCATTGCGAACTCACCGTACCCGAGCGCCAGTCAGAGCACAGGCTGACGGTCTTCCTAGGCTCAAGGGCGTGGCGGCACCGCGCGCATCCCTTGGCTCCGTCCAACACGTTCGCGACGCGTTGCAGGCTGCGGGCTATCTCGCCGACGAGGGTCTGGCCACCGCCGTGTTCTTGGCACTGTCACTGAAACGACCACTCCTCCTCGAAGGAGAAGCAGGCGTCGGCAAAACCGAGCTGGCAAAGGTGTTGGCGGCGGTGCGTGGCAGCGAACTCATTCGCCTGCAGTGTTACGAAGGCATCGACGCGAGCCAAGCCGTATACGACTGGGACTACTCGCGCCAATTGCTGCACCTGCGCGCGTCCGAGGCCAGCGGTGAAGCAGCAGGCAAGGCAACCGAAAAACTGGAGAGCGAACTGTACGACGAACGCTTTCTCATCCGGCGAGCGTTGCTGCGTGCCATCGAACCACGCAACGGCACTGCCCCGGTGCTGTTGATCGACGAAATCGACCGAGCCGACGACGAGTTCGAGGCGTATCTGTTGGAAGTGTTGTCGGACTTCCAAATCACCGTGCCCGAAGTTGGCACGTTTCGTGCCACCGACATTCCACTGGTGGTCTTGACCTCCAACCGCACGCGCGACGTGCACGACGCACTGAAGCGTCGTTGCTTGTACCACTGGGTGGAGCACCCCGGCTTCGAGCGCGAAGTAGACATCGTCCGCCTGCGCGTGCCGCAAGTTCACGAACGGTTGGCACGACAAGTCGCCGGTGCCGTCGAGCGACTGCGCTCGCTGCATTTGTACAAGCCGCCGGGTGTGGCCGAAACCATCGACTGGGCCACCGCCCTTGGCACACTTGGCGTCACGCAACTCGACGAAACCGTCGTGCGATCCACGCTGGGCACGGTGCTGAAGTACCGCGAAGACCACGAGCGTGTCACCGAGCACGGCTTTGCGGACCTCATCAAGCATGCGTTCGAGCGTGGTGCGCTCCACGGATGACCGCTGAACGAATGGCCGTTGCCTTCGGGCGCGTCCTGCGCGGAGCCGGACTCCGAGTGCCGCTCGATTCCGTGGTGACGTTCGTGCAGTGTCTCGATGCCGTCGGCATCACCGACCGCAACCGTGTGTATTGGGCAGCACACACTGCGATGGTGCGACGTCCCGAAGATCGCGAAGCGTTCAATGTTGCCTTCGCAGTGTTCTGGGATCGCATTTCAGCCGGTGAACATCCCGACCACATTGCCGAGGAAACGTTGTCGCTCGCGACCGATGCCGACGACGCCCACACCGATGGATCGGTCGACCGCACGGATGACGCCATCTCGCTGCGATTCTCGGCGGTGGAGACGCTCAACAAGAAGGACTTCGCCACGTACACCGACGGCGAGTTGGCCGAGGCTCAACGACTGATGCAACGGCTGCGGTTCGTTGGTTCGCCCCGCCGTTCGCTCCGACTACGGCCGAGTCGAACACAACGCGTGCAGGTGGACGTACGTCGCACGGTGCGATCGTCCTTTGCCCACCTCGGCGAGCCCGTGCGACGACAGTGGCGTGCACCGAGCGAGCGCATGCGACGCTTGGTGGTGTTGCTCGACGTTTCGGGATCGATGGAGCCGTATGCACGAGCATTCCTTCGTTTCATGCACGCAGCAATGGTGGGACGCCAACGCGTCGAAGCGTTCACACTCGGCACTCGACTGACTCGCATCACCCGCGAACTCTCCCATCGCGACCCCGACAAAGCGTTGGCGCGAACCTCCCGACAGGTGGCCGACTGGAGTGGCGGCACACGCATCGGCGAGTGCTTGCGCGAGTTCAACGATCGTTGGGGTGTTCGTGGCTTGGCACGGGGCGCCATCGTGGTGGTGCTGTCCGACGGGTGGGATCGCGGGAATCCCGACGTGCTCGGCGAGCAGATGCAACGGTTGGGTCGAGTGGCGCATCGCGTGGTGTGGGTGAACCCGCTCAAGGTGACACCCGGTTATGCGCCACTAGCCCGAGGCATGGCGGCCGCACTGCCCCACGTGGATGCATTCGTCGAAGGACACTCACTGGAAGCGCTCGAACGTTTGGCTGCAGTCATCCACGACGATGTGCCCACACCACTCACGGTTGGTCGCAATGCGTGAATTGCTCGACGACCTCGATCGCTGGCGTGCAGCCGGCAAACGTTGCGTGCTGGGTCGCGTGGTGGGTATCGAAGGATCTGGTCCGCGCGATGCAGGTGCTGCCATGGCCGTGAACGAAGACGGCGAAGTGGTCGGCTCCGTCAGTGGCGGGTGCGTGGAAGGTGCGGTGGTTGCCGAAGCGCTCGACATGTTGCGAACGACCGCCGGTGCAAAAGTCGTGACGTTCGGATACTCCGATGACGAGGCGTTCGCCGTGGGGCTCACGTGTGGCGGCACGATTCATCTCTTCTTGCAGGAGCTCACGTGGTGACGTCTGGGCCGTCGTCGGCGGTGCACCAATGATTTCTCTCTACGAAGAACTTGCGCGTCGACTGCGTGCGCACACCCCCACTGCACTTGCCGTGGTGATCGACGGCCCCAATGCCGGTGCCACCATGGTGGTGTCGCCCAACCAACCCGTGCTGGGCGGTTTGGGTGACGATGAACTCACGCGTGTGGCGGCACGCGACACCCTCGGCGAACTGGAAGCAGGACGAACGAGCACTCGCCACTACGGGCCGCGAGGTCAAACCACGCCGGAAGACCTCGCCGACTCGCCCACGGTGCGGGTGTTCATCGAGTCGTTCGCACCACCACCACACATGGTGATTTTCGGTGCGGTGGATTTCACCAGTGCGCTCGCGCGCTCCGCCAAACTGTTGGGGTATCGGGTCACCGTGTGTGATGCGCGCAAGGTGTTTGCCACGGCGCGACGATTCCCCATGGCCGACGACATCATGGTGGCCTGGCCGGACGAAGTGTTTGCCACACACGGCGAGCAACTCGGCCATCGAGACGCGGTGTGCATCCTCACCCACGACCCCAAGTTCGACGTCCCGGCAATCCAGGGTGCACTGCGCACCAAGGTGGGTTACATCGGCGTGATGGGAAGTCGCAAGACGCATGCCAAGCGCATGGAACGTTTGGCTGAGGTTGGGCTCCACCCCGACGACCTCGTTCGCGTGATGTCACCGATTGGTTTGGACATTGGTGCACGAACGCCCGAGGAAACGGCGATTTCCATCTGCGGTGAAATCATCGCGCGCCGAACCGGACGCGCTGCACAGTCGTTGTCGACGACCACTGGTGCGATTCACTGACACCCACTCAGTGGTGCCAACCGACTACTGAATCGGACTGACCCAGCGCATCCACGACAAGCGAGTGGAGTCGATGCGATGAATTTCCACCGATCGCTCTCCCGAACGAGCGTGAACGATCAGTTCAGGAACACCGAGTGAAAACATGATGTGGCCTGGATACCACACGAGGTCGCCGACTTGCACACTGTCGCGCGACACACGCTCGGCTCGCGCGTACTGATACTGCGAACCACGATCGATCGGCACTCCAGCCTGGGCCCATGCAAACTTGGTGAGTGCCGAACAGTCGAGCGCAATGAACGGCGCGTCGGCGTTGATGCGATACGGAACTCCCACTTGGCTGAGTGCACTGAACAGCGCAATCTTGCGCGTCAGTGACGCGGCGGTCCACACGGATCGAAGCTGCTCGGCGTCAGCGTCGAGCAGATAGGCAACCAGGCTCGCCACTTCGTCAATTTGACGACCGGCAATCGCTTGCTGCTCAACCTCGGGAACGTTGCGGCTACGACGAAGCTCCAAGGCAATTTCGCGCGACGTTGCGGCAATCCAACTGGCAGCACGTTCGGTAACGGGAACCGCATGTGCGGTGTTCGGTGAGCCGACGCTCAGCATGACGACGGCTGCGAGCATCGCGGCAACCAAGAAACGAACAGGTGTTCGCAAATTGAGGGTTGACAACGACAAAGCGAAACGAGCGTTGTTTTTGGGGGACATCGAGACCTCCGGACGACGCAGGGGGTGCGCCGCTGGTTGGGTGGATGGGGTACCTTCATCCTACCCCTGGCTGTAACGAAACTGTAATAATTCGTGGCTTTGTGAATTGCCCCAAATCCTTCTGCGAGGCTGGCGTGATGGCACTTTCCGAGAAGGTTCGCTGATGACCCCACAGGCCTCGTTTCGGGCGTCCTGCGGGGCTCTGGTGCTTGCTGCAGGGGGTGGAAGTCGCTTTGTTGGCACCACACACAAGCTGCTCGTAGAGATCGCGGGAAAGCCCGTCGTGCGTCATGTGCTGGAGGCGGTGGCAGCCAGCGGTGTCTCCCCCATCATCGTGGTGACGGGTGCGGTGTCGCTTGAGGAGGTGCTCGCAACACCCTTGCCCGGGAATCCGGACGTGGTGGTGACCCACAACGATCGCTGGCGCTCGGGCATGGCATCGTCGCTGCAGTGCGGACTTGTGGTGGCTCGCCAACGTGGACTCGCCGGAGTCGTCGTGGGATTGGGCGATCAGCCCGGAGTTCCTGCAAGTGCGTGGCGCCAGGTTGCCGACACCGATGCGCCGATTGCCGTTGCCACGTATCACGGTGTGCGACGCAACCCCGTGCGCATTCACGCCGAGTTGTGGGATCAGCTCCCCCACGACGGTGACGAAGGAGCACGAACGCTCATACGAGTTCGTCCCGAATTGGTGGCAGAAGTAGCCTGCGAGGGAAACGCCGACGACATCGATACCGCCGACGATGTGGCACGGTGGCAACAACGACTGGCGAATCAAGGTGAGCACTAATGGATCTCCACCACGAATTCACGGTTCCCGTGCCGGCTTCCGACGCTTGGCGAATCCTCACCGACCTCGAACGTCTGGCACCCTGTCTGCCCGGTGCGCAACTTACCGAAGTGGAAGGAGAGGTGTATCGGGGACAAGTCAAGGTGAAAGTCGGGCCGATTCTGGCGCAATTCAAGGGCCAGGCTTCGTTCGTGTCGCGTGACGACGACAACTTTCTTGCATCGCTCAAGGCCGAAGGTCGCGATACCACCGGCAAAGGCAATGCCTCTGCCACCATCACTGCACGACTCGAACCCGTGAGCGCATCCAGTGCCAAATGCACGGTGGATACCGAACTCAACATCTCCGGCAAGGTGGCGCAATTCGGTCGCGGTGCGTTGGCCGACGTGAGCGACAAGCTGTTGTTGCAGTTCGTCGACAACCTCAATGCGCTGATCGCATCACAACCGGCAGTTTCGACATCGAGCGCAACGGCGGAGCAAACATCCGTGGGTGATGCAGCGCAGACAACGACGCCGAACGTGCGAAAAATCGAACAGACGCAGGAAGTTGCACCACTCGACCTTCTCGATACCGCAGGCGGCACCATCGCCAAGCGACTGATTCCTGTTGCAATCGTGGTGGTTGCAGTGGTGGCCGTTCTTGTCATCTTCCGCTGAAACCGCGACTGCGCTCGACATCGAGCAGGTCGCAACGCTCTTGGGTCGTCGTCCGCAGGGCGACTTCACCGTGGTGCTGCGCCACGCCAACGGTGATCCGCGCGTGGTGCGCAATGCACCGCTGTTGCACGACGGCACGCCGATGCCCACGCGCTACTGGTTGGTGGACCCCGCGGATGTTGCTGCAGTGTCACGGCTCGAAGCCGCTGGTGGCGTAGACACCGCCGAAGCCCAGGTGGATGCCGACCAACTCATCGCTGCTCATCAGGCGTACGCAGCAGAGCGCGACGCTCAGATACCCGCCCACCACACCGGACCGAAGCCGTACGGTGGCGTGGCCGGCACGCGTCGCGGAGTCAAGTGCCTGCATGCGCACTACGCCAGTTGGCTGGTGGGCAACGTCGACCCGGTAGGCCGTTGGGTGGCGACACAACTCGAAGCAACGGCGCACGCATGAGCACCGCAGCATTCGCCGCAATCGACATCGGGTCGAATTCGACCAACTTGTTGATCGTCGGCGCGGATGGGCAAGAACTCGTGCGTGAAGTGAACGTCACCGCACTCGGCGAGGGTGTGGGGAAAACCGGAACGCTCTCGTCAGCCGCCATCGAACGAACCCTGGCGGTGATCTCGCGCTACGTCAACGTCGTGCGCCAGCACGACGCGCGCTTGGCGATCACCGGCACTGCAGCCTGTCGCATGGCTGCGAACACCACCGAGTTCTTCGCACGCGTGGAGCAGGTGGCAGGGGTGATGCCGCGACTGTTGTCGGCGGCCGACGAAGCACGCCTTGCCTGGCATGGCGCGGTGGCCAGCCTGCCGCCGACTACCGGCGTCACCATGGTGGTGGACATCGGTGGTGCTTCCACCGAGCTGACCATCGGTGACTCTCGCGACGGCACTGCAGTGGTGCGTGACAGTGTGTCGCTTCCGTACGGAGTGGTCACACTCACCGAAGCCGAGTTGCATAGCGATCCACCACGTGCCGAGGAACTCGCCAATGCAATCTCCATCGTGAGTGACGCCGTGGACAACGCCGTCATCGAACGCCCCGCACTCGGCGATACTGCACGTGTCGTGGGTGTGGCAGGCAGCATCGTGACCATCGCCGCAGTGGAGTTGGGCTTGCTGCACTTCGATGCCACTCGACTGCACGAAATGGTGTTGACTCGTGCGGCAGCAGAGGACGTATTTCGTACGTTGGCCACCGAGGCACTCGAGGATCGCATCCACAACCCGGGGCTTCCGTTGGAGCGTGCGGGGGTAATCGTGGGAGGATGTTGCCTGCTGGTTGCCATCATGCGACGACTCCACCTCGACC
>JAFMJP010000014.1 GCA_017853375.1 Actinomycetota bacterium
TGACAACCTGGTTACCGAGCACGCCACCGGCTGCATTGATGTCTTCCACTGCAAAACCCGAGGCTGCCACTTCTGGCGGTCCAAGGAATGCGAGTGAACCAGTCACCGGAAGGATCGTTCCGATGTTGAGGGTGGTAACTGCGCAGTCTGAAGCTGGTGCCTCAGTCTCCTCAGTGACCTCCTCGGCCGCTTCGTCATCGCCGCCGCAGGCCGCGAGCACGAGTGCTCCGGCTGCAACCAGCGCGCCGAAACGACGCATGTTGGTTTTCTTCATTTTTCTCCCCCTAGGAGGTGGGACGGTATCTGACCGTCCCTATTGGGTACGCAAAGGCTACAAGCCTGCAGCTGCCTTCGTGAGACGGTCCCGAATGGCATAGCCAAGTCCGGACGGTGCCGGTAACACGACGTGCGCCACGGGGATGTGACGTGCGTCAAGATGTCTCAGTTGGTCGTACAAACCGCGAGCAACTTCAACCAAGTTCGAGTCGCATCGAATGATCGGTGCTCCGTCCGATGGCAATGGCTCGTCATTCTCGTGAAGTACCAATTTTGCCCGAGGTGCGTAATGGCGCTCCATCATTCCTGGAGCGCGTGACGGGCCGCTGGTGGTGAGAGCCACCTCGGGTCCTTGCGGGCCCAGGATCTGGCGGATTTCCTCTGGAGTAATCGCGCCATGACGCAGGATTTCGGGGGAAGTGAGTGTGCAGTCCACGATGGTGGACTCCACTCCAACATCGCATGCGCCACCATCGAGTACCAACCCGATGTCGTTGCCGAGATCCTCGACCACATGCTGGGCAGTCGTGGGGGAGACATGACCGAAGCGGTTTGCCGACGGTGCAGCGACGGGGCTCCCGAGATCTCGTATCACCGTCTGGGCGAGTGGATGCGCGGGCAGTCTCACGGCGACGGAGTCACGCCCACCGGTGATCGCTCGGCTGACTCGTGGTGATGCAGTCACGATGACCGTCAATGGTCCGGGCCAACACAGACGAATCAGTGCTTCACAAGCGGCACTGACGTTGATGGCGAGTTCGCGAAGCTGTTCCGGGTCTGCAATGTGCACGATGAGCGGATGCGAGGTCGGTCTTCCTTTGACTTCGAATATCTTCTTCAACGCCGATTCGTTTCGAATGTCGGCCGCCAACCCGTAGACCGTCTCGGTCGGCAACCCCACCACTTCGCCCCGACGAAGTGCGGCAACCGTCTCCCGAATGCCTTCGGTGCCCGAGACGATTCGCGCCATGGTCAACGCAACGTGGAGAGGACGAGATCGATGAATTCGAGGCTGTCGGGTGTTCGAAAATGATCGATGCCCTTCAGGGAAACCAGCCTCCCATTCGGAAACGCCGTTGCCAGCCTCGTCGCTGGAGCGGAAAAGTCCCTGTCCCCGAGCGCCACCACCACCGGATTGGCGAGAACTGCGAGGTCACTTTCCTCGATCGGTTCTTCTCGCGGTCGTCGCAGTACGGCAGCGAGCGCTCGTGCATCGTTGTGTGCTTCGTTGCCGATCTTTCCGAAGATCCGAGCGGTGACGTCACCCGGTTCGGCACGGCCCTCCAAGCCGGCGAGGATCTTCTCGGAACGCGACGGATCATGCGGAAAGAACACGCCGTCGCCGATTCCCGCAAGGACGACGGTGCCAAAGGACTTCGGGGACATCACCAAGGCACGCAACAGCGTGATGGCCCCCAGCGAAAAACCCACCGCATCGATCGCACCGTCGGGGGATTGCGATGCGTGGGCCGAGAGATGCGTCAAGAGATGTTGAGGAAGCTGCCGATACTCCTCGGGATCGTGTGGCTTCGCTGCAGACCCGTGACCGGGGAGGTCGTAGGCGATGACCGATCGACCGGACTCCTGGATGAGGTCGACGAGTCCGGAGCGTCTCCACGTGTGATCGAAGGAGCCTGCCCAGCCGTGCACGAGAAGCACCGGTCGCACGTGAGTCACGGCGGCTAACAGTAGCCTTGGGTGGTCGCTTGTGAGCCGATTCGGAGGTCCGTCGTGCAGTTCCTGAACGGTCAGCCGAACTACGACCTTACCTACAGCGACGTCTTTCTCGTACCGAGCTTGTCGTCGGTCTCGTCACGCATGGACGTGAGTTTGCGTACCCCTGACTCCATCGGTACGACCATTCCGATCGTGGTTTCCAACATGACCGCCATTGCAGGTCGGCGCATGGCAGAAACGGTCGCACGTCGCGGTGGCGTGGTGGTGCTTCCTCAAGACATCCCGCTGGACGTCGTGGAGACCGTGGTGCAGTTCGTCAAGTCGCGCCACACCGTCTACGACACACCCATCACGCTGTCCGGACACGACACGGTTGGTGAAGCCTTGAGTTTGATTCACAAACGTTCCCACGGCGCCTTGATCGTGGTGGATGACGACAACATGCCGATCGGAATCTTCACCGAAACCGATGCAGGTGGTTTCGATCGGTTCACGCAGATCGCCAATGTGATGAGCCGCGAGGTGTTTACTCTGCCCGACGGGCTCGATGCCCAGACCATGTTCGAACGGCTTTCGGAGGCGCGCCTGAGCTTTGCACCCGTGGTCGACAAGGACGGACGACTCCTTGGTTGCATCACCAGGAAAGGGGCTCTTCGCAGCACCATCTATCAACCGGCGGTCGACCGACACGGTCGGCTGCTCATTGCCGTTGCAGTCGGTGTGAATGCTGATCCAGCCGCCAGGGCCAAGGCACTCACCGCTCTGGGTGTCGACGTGATCGTGGTGGACACTGCACACGGACATCAGGATCGGATGCTCGATGTGGTTGCCGACGTGCGTAGCAACGTGAATTCGACTCCCGTCGTTGCGGGCAACGTGGTGACGGCAGCGGGCACGCGTGACCTCATCAACGCGGGTGCCGACATCGTGAAGGTCGGCGTGGGACCCGGCGCCATGTGCACCACTCGCATGATGACGGGTGTTGGACGTCCGCAGTTTTCCGCCGTTCTCGAGTGCGCTGAGGCGGCGCGAACACTGGGCAAGCACGTATGGGCCGATGGGGGTGTTCGATATCCGCGTGATGTCGCCCTCGGCTTGGCAGCGGGAGCCGGAAACGTGATGTTTGGATCGTTGTTGGCCGGAACCTACGAATCGGCGGCCGATACGGTGCGTGACGCCCAGGGCAGGCTCTACAAGGAGAGTTTCGGTATGGCGTCGAACCGTGCAGTACGCAATCGCACGCGGAGCGAGGCAGCAGTCGACCGTGCACGCAAGGAATTGTTCGAGGAGGGCATCAGCACGTCTCGCATGTACCTCGATGCACAGCGACCCGGCGTCGAGGACATCATCGACCAGATCGTTGCCGGAGTCCGGTCGTCCTGCACCTATTCGGGTGCTCGAAGCATCGAGGAACTCCACGATCGGGCAGTGGTGGGATTGCAGAGCGCATCCGGCTACGACGAGGGTCGTCCACTCGACACCAGCTGGTGATGGCTCCACTCGTCGTTGCCATCGACGGTCCGGCGGGGGCTGGAAAGTCCACGATCGCCAAAGCGTTGGCCACGGCCCTGAACATCGAGTACCTCGACACCGGCGCCATGTACAGGGGTGTCACCTACGAAGTGCTGCGTCGAGGCTTGGAAGCAACGGACGTGGATGCAGTCGCACGGGTTGCTCGCGAGGTGAAATTCGAACAGTCTGCAACTTCACTGCATGTCAATGGCGTCGATGCCACTACGGCAATCCGAACACCTGCCGTTGATGCCGCAGTGAGTCATGTGGCTGCCAACTCTGCCGTGCGCAGTGAACTCCGCGAGCGTCAACGGGAATGGATCGTCAGCCACGGCGGGGGAGTCGTCGAAGGTCGCGATATCGGATCCGTGGTGTTTCCGGATGCCACCTTGAAGGTGTACCTCGTGGCTTCTCCGATGGTCCGGGCGCAGCGTCGTGTCGCACAACACGGGGGTGATGTGAACGAAATCGCACGTGCAATCGCAGAGCGCGATGAGCGGGACTCCACTCGCGACGACAGTCCATTGCGGCAGATGCCCGATGCAGTGGTGGTGGACACCAGCGAGCGCTCCATCGGAGCGGTCGTCGAACACATACGTGAACTCCTCAACGAAAAGACCGAAGAGTCATGACGCAATACAGCACCAAATTGGCGGGACAGCGGTGGATACATCGGTTTGCGTACGTGTTGGTGCGCGATCTCCTGGCGGTGCTGTGCAAGTTGTGGTTCCGCTACAGCGTGAGCGGTCGGGAACACCTGCCAAAAACTGGCGCCTACATCATCGCGCCAGTGCATCGATCGAACATCGACACGCCGTTGTCGGCGTTTCTCACTCGGCGTCGTGTGCGATTCATGGGCAAGGACTCCCTGTGGAAGAACGCGGCCATTGGAAGGGTGTTCACACTGTTGGGCGGGTTTCCGGTGACGCGCGGGACAGCCGACTTGGAGGCGCTCAAGCGCTGTGTCAGCGTGCTCGACGGGGGCGAACCCTTGGTCATGTTTCCGGAAGGTACGCGCCAACACGGCGCCACCATTCACCCTCTGTTCGACGGACCTGCGTACGTGGCACTCAAACGGGGAGTCCCGATCATTCCGGTGGGAATTGGCGGATCGGAGCGCGTCATGCGCAAGGGATCGAAGATGATTTGGCCGAACAAGTGCCACCTCACCATCGGTCGGGCGATCGTCGTCGAGCATGGTGGTTCCGGACGCGTCGATCGCCAACGCATGGCAGAGATCACCGCCGAGCTCACGGCACGGTTACAAGAGGTGTTTGACGACGCTCGGAAGCGTGCCGGCGACGAGCTGCCCGCGTAAGCCCGTCGGCGTCTAGGCGCCGAGAAAAGCGGAAACGATCTTCGGGAGATCCAACGCGTCGGACACACCGCAAACTTCGCGTGCAGAGTGCATCGAGAGTTGCGGTACCCCGACGTCAACGGTGTCGATTCCGAGGCGAGTTGCAGTAATCGGACCGATGGTGGAACCACAGGGCATGTTGTTCCGCGAGACGAAAACTTGATGCGATACACGAGCCGCATCGCATGCTTCCAGGAAAGCAACGCTCGAGGATGCCGACGTTGCGTAGCGCTGATTCGAATTTGATTTGAGCGCGACTCCCTGGTTGACGAACGGCGCGTGCTTGTGATCATGCCGTTCGGGGTAATTCGGATGAACCGCGTGGGCGTTGTCGCACGACAGGCAGGCAGAAGCCGGAAGCATCGCAAGGTACTCGCCGCGTGATTTTCCTAGGGCGTGGGCAATACGTTCCAATGAATGCTCGAGCAACGGGCCGGCGGCACCAGTGGTGCTCTCGCTACCGACTTCCTCGTGGTCGAAGAGGGCCGCGACTGCAATGCCGGTGTGTGCGGACACCCGCTGAATTGCGTCGATTGCGGCCCAACACGACAGTTGATTGTCGAGTCGGCCGGAAGCCAACAAGGACCGATCCGCACCGAGTACCTGGGCGGGCGTGTGATCCACCAACTGTGCATGGATTGCCGCCACCGTGCGCAGGGGAGAATCCGTCAGATTCGCCACCACTTCCTGCACGGTGAGACTCGTCTTGCCTGTGAGCCACACCGGACGCAGGTGGGCATGTTTGTCGAGAACGAGACCGTTGTCATTGACGCCGCGATCGAGGTGAATGGCGAGTTGTGCGAGACGCGCCACCGGTTCGGCGGTGCGAAACACTCGCTTCGAACCGTCCTTTCGAACCACGTAGCCCGCCAGATCAAGATCCCGATCCAACCACGAATTGAGAAGAGGCGAGCCGTATACCTCCACCTCGAGGGTGCCGAAGTTGCACGAGGCACCCTCCGGACGGGTCTTCAGGTGCAATCCGGGAGAATCGGTATGCGCACCGACTATGCGGAAACGGTCGTTGGCGCGAGCGGAAGTAACGAAGGCGATGAGCGCTCCGTCACGTACGAAGAATCCCTTGACGACGCGGCCCGAAAAATCCGGTAGCTCACTCTTTTCGTCGAACCAGACGAATCCCGCATCGAGCAAACGGCGAACGGAGGTGGCGACGACGTGGTAGGCAGTCGGCGACTGATCGAGGAACGAGCAGAGGTCGACGAGTTGCGTCTCGACTTGCGCATTCGACCTGACGCCCGTGCGCGCTGCGGCCCGCTTGCGAGGTTCAGCCACCTTGCTGGAACGGGACTTCGACCGTGACGTCACGACCCAAGAAACTACACGTGATATCGCTCGAATCACCCCGTTCGACCCGCGCCTGAATCTCACCGATGCACGCACTCAGATCATCGCGTTGAGAAAATCCCATCCAGATGACGCCGGCAAAGATTGCGGACAGCAGCAGTTTCGATACCACCGAAGAGACGAATTTCAGTACGAGCAGCACTCCGAGCACGCCGACCACCATGGCGATCAACGAGGCGTCTCGTGCGGACTGGGCATTGAATGACGAGAGATCCATGACGTACCGAGTCTGCCAGCAGCACCTTCATAGACTGCGCATATGAGCGACCAACCAATCAATATGTCCCGCAGTGGTCCGCCAGAAACCGTTCTTCCACCGATTGACGTGGCGATTCGTCATGCACTGGCCCAAGCGGCACAGGAGAGCCCCGACGACCGTCGATCGACGTTGGCAGCGCTCGCTGCCAGATACCCCACATGTTTGCAGGCGTGGGCTGCACTTGGACGCGCAAGTACTCCTGGCATCGAGGCGTACATGCCGTTTCGTATCGGATACCACCGCGGACTCGATCAATTGCGTGGCAGCGGGTGGCGAGGTTCCGGATTCGTCCGGTGGCAGCACGAATCGAATCGCGGTTTTCTGGAGTGCCTGGAAGGATTGGCAGTGAACTCCCGCATCATCGGGGAAGAAGCCGAGGCGGTTCGATGTGAACAGTTTTTGATCCAGTTGGATCCTCGCGGACGCCCTTGAACGTCCTTGGAGCGGTGTTGGTCGGAGGTGCCAGCTCCAGGTTCGGCTCCGACAAGTCGCTGGCTCGACTCGGCGACCGCAACATGCTGGGAGCCGTCTGCGACACGCTGATCGCCGCCGATCTCCGTGCGCTGGTCTACGTGGGTGGAACGGCCCGTGTCGGATTGCCGCCGGTGTTCGAGCACGTCCCGGATGACATCGTGGAGTTGGAGGGTCCCGAGCGAAGTTCGTTGTTGGGAGTGTTGGCTGCGCTCACCCATGCACACGCGACGAGACTCGACGCTGCGGTAGTGCTCGGTTGCGACGTACCGCTCGTTACCACCGACACGATCCGACGTCTCATTGCATCGCTCGAGGAGAGCGACATAGCCGTCGCAGAACATCAAGGTAGACATTGGTCGATCATGGCGTTGCGCACGGAGGTCATCGGGCACGTGCGTGCTTCGTATCTTGCGGGTGAGCGCGCAGTTCATCGCGTAGCAGAGGCGCTGCGCGTGACCGACGTGCCGTGCAGCCAAACGGAGTGCGCGAACGTCAACGACGTTGCGACACTGCGAAACATCACCTATATGCACGCCGGTGGTGTGTAGGCTCTTGCGCCGACCTTATGAGAGAGATATCAGCATCCGAATTGATGCAGGTCATCGAGCGTGGCGGCACGGTCATCGACGTGCGTGAGCCCGACGAGTACCGCGAAGGCCATGTGCCAGGCGCCGTCCTGATTCCGCTGGGCACCGTGCCCGACAACATCGAGGCTTTCCGCAAGGCCGTTCCGGTGTACGTGGTGTGCCAGAGCGGTGGACGAAGCGGACGTGCCTGTGAGTTTCTCACCGATGCCGGTGTATCCAACGTGGTGAACGTGGCCGGGGGAACGATGGGTTTCGCTGCGCTGGGGAACCCCCTGAATATCGGCGATCTTCCGTAACAGTGACAGTCTCCGAACATTTCGTTGCAGACGATGCAGCGCTTCGGGATGTGGTGAACGATGCCATGTCGGCACCCTTGTACGCACTCGATACCGAGTTTCACCGGGAACGAACGTATTTTCCCCGCCTCGCTCTCGTGCAATTGCAGTGGGGAAAAACCAATGTGCTCATCGATCCACTGGCGGTCGACCCTCGCGGTTTGGCCGATCTGTTGCGCGGTTCGGGTCTCGCGGTATTGCACGCCTCTCAGCAAGATCTGGAGGTGCTCCGCTATGCGGTCGGTGAAGTCCCGTCCCGACTCTTCGACACACAACTCGCGGCAGGATTCATCGGTTACTCCACGCCGTCCCTCGCTGCACTCGCACAATCACAATTGAAGGTGACGCTGTCCAAGGGCGATCGAATGACCGATTGGCTGCGTCGCCCATTGACGGAAAGTCAGTGTTCTTACGCTCGCAGCGATGTCGCATACCTCGAACAGCTCTTCGAGCGGATCAGTGGCCGCGTCGATCAGCTCGGCCGCACGACATGGGTGAACGAAGCGTGCGAAGAACTCCGCGTACGCCCGTGGGGCGAAAGCAATCCGGCAGATGCATGGTTGCGCATCAAGGATGCCCGTGCGCTGAAAGGCGAGGCACGGGGAGTCGCACAAGCTCTTGCAGCATGGCGCGAACGTCGGGCGATGGCCACCAACATTCCGCTTCGACGAGTGATGAGTGACATGGCGCTCCTTGGTATCGCCCAAGCTGCCCCGCGATCCACCGAGGATCTCGCTCATGCTCGAGGCGTCGATGAGCGCTACCTCAGTGGATCCATCGCACGCGAAATTCTCGCCGCAGTGAAGGAGGGCCGTGAGCGTGTGGTGGAACTCGACACCCAGGCCCACGACCCGCTGGAGAAGCGTCTACGCCCGGCCGTCACCCTGGTTACCGCATGGATTGGCGAGTTGGCTCGTACCGCTGAAATCGACCCAACCCTGGTTGCCACGAATCGCGACATCGTTGCGTTGTTGGCAGGAGGCGAATCTCGGCTCGCGCATGGATGGCGAAGAGATTTGGTGGGTCGCGATATCGAACGTCTCTTGAAGGGGGAGTCCGGACTGTCGTTTGATGGTGACGGTCGACTCAGGCTCATCCCTGCCAAAGATGCCGATGCGCAGTAAACTCAAGGTCAATGTCCATCGCCTAGGCGGATGGCCCTCGTGGCTCCGCTAGTACAAACGGAGCCCAGTGTGAAAAAGGGACGTCATCGTCGGTTCGAAGAAGCGCGTCGTCTGAAGCAGTCTGGTCCCACCGCGGAAGACCTCGGGTTGTCCGCGCAGAAGTCCACGAAGAGCGAAGAGGACGAGTTTGCCGAAATTGCGGAGCGCTACGGCGTGGTGTTCGATGACGATGGCGAGATCGCCGACAACGACGAGGGGTCACACTCCTGAACCAGTCGATTCGCAACGTCGCGATCGTCGCGCACGTTGACCATGGCAAGACCACGTTGGTCGATGAATTGCTGCGCCAGACGGGAACCTTTGCCGCCCATCAGGCGGTGGTCGAGCGCGTCATGGACAACAACGACCAGGAACGCGAACGTGGAATCACCATCTTGGCGAAGGCTGCGGCAGTGGAGTGGCGCGGCGTCAAGATCAATCTCGTCGACACACCAGGCCACGCCGACTTCGGAGGAGAAGTCGAACGTGCCTTGGCGCTCGTGGATGGAGTTCTCTTGCTGGTGGATGCCGCGGAAGGTCCACTGCCACAAACTCGTTATGTCCTCTCCAAAGCACTGAACCAGGACTTGCCGGTGGTGCTGGTGATCAACAAGGTGGATCGCAGTGATGCTCGTCCGGAAGAGGTGCTCTTGGACGTCGAGCATCTGTTCCTGGATTTGGCGCACCACGATCACCACCTGAATTTCCCGGTGGTGTCGGCGGTCGCTCGCGAAGGCAGATCGATGAAGGGCGTGGGAATGCCGGGTGCCGACGCCGATCTGGTGCCGCTACTCGATGCAATTCTCGACACCATTCCCGCCCCCCAAGGTGACGCAAGCGCACCGCTCCAAGCCCTCGTCACCAATCTCGACGCGAGCGACTACCTCGGTCGACTGGCGATAGGTCGCGTGCATGCCGGAACTCTCCGTAAGGGTGACTTCGTTGCGTTGCTCGGAAAGCCTGAAGGTGATTCACAGCCGGTGTTGAAGCGGCGCATCTCGAACCTGTCCCAGTTCACGGGAATCGCCCGCAAGGAAGTGGAATCGATCGTCGCCGGTGATTTGTTCATCGTGGCCGGCATCGACGAGGTGGAGGTGGGCGACACCTTGGCAAACGTGGAGACGCCGGTTCCGTTGCCGCGATTGGAAGTGGACGAACCCGTGTTGCGAATGAGTTTCGCCGTGAATTCGTCCCCGTTCTCGGGACGCGAGGGCACCTATGTCACGAGTCGCCATCTGCAGGATCGCTTGCAGAAGGAGATACTCGGCAACGTTTCCATCAAACTGTTCCCGACCGATTCACCAGAGGTCATCGAAGTTGCCGGTCGAGGCGAGTTGCAGTTGGCGGTGTTGATCGAGAACATGCGTCGCGAGGGTTACGAGATGCAAGTAAGCCGCCCCGAGGTGATCACCAAGGACATCGACGGCAAGAAGCACGAACCCTACGAAAGGGGAACGATCGACGTTCCGGACGAGTTCGTCGGTGCGGTCACTCAGGCCATTGCGCCACGTCGTGGGCGCATCGTCGACATGCGGCCTGGCGATGCAGGGCGAACCATCATGCACTTCTCGGCACCATCGCGCGGACTCATCGGTTTCCGTTCGTTGTTGCTCACCGTCACCCGTGGAACGGCACTCATTCACCAGAGTTTCGCAGGTTTCGAGCCTTGGGCAGGCGAAGTTCCGCACCGATTGGGCGGTGCCATGATTGCCGATCGAATCGGGCCGGTTACGGCCTATGCGCTCGACAACCTCCAGATGCGAGGAACGTTGTTCGTCGAACCTGGCGACGAGGTGTACGAAGGCATGGTCGTCGGTGAGTGTTCGCGTGGGGAAGAGATGGTGGTCAACGCCGTTCGCGCCAAAGAGAAGAACAACATCCGTACACACAGCCACGACGACGGTGTCAAGCTCGCAGCGCCGGTGATCCATACCTTGGAAACCGCCATCGAGTGGATCGGCGACGACGAACTCGTGGAAGTGACGCCGAAGTCGATTCGCATCCGCAAGCGTTGGTTGAACCTCGAGGATCGACGACGCGCCAACAAGAAGGGCTGAGTTTTGCGATGTCGGACCTGGACGACATCATTGAACGGCTCCGGTCGGCATCGGACGACTTGTCGGATCGTGCGATTCGAATCCTGAGTGACGCCTCACGTTCGGGAGAAACGCGTCGTCCCGACACGGAACGGACCATTACCCAGGCGCGCAGAGCGGTGGAGAAGGCGATTTTCTTGTTGGAGCGAATGGAGCAAGACGAGCGCAGCGAGTAGCGCTACGAGCGCAATTCGGCCGACTTCGCCGTGAGGGCAGCGAGCAGTTCGTCGAAGCTCTTCTGAAACGACGCGACACCCTCGCGCTCCAACTGCGCTGCGACTGCAGGAAGGTCGACTCCGGCATCGGCAATGCTGCTCCATGTACGTTTCGCGGATGCGATATCAGCGTCAACGGTGCGGGCCAGACGACCATGGTCATCGAAGGCTTCCAACGTCGTGTCGGGCAGCGTGTTGACGGTGTCGGGACCGATCAATTCCTCGACATAAAGCGTGTCACGATATGCCGGATTCTTGGTGGAAGTCGAGGCCCACAGTGGTCGTTGCACCCTTGCGCCGTGACGTGCGAGCGCCTCCCATCGAGCGCCGGAAAACTTCTCTCTGAACATGGAGTACGCGATTTGCCCCTGGGCCACCGCTGCCTTGCCGCACAATGATGACGCCGTTCCACCGATCGTTTCCAGACGGCGATCGACTTCGCTGTCGACTCGTGAAATGAAAAAGCTCCCCACACTGGCGATGGGCGAAAGGTCGCGAGTCCCTCCAGACAACCGGTCCTCCAGCCCGGCGAGGTACGCATCGATCACTTCTTCGTAGCGCTCGAGACTGAAGATGAGCGTCACGTTGACACTCCGACCCTCGGCGATCATGGTTCGAATGGCCGGCAAACCCTCTTTGGTGGCAGGGATCTTTATCATCACATTGAGACGACCGATACGTTCGTGGAGCTGTCGTGCTGCATGCAGCGTGCCAGTTGCGTCATGGGCAAGTCCGGGATCGACTTCCACGCTCACGAATCCATCGGCGCCGTTGGATTCCTCGTACACCGGCGCAAACACGTCGAGTGCGGCATCGATGTCGCGCAGCACCATCTCCCAGTAGGCATCGATCGGGCCGACGCTCTCGCGAGTCAAACGTTCGAATTGTGCGTCGTAATCCGATGAACCCTGGATCGCCTTCTGGAAGATGGTGGGATTACTGGTGAGGCCACGAACCCCGCGATCACGCAGTTGCGCCAGTTGTCCGCCGGTGATCCAACCCCGTCGGAGATTGTCGAGCCAGGGACTTTGTCCGAACTCGGAATGCAGCCGACGTAGGGGATTCACCGTCAGGCCCCGAGCGTGTCGACGAGATCGCGCGCTCGGGCAACCACGTTGTCCACGGAGATGCCGAGACGCTGCATCGCCACGTTGCCCGGGGCAGAAGCACCGAACCGATCGATTCCGATCGAGTCGTCGGCAAAGGCGCTCCAACCGTAGGTGCTGCCTGCTTCCACCGAGAGGACTGGCACGCCGATTGGAAGTACGTGCGATCGATACGTGGGATCTTGGACCGCGAACAACTCCGGACACGGCATCGATACGACGCGAGCCATCATTCCGTTCGTCGCCAACTGCGCGGCAGCGTCGACGGCGACCGCAACTTCGGTACCTGTGGCCACGATGATGAGGCGTGGTGGGCCGTCGGTATCACGTACGATCGCTGCTCCTCGGTCCACTGCATTGCCGTTCGTCACGATGGGGGTGTTCTGGCGAGACAAAATCAACGCAGTCGGTCCGGAGTGGTCGCAGGCTTGCCGCCATGCCTGCGCAGTTTCACTGGCATCGGCAGGACGGACCACCCGCAAGCCGGGAATGACGCGCAAGGAAGCGAGTTGTTCCACGGGCTGATGAGTCGGGCCATCCTCGCCGACTCCTACGGAGTCATGCGAGAAGATGAAGATCGCTTTCGCGCGCGACAGGGCCGCGAGTCGCAAAGCCGGTCGCATGTAATCGGCGAAGACGAAGAAGGTTCCCACCGCAGGCAACACACCGCCATGCAGGGCCATGCCGACGGCCATTGCACCCATGGCATGTTCGCGGATGCCGTAGTACACCTGGCGACCCTCCGGGTGGTCTGCCGAGAGAGCCGACTCACCGGACAGTTTTGCACCCGTGTTGCCCGTGAGATCGGCGCTTCCAACGATCAACCCGGGAACATCATCCTTCGACGCATCGATGGCCTTTTGCACCGCGACACGAGTTGCGACACTGCTCGACGGGTCGAATGACGGGGCAACGGATGTCCAGTTGACGCTGGGAGCAGGCGACCACATTTCGTGCCATTGCGAACTCGCCTGTTTGGAGGCGGCAGCGTGTGCCGCGCCGAATTCGGCGCCACGTTGGCGCGCATGGGCACGCAAGGAGGAGACGACCTCGGCGTCGACCCAAAACGGTTCATCCGGAATGTTCATCACCTTCTTTGTGGCGGTGACGTGGGCAGCACCGAAGGGATTTCCATGAGCTTCGTGTTTGTCCGTGAAATCGGGCGATGGTGTGCCGATGTGCGTTCGCAGTACGAGAAGTGTCGGTGAACCCGTATGGAGTCGAGCTGCATTCAGCGCCGATTCGAGGGCGTCGAGATCTTCGGCCACCTCCCCGAGATTGACGACATTCCATCCGTACGCGCGGAATCGCTGCACTACGTCGTCGCTGCATGTCAGCGAGGTCGAGCCGTCGATGGTGATCTTGTTGTCGTCGAAAATGCACACGAGACGATCCAACCGTTGATGTCCAGCCAGCGATGCCGCTTCGTGGCTGATGCCCTCCATGAAACAGCCGTCACCAGCGATGACGTACGTGTAATGGCCGTGGAGTTCTTCGCCGAATCGTGCACGCAAATGTCGTTCCGCCATTGCCATTCCGACGGCATTTGCGAAGCCTTGACCCAGCGGACCAGTGGTGACTTCGATACCGGCGGTGTGCCCGTGCTCTGGATGTCCTGGTGTCAGTGAACCCCATTGTCGAAACGCACGGAGATCATCGAGTTCGAGTCCGTAGCCGTTGAGATACAACATCGCATATTGGAGTATCGAAGCATGCCCGTTGGAGAGGATGAATCGATCCCTGTTGTTCCACGTTGGATTTGCCGGATCGTGCCGCATGATTCGGCTGTACAACACGTGTGCCAGTGGCGCGAGCGCCATCGCCGTACCTTGGTGACCGCTCTTGGCTGCGAGCGGAGCATCCATCGCCAAACCGCGAACCATTGCGACTGCGAGGCGGTCGTGCTCCGAAGACAAACGATTCGCCACGGGTGCGACGATAGTCGGCGTCCGTGTAGGGCGGGCGGCACGACCTCCGACTCAGGAGACGGGCGCCAGGATCGTCAGTGGAACCGCCATCCACGGACCCAGTCCGATGCGACAATGTGCAATGACCTGTCCGAATTGCGAAACCGGAAGCTCGGCGCGAACCAGACGATAGGTGAACTTGCCGCTGTCCACTCGGAACGGGCTCACGTTCTGCGCCATGGGTGGTGTGTGGTCGGGATCGATGCCCGGCTCCTGAAACACCACCTGCAGCACCCCGTCACCCGGTTCACCCGTCGGACAGTAGATGAGCACCACCAAATGTGGCGACACCGTGCAAGGCAACGGACCGGGTGCCACCTGGGAGAAATACACACCGGTGAGGTCCAATCGTGTGGAAGGTCCTTCCACTTGACGCATCGCGAAGTTATCGACGAACAGCGCAGCGACAATGTGCATGCCGGTCGAACACTACCGTTGTGAGTCGTGATTGGCCGTCGCACTCTCAGTGAACACGACTCCAAGGCGCTCCTGACGAAGTACGGTGCACGATTTGCCGTCGAGCACGTGGTCGGAGATGTCAAGGCTGCAGGTAGGGCAGCCCAAGAGATTGGTTTCCCGGTCGTCATCAAGTTGGTTGGTGAGCGGATCGCGCACAAGAGCGAACGTGGTTTGGTACGTCTGGGAATCGACGACATCGAGGCTGCACACGATGCGGCACGGGAATTGATGGATCTGCGACGTGAAGACGACGGGGATGTGGCCGTACTCGTGGCTGAACAGGTGAAGGGAGCACGTGAACTCCTCGTTGGATTGGTACGCGATCCACAGTTCGGTCCCGTGGTCGTTGTCGGGGCCGGGGGAGTGAGTGCCGAGGCACTCGAAGACGTGCAGATGCGAGTGGCTCCGCTGACTCGAAACGATCTGGATGACATGCTCGATTCCTTGCGCACGTCGTCGCTTTACGGGGCATTTCGTGGCGCGCAAGCAGTCGATCGGGATGCCTTGTGGAACTTGGTTGACGCCGTTACTCAACTGGCGCTTCACCGGTCCGATGTGTTCTCGATCGACATCAACCCGGTCATCGTGACGGCACTCGGAGAACCAATTGCGGTGGACGCCCTCGTCGAGCTGGGTGATGCGATTCCTGAGGCAACCGCCGTCGTGGTACCGAGACACGACGACGCAGGTTTTGAAGCCTTGTTCACTCCCCGTGGCGTCGTGGTGGTGGGTGCCTCGACGCACCCGGGCAAGTTCGGATTCGTGTCCCTTCACAACCTGCTTGCAGGTGGCTACCGCGGCAACATCGCCGCAACGAATCGATCGAAGGAATCCGTTCTCGACATTCAAACGGTCGCTTCACTCACGGATTTGCCGAACGACACCTACGATCTCGCATTTTTGTGCACACCTGCATCTGCGAACGAAGAACTGTTGATGGAATGCGCTTCGATCGGTATTCGTGCTGCGTTCGTCACTTCGGCCGGATACGACGAGGCGGGTGAAACGATCGCTGCGGAGGAGTCCGCCCAGGATCGCCTCGTTCGTGTCGCAAAGGATTCCAACGTGTTGTTGGCCGGACCGAACGGACAGGGCGTCGTGAGCACACCGAGCAACCTCTGTGCGCAAATCGTTGCGCCGTATCCGCCGGCAGGTTCCATTTCCATCGCCAGCCAAAGCGGCAACTTCGTTTCGAGTTTCATGAATCTTTCCCGTGCGACGGGGGTCGGCATTGCGCGCGCCGTCTCGGCTGGTAATGCAGCTGCCGTCGACGTTGCCGACTACGTCGAGTGGATGTCACGCGACTCTGCAACTTCCACGGTGCTCAGCTACGTGGAAGGGATCACCGATGGTCCACGTTTGCGAAGGGCACTCGAATTGTCGGTTGCCCGCAAGCCCGTCGTTCTCATGAAAGGTGGCGCTTCGGCGGAGGGTGCGCGCGCAGCGTCCAGCCACACCGGGGCTCTGGCATCCGACGACGACGTGTTCGACGGCTTGTGCCGCCAACTGGGAGTCGTTCGGGCACGAGACGTCGACGAAGCATTCGACGCGGCCGCTCTCTTTGCCACGTCACCGCTTCCACGCGGGAATCGAGTTGCAATCCTCACGACGGCTGGCGGATGGGGAGTGGTGACTTCCGATGCGTTGAGCAACGACGGAATTCTCAAGTTGGCAGATCTGCCGTCAGAAGTGATGCGCCGGCTCGATGAACTGCTCCCCGCACGTTGGTCGCGCAACAATCCCGTTGATTGTGCGGGTGGCGAAACTCGCGACACCATTCCATCCGTCCTCGAAGCGTTGGCTTCGTGCGAAACGGTCGACGCAGTCGTCTATCTGGGCATCGGAATCCAGGCAAACCAAGCTCGGCTCATGCGCGAGGGTCGGTACTACCCGGACCATGGACTTGCACGGATCGTCGAGTACCACGAACGACAGGACGAACGATTCGCCACTCGTGCACACGAACTGATGAAGCAATTCGACAAGCCGATTCTGGTCGCCACCGAACTTGCCATCGCCGACAGGGACAATGCCGGACCGCGTACCGTGCGAACGCTCGGCGGCATGTGTTTTGCAAGTGGCCCACGGGCGGTGCGTGCACTGGCACACGCGTATCGGTACGCCCGCCACCGGGGATTTGCTGCATGAAGTTGCAGGAGTTGCTGCATGTCGCGCGACGACGGGCAGCACGGTTCGATCGTCACGTGGTCACGGTGGATCCACAGCGGGCTGCGATCAGCATCATCGTCGCCGGCGCAGTCCTGTTCGTGCCGTTGTTCTCCGCATGGCAAGTGACAAAGTCGGCTGCTGGCGCTGCCGCTCCACTCACCGTTGCGACGAGCATCAACGCAGCGCCAAACGAACCGGTGTTCTCCGTTCGGCGAGTGGCGAGAACCGCTGCAATCGAGGCGCGAGTGGCAAATCTTCGAACGCAGCTGGCGTCGTTTTCAAAGTCACTGCCGCCAGATTCATGCGTCATGGTCAAGGCCGAGGCTCGAGAGGTCGCCGCCACACGAGCATCGCGTCCGTTGATTCCAGCCTCCAATATGAAGCTTCTCGTTGCTGCGGCCGCTCTGGACGTTCTCGGAGCGGATCATCGGTTCACCACGTCGCTCATCGGCAACAGAGTTGGTGGGAGCATCATCGGCAACCTGTGGCTGGTTGGAGGGGGAGATCCCGTACTGAGCACCCGCGCATACCCGGCTACGCAGCCGTATCCCACGACTTCTCCGACCTTTCTCGATGAGTTGGCCGATGCACTGCGCGACAGCGGAATCACCAAGGTGACCGGCTCCGTTGTCGGCGATGAATCGAGATACGACGACGAACGATACGTGCCGACATGGGGTGATGGGATACGTGCAATCGAGGCGGGTCCACTGAGTGCATTGATGGTGGATGACGGATCGCTGCTTGGCGATCCATTCAAGCCTGCACAGCCAGCCGTTGGTGCTGCCACGGCGTTCACACGCTTGCTGCAAGCCCGTGGCATCACCGTGATCGCAGCGCCACGTAGTGGAACGGCACCAAGCGGCGGAACGAAACTCGCAGAGTTGACTTCGGCTCCGCTGAGCGAACTGCTTTCCGACGTGCTTGCGAACAGCGACAACAATGCTGCCGAGCTGTTGCTCAAAGAAATCGGCTTGGTCAGTCGTCAAACTCCGACGAGGGTTGCCGGTTTGCAAGCCGTTGCATCGGTGCTCAACGCCCGTGCACTTTCCACCGACGGTGTGGTTCTGGTCGACGGCTCGGGTCTTGACAGCACGAATCGTCTGACATGTTCGCTCCTGGTGAATCTGCTCGATTCCTACGGACCAGAGAGCCCGCTCGCCAACGGTCTGGCCGTTGCCGGCAGCACCGGAACTCTGCGCGGACAACTGACCACCGCACCCGCCGTTCGCCGTGTGCGTGCCAAGACGGGCACCTTGAGGTCCTCAAAGGTGTTGAGTGGCTTCTACCAAGTGCCCGATGGAGCGATCACCTTTTCATTGATGTTGAACGGCCCGGGTGTGTCCAATCAATCGACGTATCAACCTCAATGGAAGTCGCTCATGAATGCACTCAGCGCCTTCAACGACAAGCCACTGACCGAAGACTTGCTGCCGCGTTCCTAGACACCGAACGCATTCGTACCGAGGTTTGCGCCGATAGACAGAAGGTATGCAATTCGACCCCGTCGAGACCTATGAATTGGTTCGCGACTACGCCAAACAAGAGACCGTTGGCCCCCTGAAAGGGGCTGGTCGTTGGCTGGCCTTCGGTGTCATGGCTGCCTTCTTCTTGTCGATCGGCATCATCATTGCGCTGATCGGGGTTCTACGGCTGTCGCAGGATCTCCTGCTCACCGTGTGGTTTCCCGAGCAGGCCGACGGTTTGTCGTTCGTGCCGTACCTCGTCACATTGTCGGTAGGCGTGATCCTTTCGGCAGTGGCATGGTCGCGAGTGGGAGTCTTCGAGTTGAATCGGGGCGCCCGATGAGCGAACGTTCGAAGATCACCCGGGAGGATTTGGAGCAACGCTTCAAGGCGCTGCAAGACGACGTCACGGAAGTGACCGAAACCAAGAAGGCTTCCATCACCATGCTGGGTCTTGCAGGAGTTGCAGCGGGATTGTTGCTCGCATACCTTCTGGGCCGCCGTGGTGGGCGCCGTCGTCGTGGCGTGATAGAGATTCGCCGCTAGTCGATGTCGGCTCCTCGACGCGTACCACGTCTGGCAGGTCGATTCATCGGCTCGGCTGTGATCGCCCGAGGAGTGAAGCGGTATCCGATCGCGGGTATCGGGCTCATGCTGTTTCGCTGGTGGCGACGACGTCGAATGCACGTGGACCGCACGACCGTACGCTTGCACAACGACGAAACTCTCACCGTGCGAAACCGACGCACGTGGTGAAGGTGTAGGCAATGTCGCAACCGTTCTCCGCGGGTGACCGCGTGCTCTTCGTCGACGTCAAGGAGCGTCGATACCTCGTCACGTTGGAGACATCCGGCGAGTTCCATAGTCATGCCGGTTTCGTTCCGCACTCTGCCGTGATCGGAGCGCAGGATGGCGTCACGGTGGAGTCGACGAAGGGAGCGCGATACGTCGTGCTACGTCCGACACTCGAGGATTTCGTGTTGGAGATGCCGCGTGGCGCACAGGTGATTTATCCGAAGGATTTGGCACCGATCGTGATGCTCGCGGACATTGGTCCGGGGCACTCGGTGTTCGAGTCGGGAGTCGGTTCCGGAGCACTTTCAATGACCATGTTGCGCGCGGGTGCACGAATCATCGGTTATGAATTGCGGGAAGACTTTGCCCAGCGCGCCAAGAAGAACGTGGCATCATTCCTCGGCGACGAGGCAGCAACACGGTTCGATGTTCTCATTCGCGACTCTTATCTCGGTATCGACATTCCGACCACCGGAAGATTCGACCGTGCCGTGCTGGATCTCCCCGAGCCCTGGCAGGTCATTCCACATCTCGCCGGTGTCATGCATTCCGGCGGGGTGGTGGTTGCCTACACACCGAGCATCACCCAAGCGGTAAAGGTTCGAGAGGCCCTGTCGCGACATCGTGGTCAGTGGGTTGCGATGAGAACTCTCGAGGTACTGCATCGCACATGGCACATCGAAGGCGAATCGGTTCGACCTGACCACCGCATGGTGGCGCACACCGGATTTCTGACGACTGGACGACTACTGACACCGAGCGATACGCCGCTCGGAAACCGAGACTAAGGCTCGATGAAGATGCACTCGCCGGGGCACTCTTCGGCGGATTCGATCACCGCATCGAGGTGCTTGTCTGCGAACGTGGCCACGCCCTCGGCACCCTGTGGGTTGCCTTTGGCTGTGGCGAAAATCTTGTCGCCTTCTTTGACGTAGGCCAGACCGTCGTCGAGCAGGGCGAACACCTCAGGAGCGATCTCTTCACACAAGCCGTCACCCGTGCAGAGATCTTGGTCGATCCATACCTTCATGGGTTTTCACGATACACGGCTGCCCACTAGGTTCAGGGCATGGCTGATGACACAGTCGCACGACTTCGTGCACTTGAGGATCGTCTGCTCGATACCAAAGGCCAACTTGCCACAGCCAAGGCCCAAAACGAGAAGCTCTCCTACGCCCTGCGTGAAGCTCGCGATCACGTGGCGTCGCTCCGCGAGGAGGTGGAGAAGCTCACCCAACCGCCTTCGGCGTACGGCGTCATCCTCGGCACCAACGAGGACGGCACCGTCGACATACTGACCAATTCCCGAAAGATGCGGGTGTCGGTGCACCCCGATATCGATACGACGACGTTGTATCGGGGCAGCGAAGTGGTACTGAATGAGAGCCTCAACGTGGTGATGACCCGTGACGCTGAAATCACCGGCGAAGTGGTGACACTGAAGGAAGTGCTGGATGACGGCACTCGCGCAATCGTCACGGGTCGGGGTGACGACGATCGAGTGTGCGAACTCGCCGATGCATTGCGTGGCACGCACCTACGTGCCGGCGATCTCCTGCGATTGGAGATTCGAAGCGGCTTGTTGTTGGAGCGCCTGGCCCAGCCCGAGGTGGAACATCTCCTGCTGGAAGAAGTCCCCGACATTTCCTATGACGACATCGGTGGATTGGACGCACAGATCGAGGCGATAGCCGATGCGGTCGAACTGCCGTTCCTGCACGGCGACCTGTTTGCCGAGCATCAGCTCCCCGCACCCAAGGGCATCCTGCTGTACGGACCGCCGGGCTGCGGCAAGACGCTCATCGCCAAGGCGGTGGCCAATTCGCTCGCCAAGAAGGTCGCCGGCCGGATTGGCGCCGACAAAGGACGGAGTTATTTCATCAATATCAAGGGTCCGGAGTTGCTCAACAAGTACGTGGGTGAAACGGAGCGACAAATCCGGATGGTTTTCCAACGCGCCCGCGAAAAGAGCGAAGAGGGCTGGCCGGTGATCGTTTTTTTCGACGAGATGGATTCCATGTTCCGAACACGCGGTACGGGAATCTCCTCGGACATGGAAAGCACCATCGTGCCCCAGTTGCTCGCGGAAATCGACGGCGTCGAGGGTTTGCGCAACGTGATCGTGATCGGTGCGACGAACCGAGAGGATCTGATCGACCCCGCGATTCTTCGCCCGGGTCGGTTGGATGTGAAGATCAGAATCGATCGTCCGGATGAGTCGGCGGCCCGTCAGATTTTTGCCCGCTACCTCACCACCGAGGTGCCCATCGCCGCGAGCGAAGTTGCCCGCTATGGCGACGTCGGCAGCGCAGTATCGAAGATGATCGACATCACGGTGTCGCAGATGTACATGAAGGACGACTCGAACAGATTCCTGGAAGTCACCTACCAAAACGGGGATCGCGAGATTCTCTACTTCCGCGATTTTGCATCTGGCGCAATGATCGAGAACATCGTTCGACGCGCGAAGAAATTGGCGATCAAACGTGTGCTCGCAGACGGCGAACGAGGTGTCGTGCTCGACGACTTGACGTCGTCCATACGACAAGAATTCCGGGAACACGAGGATTTGCCCAACACCACCAATCCAGACGACTGGGCGAAGGTTTCCGGTCGCAAGGGTGAGCGGATCATCTTCATTCGCACGCTGACACACGAGGACGGGGGAGTCGGCGGCAAAGCCATCGAACGCACGGCGACCGGTCAATACCTGTAGCCGTGGCAATCCCCAAGGTGTGCGGCATCGAAACCGAGTACGGCATCGTCGTGCGCGACGCCGATCTGAATGCGGTCACCGCCAGCTCGATGCTGATCAACGCATTCCTCGGTCGGACCGAATCGCGAACTGCCTGGGACTTCTTCGACGAACAACCCGGGAACGATGCTCGGGGTTTGCTGTTGGGAGAAATACTCGCGCCCGAGGTGGAGACCCATCTGGTCAACACCGTCCTCACCAATGGTGCCCGCTACTACGTCGACCATGCGCATCCAGAATGCTCGACCCCCGAGTGTCGAACCACGAGCGAGGTGGTCCTTTACGACCGGGCAGCCGAGGAAATCATGCGGCGCAGCATGGCACGCGCCAAGACGATGCTGCCCGACGGTGGCGAAATCGTCGTCTACAAGAACAACAGCGATGGAAAGGGCAACAGTTACGGCTGTCACGAAAACTTTCTCGTCGACCGAGCGGTGCCATTCGGACGATTGGTCTCCCAGATCACTCCGCATTTTGTCACGCGACAGGTGTTCGCCGGAGCGGGAAAGGTCGGCTGCGAATCGCCCGGCTCCGTTCCGGGTGACGTCACGTATCAACTCAGTCAGCGAGCGGACTTCTTCGAAGAGGAAGTCGGATTGGAAACCACTCTCAAACGTCCCATCGTCAACACGCGCGACGAGCCGCATTGCGATCCCACCAAATACCGTCGCCTGCACGTCATCGTCGGTGATGCCAACATGAGCGAAGTTGCCACGTTCCTGAAGGTGGGAACCACAGCGATCGTTCTCTCCATGATCGAAGACGACACGATCGGGGATGATTTGGTCCTCGCACATCCGGTTACTGCGATTCGTCAGGTGAGCAATGATCCGAGCCTGCGAGCCACCGTCGCCATGGCAAACGGCAAGCGCATGACGGCACTCGACATCCAGTGGCAACTCCTGGAGCGAGCAAGGGCGTGGGCTGATCGTTTCGGCCTCGAGTGCGTCACGGTGGATGACGGCAAACGCGTGCTCGAGGAATGGGAGAACGTGCTGACGGGCCTTCAGACGGATCCATCCAGCGTGGCCGACGTCGTCGATTGGGTGGCAAAGAAACGTCTGGTCGATGGATATGCGCAACGCCACTCGTTGGCCCCGACGGACGCGCGACTCAAACTCATCGATTTCCAGTACTCGGATCTTCGTAGCGACAGGTCCCTGGCATTGCGCTGCGGTTTGCGCACGTTGGTGGAATCTTCCTCGGTGGAACGGGCAGTCGACACACCTCCTGATTCGACACGCGCGTATTTTCGCGGAACCTGCCTGTCACGATTTGCTCCAGACATCGTGGCGGCGAACTGGGACTCCATCGTGTTCGACGTGGGCAAGGACCCTCTTCGCCGAGTTCCAATGATGGAACCCCTACGGGGTACCAAGGACCTCACCGGAGCGC
>JAFMJP010000084.1 GCA_017853375.1 Actinomycetota bacterium
AGAACGAAAGTTCGGCGAGCTGAACGAAGGTACACAGCGGCACGGTTGGTACTGACGTTCGTACCCAAAAGATGAAAACACGTCGCAAACAATTTTGCACTTCATATCGTTCCCCGAGTTCAGAAAAACAACAAAGGGAGAAGTGATCGTCATGGTTTCAATTGCAGTGTGTGAACAACAAGAAATGATGCGGGAGGCACTCGTGAAAGCGATGGCTCCAATGAAGGACGTAACGGTGCTCGTTGCCGAAAACAACGGGCATGCATTCGTACAAGCAGTGCAGCAGCACAAGCCGGAAGTCATGGTGATCGACGTTGCGCATCCGTCAGGCGAGGGCCTGGAAGTTGCTCGTAGCGCCAAAGCGGCACATCGCAACGGCAAAGTCGTCACACTCGTTGACGACGAAGACGATGCCGCACTCGTAAATAGTTACGAACTTGGCGCCAGTGCGATCGTGAGCAAGAAACGTCCGGTGAAAGACCTCCACCAGGCAGTGCTCGATGTAGCCGCAAATGTGAACACCATCAACCCAATCGCGGTGCGAAACGCCAAACGTCGATTGGAAGAACTCGGGCACTCGGCGCTCGCGAAGGTGGATGCCACCGACCGCAAGATGCTCGACCTGCTCACTCGTGGCTACACCGATCGTCAAATTGCCGGCGAGGTGTATCTGTCGTTGCAGACCGTGCGCAACCGAATGTCGCGACTGTTGCAACGGTTCCATTTGGAGAATCGCACGCAATTGGCCCTGCACATGGAGCGTCTCAATCGCAATGGCAACGGCGCATCGCTGCTTATGTCTGCTGACGCGTTGAAATAGCCAGTGAGATAGCCCCGAAACCGCACAAAGTGAAAGGAACCCCCTGCAATGTCGGATAACTCCAATGCAATGTCGGACAATTCCAATGAACGTGAATTCGAGAAAACCCCACGTCGGCGATGGTCGCTCGGAGTGGTGCTCGCAGCAGTCATCGCAATCGGTGCATTCATTGTGGCCTCGTCGAGTAGTGCAGAGCCGATCTATGACGTCAACAAGGTGGTGCCCAACGCCGCCGGAATGAGTGCCGACGATGCAAGCTCATCGGAGGACTGCAACACCGAGGTGTTCTTGGCGCAAGACCAAGACCTGTGGCACTTTGTGGTACCGAAGGAGAAGATCGCCGTTGGCACGGGTCCCGATGCCGTCTCCTACACCCTTACGGCGAACATCGCCGCTGTGATCATCAAGTGGGTGGATGGTGGCTTGGAGCGCTACACCGGCACCGACGACTACGACCAAGGCAACGCCGGACCAAATTTGTTCTGGGCGTACACCGAACCCGGTCGCACCATCGAGCAAGCGTGGCTGGAATACGACGTCACGCGTGACGACGGTGAAACCGCAACCGAAACGTACCTCACCACGCCGCACAACTTGTCGCATGCGTGTGCAGCCGAAGGCAACGATGAGCCACCAACCATCTCCATCGCGTCGCAAGCCGACTACAACATGGTGTACGACTTGGTGTACGACTGGGACATCGTCAAGTCGGTGGATCCAGCCGGACTCCTCGCCAGTGGTACCGATCCCTACGTGCTCAACTATTCCGTTGACGCCACTCGCATCGAACCCGCGGTGCCGGGCAACTGGCGAATCGTCGATGGCTCGATGATCATCAACGGCACGGTCGACGTTACGAATGCAACGATTGATGACATCGTCATCACCGTGCCAGGTGGCGTGTGCAACGTGTCGGAAGACGCAACGCCCGGCGACGACTCGTACTTCTACCAGTGCATCATCACCAACGAACCGACCGTGACATCGGCGTCGGGGCTTGACGGTGTGAATATCACCGTCACGGGTGTGGTCACCACTTCGGCCGGCACCAACAGTGCTTTCGTGATTCTGCCGTGGGGCTTGCCAGATGCATTGATATTGGACGACGTCATTCACGCAACCGCATACATCGTGGATGGTGATCGTCAAACCGACGCGTCAACCGGACCGCTCTCGTTGCGCTACACGGTGGAGTGGCTGCCAACCATCTGTCCGGACCAGCGTGTCAACACGGCGGAGCTGTTCGATGGCATCACCGAAGCATCGTTGGGAATCGACGACACCGTCACGGTGTCGGGATGTCCTGCCGTTCCCGGCCTGACCATTGGCTATTGGGGCAACAAGGCGGGTTCACCACAAGTAGTAGCCGCCTTCTCGGCGCTACGAGTGCAGTATCCGGCGCTTGCTGCGATCCCCATCACCAACGAGGCGAGCGTTCGCAACTACTTCGTCAAGGCATCGTGTAGCGGCGAATGCATCACCATGTTCTTGGCACAAGCGCTGGGAACGGCCATGAACGCACGCACCGGAGCTTTCGGTGACCAGTCGGTGTACTTCGACGGCACCTGCCGCACGGTGGATGCCTGGTTGGACTTGGCGTTGCGAACCGCGATTCCCACCTCACGCGAGGCTCGAATTGCTTACAAGACGTTGTTCGACAAGTTGAACAACACCACCGCAACGCGTTGTGCCTCAATTGGCTGACGCGCGGATGAGTTGGCAAGCTGTGGCTCCTCGACCCCGCCGCGTTGCGGCGGTGGCCGAGGGCCTCGCGTACGTGGGTGGGATGCTCGGCGTCGTGGGGCTCGTGCTCATCGCGGTGCGTTCATGGTCGGACTTCAACTTGATGACTCGGTTGGCATTGTCCGGCCTTACCGCAGCCGTGCTCGGGTTTGGTGGGCTGGTGTTGAGCGACGATCGTCAACCGCAAATGATTCGGCTCCGACAGTTTCTGTGGCTCGGATCCACTGCATCACTCGGCGTACTTGCCGCAGTTGCAGGTGACGAGTGGTTTTCTGCGGGCGAACCACCGCGACAAGTACTCGTCATTGCCGTGGCGGTCGTGCTGGCAAGTGGTGCCTTCTGGTGGTGGAAGGACGGCATCATCCAGCACATCACCGGGTTGACGGCTACTGCCGTTGCGTTTGGTGCCGTTGCGTACGAAATTTGGGGTTCTGGCGCCGCTGGTTCTGCGGTGTGGATCGTAGGTGCGCTGTTCCTGTGGGTGGCGCTGATGTTCGAGGAAGCGGGCAACTGGGTAACTGGTGCGCTTGGCGGAGTTGCCGTCATCGTCGGTGCACTGTTTGCCGCCGACGAATGGACCGGTCCTGCGTTGCTGGTTGCCGTTGCATCGGCTGCGTCGCTGATACTTCTCGGTTTTATGTTCATCGGGCCAAACGAAGCGGCACTGCGCGTGGCCTTCACCGTGGTGGGAATCACCGGCTTGGTACAGAGCGTGCCGCCGACGATTGCGCATTTTGCAAACAATGCGGGTGTCAATACCGGACTGGTGATCAGCATCGTTGGCATCCTGCTGGTGTTGGCCGGCATACGTGACGTTGCGGTGAGTGGAGGAGTGGTCACCACCATCGGCGCAGTCGCAACCTTGGTGGGCGCTGCAGTTACCGGAGTGGAATCGCAGGACTTCGCCGTGGTGTATGGCGTGATTCTCGCCGTTCTTTTGATTGCAGGTGGAACCTCGACACGACACTTGCTCATGTCGGTAGTGGGCTTGATTGGAGTGTCGGTGTTCGTGCCGTGGGGCATTGCACATTTTTTCCCGGGCGACGACCGAGCCCCACTCATCGTGCTGGTGGTGGGAGTAATGATCGCCTGCTCCGGTGTGGTGCTCTGGCGTTTGACGCGTCGCAGTGCGACCCTTGTTGCGCCTCAGCGCGTGCCTCAGCGAGTGCCGGAGATATAGACATGTTCCGTCGCACCGTCGTGGTGGCACAGGGCGACGCCATGCGTCCGGGCATTTTTGCCGGCGACGTACTGGTGGTGCAGCGCTCGCGTGATCGCCACTACCGAATTGGCGATGTGGTGGCATATCGCACCAGTCACGCTGGGCGGGCAGCTCATGTCGGGCGGGCAGGTCATGTCGGGCGGGCAGCTCACGTTGGGCGAGTGTGCGAAGTTCGCCAGAGCCCAGGCTCGCCGGACGATTCCTGCACCGAATACCTCGTGCACTTCGACAATGACATCGGCGTGGTGCACGCACGCCACATCGTTGGCGAAGTGGTGCATGCACGCCACATCGTTGGCGAAGTGGAATCGCGCTTGGTGCGTCTCGGCAAGCTCAGCTCTACGAGTAGGGCACATCGATCGCCATTCTCGCTTTCGGCATATGCACCAGCGCCGAGCGGTCGGCGCAAAGTTTCGACCACCCAAGCAGCAGCGGACTAGGTGGTCGAGATGGGTTCGTTGCAGTCAGGCTGGTGGTCGACGATTTCCGCAGCAATCGTCGGCATCCCCCTCGCCATCGTGACTGCAACGGCCCGCCCAATCTCTCGGCGAGCTGATGCGATTTGAGTTCTGGGGTGCCAATGGCACCGTCACCGGCTCACGCACATTGGTGGAAACTCGCCACGCTCGAATACTGGTCGACTGCGGACTGTTCCAAGGCGATCGCGAGATTCGCGAGCGCAACTGGGAGCCATTTCCGGTGGAGCCGTCCTCGTTGGATGCAGTCATCCTCACTCATGCACACATCGACCACTCCGGTTACCTGCCGGTGTTGGTGCGTGACGGCTTTCGTGGGCCCGTGTGGTGTACGCCGGGAACCGCCGACGTGTGCAGATTGCTGTTGCTGGACTCCGCACACCTCGAGGAGGAAGAAGCCGCCTACGCAAACAAGCACCGCACGTCGCGACATCATCCCGCCGAGCCGCTCTTCACCGCGGCCGATGCATACGAAGCGATCGAACTCTTGCGGCCAGTGCCATTCCTTCATGTCGCCAAAGCACATGCAGACGTGCAAATGGAATTCTTCCGTGCCGGCCACATCATTGGTGCAGCGTCGGTGCGAATCACCAACGGGGACGTGCGAGCCACGTTCAGCGGTGACATCGGACGACCCACCGGTCAGGTGATGCGTTCGCCCGTGGCGTTGCATGCCACCGATGTATTGGTGGTGGAGTCCACCTACGGAAATCGACTCCATCCCGACGACGATCCCCGAGAGACACTCCGGCACATCGCCAACGACACCCTCGAGCGGGGAGGAACCCTGTTGATTCCTTCGTTTGCAGTGGGGCGAGCGCAGGAGATTCTCGCGCTGTTGGCCGACCTACGCGCCGACGGTGAGATTCCCGATGTGCCGGTGTACGTGAACAGTCCCATGGCCACCGATGCCACCGAACTGTTTCTTCAATACTCCAACGAGCACCGCCTCACCACCAGCGAAACACGACGACTTTCCGAACAGGTCAACTATGTGCAAACGGTCAAGGCATCAAAGGCACTTACCCAGGATGAAGAACCAAAAATCGTCATCTCTGCCAGCGGCATGGCAACAGGTGGGCGAGTGCTGCGACATCTTGCACAATTGGCCCCCAACCCACGCAACACGGTGCTGTTCGTTGGCTATCAAGCCAGAGGTACCAGAGGCGATGCCATCGTGTCCGGCGCGTCGCACGTGCGAATCTACGGAGTCGACGTTCCCATACGCGCTCACGTGGAACACATGACCTCACTGTCGGCTCACGCCGACATGAACGAAATCCTCGACTGGCTACGGGGTGCGCCACAGCCGCCGGTACGCACCTACGTGAACCACGGCGAAGTTGATGCAGCAGTCGCACTACGAGCAGCCATCGAACAACGTCTCGGATGGCACGCGGAAATTCCCAACTTCGGCGACGTCATCGACACCAACACCTATATGCAACAACACCGACAGGAGACCATCCATGTATAAAACCCCATCATCGTTACAACATGCACTTGATGTCGTCGTACTTACACAAGAAGGAGCACGCATCTGGCACGGGTTACCC
>JAFMJP010000085.1 GCA_017853375.1 Actinomycetota bacterium
CCACCCGAAACCCCTCATGGGTGACGTGTGTCGTCACCCCCACAGAAAGCGCCAACTATGTCTGACTCCATCGGTCTGTACCTCAATGACATCGGCAAGGTTCCTTTGCTCAACGCCGAGGATGAGCGCACTCTCTCGAAAGCAATCGAAGCCGGTCGCGTGGCCGAAGCCAAGATGAAGAAGGGTCAACGTTCGGCCGCCCTGCGCAAGGACCTGCGTGACGCCAAGCGCGCCAAGGATCGCTTCATTCGCGCCAACCTCCGACTCGTCGTGTCGATTGCACGCCGCTACCCATTGCCACAGGGCATGGACCTGCTCGACCTCATTCAGGAAGGCAACCTTGGCTTGGAGCACGCCGTCGACAAGTTCGACTGGCGACGTGGCTTCAAATTCTCCACCTATGCCACGTTCTGGATTCGCCAGGCCATCGGCCGAGCACTCGATCAGAAGGCAAGCCTCATCCGAATTCCCGGCGATCGTTCGGCCAACTTGCGTGCAGCCTTGCGCCAGGGTTCCGGCGATGCCGACGGCCTGTCGGCAGAGAACGCAGAGCTCCACCGACTCACCACGCCGGTGTCGCTCGACAAGCCCATCGGTGACGACGGCGACGCCACGCTCGGTGACTTGGTGCCCAACCACGACATGAGCCCAGAAGAAGCCGTGATGTCGCGCGCATCGGACGACATGTTGAACAAGTTGCTCGACACCTTGGACCCACGGGCTCGCTACGCCGTAGAGGCCCGCTTTGGTCTCTTTGGTGGTGAGCGCAAGAGCTTCCGCGAAGTCGGCGAGGAACTCGGCGTCACTGCCGAAGCTGCTCGTCGTCTGGTGAGCCGTGCGGTGGAGTCGTTGCAAGAAGACGCCCCCGACTACCTCACGGTCTAGTCCACTCTCGAGCGCTGTTGCGCGTCCGTAGCCTGAAAGGCGAGGTCGGCATGCCAAAGAATTGGACGAAAACCACATGGCAGTCGCTACCTGCTGCCCAACAGCCCGAATGGCCCGACTCTGCCGCGCTTGACCGTGCATTGAAGCAGATCGAGTCGTATCCCCCGTTGGTGTTCGCCGGCGAAGCGCGCACCCTCATGTCCACACTCGGCCAAGTTGCCAATGGCAATGCCTTCTTGTTGCAAGCCGGCGATTGCGCGGAAAGTTTCGAGGAGTTCACCGCGGTGAACATTCGCGAAAAACTTCGCGTGATACTGCAAATGGCCGTGGTGCTCACCTACTCCATGGGCGTTCCTGTCGTGAAAGTGGGCCGAATCGCCGGCCAATTTGCCAAGCCACGCTCGAGCAACACCGAGAAGATTGGTTCACGAGAAGTGCCGTCGTTTCGCGGTCACATGGTGAATGATCCCGCTCCACACGACGAAGCACGCACCCCGGATCCGCAGCGCTTGGTGCAGGCCTACCACCAGTCCGCCAGCACGCTCAACCTCTTGCGCGCCTTCACGAAGGGTGGTTTCGCCGACCTCAATCGAGTACATGCGTGGAACCAGGAATTCGTCGCCACCAGCGCGGAGGGTCAGCGATACGAGCAGATGGCGGCGGAGATCGAACGGGCACTTGCGTTCATGCGCGCCTGTGGCGTCGACACAGAGAGCCACAGCGCACTGCACGAAGTGGACGTGTACACCTCGCACGAAGCGTTGATCCTCGGCTACGAAGAGGCGCTCACTCGCCAGGACTCCCTCACCGGCCAGTGGTACGACTGCTCGGCGCACATGTTGTGGATCGGTGAGCGTACCCGTCAACTCGATGGTGCGCACATGGAATTTCTCAGAGGTGTGGGCAACCCCATTGGTGTGAAGATCGGGCCGACCACCACGGCCGACTACGTGTTGTCGCTGTGCGAGACCTTGAACCCGAATCGCGTTCCGGGACGACTCACCCTGATTTCACGAATGGGTGCCGACAAGGTCGAAGCGTCACTCCGACCGCTGTTGCGTGCCGTGCGCGACGCCGGACATCCCGTGGTCTGGATTTGCGATCCCATGCACGGCAACACCTTCACCGCAGACAACGGCAGAAAGACCCGACACTTCGATGAAATCCTCCGCGAAATCGTCGGCTTCGTCTCTGCACACCGTGCCGAAAACACCTGGCCGGGGGGAATTCACATCGAACTCACCGGCGAAAACGTGACCGAGTGCCTGGGCGGCGTCGAAGGTGTCTCACAGGGCGACCTTGACACCCGATACGAAACGGTGTGCGACCCGCGGTTGAACGCGCGACAGTCCATCGACCTGGCGTTCCGCGTCGCCGACCTCATTCGCAACTCCAAGTAGCCGGCGCTGATGCGCGCGTTTGAACTCCTCGGCGAGTGGCCGGTCGACAATGTTGCCGCGGCAGTGATCGATCGGCAGGGCGAGATTCATCTTCACGGTGATGAGTCCCGCGAGTTTCGACTTGCTTCGGTAACCAAAGTCATCACTGCATGGGCCGTGCTCGTGGCATGCGAAGAGGGCACCGTGTCGCTCACGGACGCACATGGCCAGGACGGCTGCACCGTGCGCCATCTCCTCGCTCATGCCGGGGGCTATCCGTTCGAAGGCGACGCACCAGTTGGAGTGCCGGGTGCCCGACGCATCTATTCCAACACGGGATACGAGATGTTGGCGTCACATCTCGAGGACCGCAGCGAGATGCCGTTCTGGGATTACGTCGATGGAGCCGTTTTTGAACCGCTCGGCATCGTGGCATCACCACAGCACGGATCGGCAGCCAAAGATGCACGCCTCGACATCGTGAACCTGTCGTTGTTCCTCGCCGAGATTCGACGTTCCCGGTTGCTGGCTCGTGACACGTTCACCAGTGCCGTGACACCCCAGTTCGACGACGTGGAGGGCATCGTGCCCGGCGTTGGTCGATTCGATCCATGCCCATGGGGCCTGGGGCCCGAAGTGCACGGCAACAAGCATCCGCACTGGATGTCGCCCAACAATTCGGCGGCGAGTTACGGACATTTCGGCGGCAGCGGAACCTTCGTGTGGGTCGACCCGATTGCCGACGTCGCGTGCGCAGTGCTGACCGATCGGGAGTTCGACCAATGGGCACTCGCCCACTGGCCCGAATTCTCCAGCGCCGTACTACGCGAATTCGCGCGTTAGCCCGCGTCGCGAGTCGACCCTCGGTGGGGTTAGCTCAGGCGCTCGACGATCATCGCCATGCCCTGGCCGCCGCCAACGCACATGGTTTCCAGACCGTAACGCTTGTCGCGGTGCTGCAAGCCATTGATGAGCGTGGTCATGATGCGCGCACCCGTCATGCCGAACGGGTGACCGAGCGCGATTGCACCACCGTGCACGTTGAGCTTGTCCATCGGAATGCCGATGTGCTTTGCCGATGGAATCACCTGTGCTGCGAACGCTTCGTTGATTTCGAAGAGATCGATCTGATCGGCGGTCAGTCCGGCGCGCTTCAACGCTTGGCGAGATGCTTCGATGGGTCCGAGGCCCATGATTTCGGGATTCAAACCCGACACACCCGACGACACGATGCGCGCCAATGGAGTGAGCCCGAGTTTCTTGGCCTTGGCATCGCTCATCACGAGCACCGCAGCGGCGCCGTCGTTGAGCGGACAGGCGTTGCCCGCAGTGATCTGTCCGTCGGGACGGAATGCAGGCTTCAGACCTGAGAGCGCCTCCACCGTGGTGCCGGCGCGCGGGCCGTCATCCTTGCTGATGACACGACCATCAGGAAGCGTGAGCGGGGTGATCTCGCGGTCGAAGAATCCGTTGTCGATGTTCTCGCACGCCCGCTGTTGCGAACGCGCAGCAAACTCGTCCATCTCCTGGCGGGTGACGCCTTCGATCTCACGCACGTTCTCGGCCGTTTGTCCCATCGCGATGTACATGTCGGAGATACCGAGCGGCGGAGTCCAGGTTGGTTGACCACCAGCAGCGCGAGCCTTCGTGCGCTCACCGGGCGTCTTGAAGATGGGGTTTGGCGCGGTGTCACTCGCGCCGCTTGCATAACGACTCACCGTCTCCACGCCGGCAGCGATGAAGCAGTCACCCTCGCCCGCCTTGATGGCATGAGCCGCCATCCGAATGGTCTGCAAACTTGACGAACAGTACCGATTGACGGTGACGCCAGGAACATTGTCCAAGCCGGCGAGCATGGCGACCACGCGCGCGATGTTGAATCCACCTTCGCCAGCCGGCTGACCGCAGCCCATGATCAGATCTTCGACGTCGTCGGGCTGCACCTGTGGCACTTTGGCCATGAGGGCACGAACGATTTGCGCACTCATGTCGTCTGGACGCAGGTCGACGAGCGAACCTTTGTTGGCACGCCCAATGGGGCTGCGGGCGGTTGCGACGATGACGGCTTCGGTCATGATGTGATCCTTTCGAACTCGAGCCACGGTACCATTCGGACATGCAGTTGACCCCGTTGGACGTGGACAGCATTGATCTCTCCGACCCCGATTTCTGGGTAACCCCACGAGAGCACCGGGAATCAGCCTTCTGGTCGTTGCGACGCGAAGCTCCCATCAAGTTCTTCAAGGAAATGCCACTCGTCAACTTCCCGGTGGGACCCGGTTACTACGCATTGACCAAACACGAGGACATCTGGTCGGTCAGTCGCAACCCCGAGCTGTGGTGTAGCGGACAAGGTTCCAACATCACCACCTTGACGCCGGAGCTGAACGAATTCTTCGGCTCCATGATCAACATGGACGACCCGAAGCATTTCCGCCTGCGGTCAATCGTCTCGAAAGGCTTCACCCCGAAGGAAATTGCCAGGGTGGAGGAATACGTGAAGGAGAAAGCGCGCACGCTGGTAGACGAAGTGCTCGAGCAACACAGTGATGACGAGTTCGACTTCGTGGAGGCGCTCGCTGCCCCGTTCCCACTGGAGATCATCTGCGACATGATGGGCATTCCCCGTAGTGACGCCAAGCAGATTCTCGATTGGACCAACGTGATTCTCGGGGCAGGCGACCCCGACTTCGGCGGAACGCTGGAAAATCTGATGAAGGTGGCGCTCGAAATCTTCTCGTACGCCCAACAACTCGGTGAGTCTCGCTTGAAGAATCCGACCGACGACCTCACATCGGTGATGATGCACGCCGAGGTTGACGGGCAACGTATGACCAGTCAAGAGTTCGGAAGTTTCTTCATCCTGCTCGTGGTTGCCGGCAATGAGACCACGCGAAATGCCATCAGCCATGGGATGTTGGAGCTCACCCGTCGCCCCGACCAGCAACGCATCTGGTTCAACGACTTCGAGAAACACACCCGAACCGCGGTGGAAGAGATCGTGCGTTGGGCGTCACCGGTCATTCATTTCCGTCGCACCGCCACCCGCGATACGGAACTGCGCGGCATCGAGATGCCAGCCGGAACGAAAGTGGTGATGTGGTACAACTCGGGTAACCGCGACGAGGATCTCTTCGCCGACCCCTATCGTTTCGATGTCACGCGACAAATTCAGCCGGCCCAGATTGGCTTCGGTGCCGGTGGACCACACTTCTGCCTCGGCGCCAACTTGGCTCGCCGCGAGATTGCAGTGATGTTCGACGAGATTCGACGACGCTTGCCCTACCTTCGCATCACCGGTGAACCGGCGTATTTGCGCAGCAACTTCATCAACGGCATCAAACGCATGCCCTGCCGAATCAAGTAGCGCTTCGCAGCTTGGGCAGTACGTGGCGGGCGACGAGGTCGCACTCGGCGAGATGCGGGTAGCCCGACAAGATGAACGTGTCGATGCCTGCGTCACGTAACTCTCGCAGCTTTCCCGCCACCTGGTCGGGGTCACCCACGA
>JAFMJP010000086.1 GCA_017853375.1 Actinomycetota bacterium
TGCCAGAACTGACTCCTTCGGGCCCCGCAGGGCGACTCAGAACGCTATCGGGACGTCCGCCCGTCGCCACCCGGGGCGGTCATCCCCGTGGCATTGACGATGGCCGACACCATGCGGGCGTACACGTCGTCGGGCGACCCCACCCCATCCACCACGGCCAACACTCCCTTTTTCCGATAGTGGGCAATCAGTGGTGCGGTTTGCTCCTCATACAAGGCCAGGCGCCGTTCGACGGCCTCGGGTGAATCGTCGGCACGCTGTTCGGCGGCGCGACGGGCATTCAACCGCTCGATCACCAGCTCACGAGGCACCTCGAGGTCCACCACGATGTTGATCGGACGAGCCCGGGCAATCTCGTCGAGCGCCAATGCTTGTGGCAACGTGCGCGGGAATCCGTCGAGCAAGTACCCGTGGGTGCGGGCATCGGGTTCGCCCAATCGACCCTGTACGAGGCTGCCCATCAACTCGTCGTTGACCAGTCCCCCGTTGTCGATGATCTCCTTCACCGCTTTGCCAACCGGCGTTGCGTTCTTGATGGCGTTACGCAACATTTCGCCCGTGGAAATGTGCGCGATGCCGTAGTGCGCCGCAATCCTGGCGCCCTGCGTTCCCTTGCCCGAACCTTGCCGGCCGAGTAGGACCAGCCGAATCGTCACTTCAGGAAGCCCTGATAGTCGCGTTGCATCAGTTGGCTATCAATCTGACGCATGAGTTCGAGCGCCACACCTACTGCAATCAGCACCGTGGTGCCGGCAAAGGGGAAGCTCTGCACATCGCCCACCCACAAGATGATGTACGGCAGGATGGCGATGAACGCGACAAACAGTGCACCCGGCAGCGTGATGCGGTTGACGGCCTTACCGAGGTACGACTCGGTTTGCGGACCAGGACGAATGCCAGGAATGAAGCCGCCTTGCTTTCGCAACTGATCGGCTTGGCGAATCGGATCGAACGCGATGGAATTGTAGAAGTATGCGAACGCGATGATCATGACGAAGAAAATGGTGATGTACAACATGTTCTGACTGTTGATGAGGTACCGGTCGACGAAACGAGCGATGGACCCTCTCCAACCTTCGGCACTACCCAGCATGTTGGATAGCAACACCGGCAACAACAACACCGACGACGCAAAGATGATCGGAATCACTCCGGACTGGTTGACCTTGAGCGGAATGTACGTGCTCTGGCCACCGAACTGACGGCGACCCACCACACGCTTGGCGAACTGCACCGGGATTCGACGTTGACCGAGCTCCACGCGGACCACCGCAGCAAGAATCAGCAGTGTGACACCTACCAGCACGATGAAGACGACCGTCTTCTTGCTCTGCAACAGCGAGTAGTAGCTGTACGGAAGGTCACTGACGATCGATACGAAAATCATCATCGACATACCGTTGCCAATGCCCCGCTGACTGATCAACTCGCCCATCCACATGAGCATGGTGGTGCCGGCCACGAGCGTTGGAATCACGATCAATGCGCGTGGCATGAACGGATCCAGCAACACCACGTCGGGCACCGTGGCAGCTGCACCGAAGAACGCAGAACCATTGCCCTGTCCGAAGATGAAGGTGAGGCCGGCCGCCTGCAGCGTCGCGATGGCGACGGCGACATAACGGGTCCACTGGGTGATCTTGCGCTGACCAGTGGCGCCTTCTTGCTGCCACTGCTCGAGCTTTGGAATCACGACGGTGAGCACCTGCATGATGATGCTGGCGGTGATGTACGGCATGATGCCGAGTGCAAAAATGGAGAAGCTGCCGAACGCTCCACCCGAGAACAGGTTCAAGAATCCGAGGGCGCCTTGTGACTGCGACGCCTCACGCAACTGGCTGACTGCTTGCGCATCCACGCCTGGAGCACGCAACGACACACCGACTCGATAGATGGCGAAGATGAACAGCGTGAACAACACCTTGTTGCGCAAATCCGCAACCGTGAACAGGCTCTTGATCCGTGCGAACATGGTCGTTGCTGGTTCCTTGTGAGCGAAAACTAGCGGTTGGTGTACTGGCTGCCGCTAGCCGGCGGACGCACGCCGCGGAACGGCTTGGGCAGAATCGTGATGGTGCCACCTGCGGCGGTGATTGCCTCTTGTGCGGTTGTAGACACTGCATGTACCGACAACTTCAACGCCTTGCCAACCTTGCCACGGCCGAGCACCTTCACCATGTTGCCCTTGCGGATGAGACCCTTCTCGATCAGCAGCGCTGCCGTGATCTCGGTGACGCCGAGCGAATCCAAGGTGTCGAGGTTGATCGCCTGGTACTCCACGCGGAAAGGGTTGTTGAAGCCCTTCAACTTCGGAACGCGCTGCTTGAGGGGCATCTGACCACCTTCGAAGCCACGTGCCACCGTGTTGCGGGCGTACTGACCCTTCGTACCGCGACCGGCGGTCTTGCCGCCCTTACCGCCGATACCACGACCGACGCGCTTGGGCGCCTTACGGGCTCCGTGTTTTGGTCCGACCTGATCTACGCGCATGGTCAGCTGCCTTTCTTGTCGCTAATGACGATGTCGATGAGGTGCGGAACGCGTGCGATCATGCCGCGAATCTCCGGACGATCAGGCAGCACGTTGGTGTCACCGATCTTGCGCAAGCCCAACGCGCGCATGGTGGCGCGGGTCTTTGGCATGCTGCCGATTTGTGAACGCTTCTGACGAACGGTGATGGTTTTTTCTGCCATGGTTTCCTCTATCGAGCCTGTGCTCGGGACTTCTTGGTGTCGTTGTACGCACGCAACAAGCCGCGCGGAACAAAGTCGTCTTCGGCGAGACCGCGACGCTTGGCCACATCGTCGGGACGCAACAGCGACCGAAGGCCGTTGATGGTTGCACGGGCAACGTTGATGGCGTTGGACGAGCCCATCGACTTTGCGAGGACGTCCTTGATCCCGGCTTCCTCCAAGATGATGCGGGCTGCACCACCGGCGATAACTCCGGTACCGGGAGCAGCAGGCTTCAACATGACGCGAGCTGCACCATTGACACCTTCGATGGCGTGGGTGATGGTGGGACCGGCAAGCGCCACGTGAAACACGTTGCGCTTGGCATCTTCGGTGCCCTTTTGGATCGCCAACGGAACTTCACGCGCTTTGCCGTAGCCCAAACCAACTCGACCAGCCTTGTCACCGATGACGACGATGGCGGCGAACTGGAATCGACGACCACCCTTCACCACTTTGGCGACACGGTTGACGTGCACCACGCGCGACTCACCGAACTCGCCTGGCTTTGCCTCTGGACGTGGTTCACGGCGCTCGCGCGGACGGCGCTCGCGACGGTTACGACCTTCTGCTGCCTCTGGTTGCTGTACGTCAGTCATTAGAACTCCAATCCTGCGGCGCGAGCCGCTTCGGCGATGGCCGCAACGCGGCCGTGATAGAGAAAGCCGCCGCGGTCGAACACCACCGAGGTAATTCCGGCTTGCTTGGCGCGCTCGGCAACGAGGGTTCCGACGGCAGTTGCCGCAGCAACGTTGCTACCCGACTGCTTCTTTCGGAAGTCTGCTTCAAGCGACGAGGCAGAAACGATGGTTCGACCACTGTCGTCGTCGATCACTTGCGCGCTGAGATGCTTGTTGCTGCGATAGATCGCAAGGCGTGGGCGTGCGGCAGTGCCGTGCACCTTCTTGCGCACGCGACGGTGGCGTCGAACGCGAAGTTCTTGGCGTTTCTTGGCGATAGCGGTCATCGTTGCTCCTACTTCTTGCCCGTCTTGCCGGCTTTGCGCAGCACGCGCTCGTTCGCATAGCGAACACCTTTGCCCTTGTACGGCTCTGGTGAACGGAACGAACGAATTTCTGCGGCTACCTGGCCGACGAGTTCCTTGTCGACACCCTTCACGATGATTCGTGTTGGTGCCGGCACCTCGAACGTGACACCCTTGGGTGCCGCATACGGCACAGGGTGTGAAAAGCCGAGCGCAAGCTCCAACTTGTCTTGTCCCTTGGCAACGGCGCGATAACCCACGCCGATGATTTCGAGTTCCTTCACGTAACCCTCGGTGACACCGCTCACCATGTTGTTCACCATCGCGCGGATCATCCCGTGGCTGGCGCGAACATCGCGGGTTTCACTTGCGCGCTCGACCACCACGGTGGATTCGACTTTCTTCACCGAAATGCCGGCCGGCAACTGTCGCGAAAGGGAACCCTTGCTCCCCTTCACGGTGATGCTGGTGCCGGCAATGGTGACCTCCACTCCCTGCGGAATGGTGACGGCTGCTTTACCTACGCGTGACATGTGTGCTCCTCACTTACCAGACGTAACACATGACTTCGCCGCCCACGTTGCGCTTGCGCGCCTCGCGATCGGTCATGAGCCCGTGGCTTGTGGATAGAACTGCAACGCCGAGACCGCCAAGGACACGAGGTACTTCGGTGGCACGACGATAGATACGCAGGCCCGGCGTGGACACGCGCTTGATTCCGAGAATCGTGCGACGACGATCATCGGAGTACTTCATCTGGATCTTCAGCACCTTGTGTGCCGCGGTCTCGCCTTCCACCACCGAAAAGTCGGCGATGTAGCCCTCTTTCTTGAGAATCTCGGCGAGAGCCAGCTTCTGCTTGGACGACGGCATGAGCACTTCGTCGCGCATCGCCACATTCGCATTGCGAATGCGGGTGAGCATGTCGGAGATTGGATCAGTAATCATGTTGCCTACCAGCTCGACTTTCGCAGTCCGGGAATCTCACCAGCGTGCGCGAGTTCGCGCAAGCAAATGCGGCAGAGACCGAACTTGCGGTACACCGCACGGGCACGACCACAGCGCTGACAGCGCGTGTAGCCGCGAACCTTGAACTTCGGTGTCGCCGCTGCTTTGTTACGGAGTGACTTCTTGGCCATTGGTGTTGAATCTTCCTTTTCCTACGAATTTCCCTGAACGACGGACTTCTTCTTGGTTTGCTTCTTCGAACGCTTGGTGGAAGCCGGCATCTCGCCCTTGCGGAACGGGAAGCCGAACGCATCAAGCAGGGCCTTTCCGGTCAAGTCGTCCTTGGCCGAGGTCACGATGGTGATGTCCATGCCACGAGGAGCGTCGACGCGGTCGTAGTTGATTTCCATGAACACGAGCTGTTCGGTAAGTCCGAAGGTGTAGTTGCCGTTGCCATCCCATGAACGACCGGGCAAACCGCGGAAGTCACGAATGCGGGGAATGGCCACCGACAGGAGCCGATCGAAGAATTCCCACATACGATCGCCGCGCAGGGTGACCTTGGCGCCGATTGCCTGGTTCTCGCGCAACTTGAACGAGGCGATCGCGATACGCGACTTGGTGACGATGGGCTTTTGGCCGGTGATCGCCGTGAGGTCGGCCACTGCCCCATCGAGCAACGACGCCTGCTGGGTTGCCTTGCCGACACCCATGTTGATGACGATCTTCTCCAACACCGGCACCTGCATCGGATTGGTGACGCCAAGTTGCGTCATGAGGTCGGTTCGCACCACTTCGCGGTAGTGCTGCTTCAAACGAGGGATATACGTGGTGGTTGACATCAGATTTCGTCTCCTGTGCGACGCGCAATGCGCACCTTGTTGCCCTTGGCATCGACCTTGAAGCCGACACGCGTGACCTTGCCTTTGTGCACCAACATCACGTTGGACGCAGCAATGGGCATTTCAATTTCCTTGATCTCGCTCTGCTGCTTTTCGTTGCGGCGGATGGTGTGGCGCTTGG
>JAFMJP010000087.1 GCA_017853375.1 Actinomycetota bacterium
GTCGACCACCACCACGACGACCCTGCCAACATCAACGACTTCAACACTTCCGTTGACCACGACGAGTTCATCCACGACGACAACGGTCCGACCAACACTGACAACGACGACTACCACAACGCCTCCCACATCGACCACCACGACTACGACAACTACGACAACCACGACTACGACAACCACGACTACGACAACCACGACGACGACTACGACAACCACGACGACGACGGTGCCGTGTGTGTCAGCATCGGTGTCGGGCCTACTGACTGTAAATGTGACCCAAAGTGTGTCGCAAGCCGTGAATGCAGCGTGGTATCCGTCTGTCGAGGACTGGATTCGAAACCGCAACCGCCTCGGCACGATGTCGGGTTCGGGGACCTCCGTCACATTGACAAGCCCCGATAGCACCGCCGGTGCAGTAGTGGTATGGGCGAGCAATTGGTGCGGCCAGGGCTACTACGTCGGCGGCTCCTGATGAATTCAGGGTTGTTGCGGGGACTTTAGAATTCTTCGGAGCGCTTCGTACACCGGCATCCAATGGCGGTCGTTAGGGCGCGCCAGGCCTGCAAGATCAAGGGCACCCATTCCGATTGGTAAAGCCAGGAACATCCTCGCCACGAGCTCGGGATCGAATTGCGGCGAAATTTCGCCAGCTTTTCGCGCATCATTGATTACTTCCCGATATTGAGCCAACAACGTGGACAAGCGCGGAAGAATGGTTTCTCGTGCTTCCTCGTTTTGCCATGAGGTGTGGAGTGCTTCTATCAACAAGCGTTGCGTAGCACTCGGTTCGGTATTGATGCCATTTCGGGGCACCATTGCTGCGATGCGCCAGAGCCAGCCGCCATCGTCGCTATTAGGCAATTGCTTGAGGACTTCCTGATTGCGTGCCCGCTGATCTTCGATTGCGTGGTCGAGTGCGGCAGTGAAGAGGTCGGCTTTGTCGCGGTACCACGTATAAATCGAACCAACCGTTACGCCTGCACGTGTTGCGATGTCCACGAGTCGTGCTCGTTCGAAACCGCGCTCGGCGATTTCTTCTACGGCGGCGTTCAAGATGCTGTCGCGGGTCTGCAGTGCCCACGGGCGACGGTCGCGTCCGTCGATGTTGACGATACGTGGGTCGGAGCTCTCCGAGGTGGGGCTCATGAGGCCAGCATTTCGCGAGCGGTGCGTTCGATGCCCGTGGCATCGAGTCCGAGCTTGGCGAGAATCACGTCGGGCTTGGCGTGTGGGATGAACCGTGTTGGCAGCCCCAATACTTTGATTACCGGCGGCGTCGCCGGGGTCACCGAGGTGATGGCATCTGCCAGCAAGAAGCCGATTCCACCGTCGCGGATGCCGTCTTCAATCGTGATGACTCGACGATGTGCGGCTGCGTCTCGAATCATCAAATCGTCGGCCGGAACACACGAGCGAACGTCCCAGAGCGTTGCCGATATGCCGTTGTGCGCGAGTGCTGCAACTGCTTGTTCGGCAGCACCAACCATCTTTCCTACGGCAAGAATGCACAGGGATTTCGCGGGATCGCTGGCCATACGCCGCGCTTGTAGTCCGGAACCTACGTCATGCTCCGCCACTTGGCGTGCGTTTCCTTTGGGGTAGCGAATCACCACTGGGCCCGTGTCGGCCAGCGACATGGCGTCGTGCAACATCTGTTGCAAATCCTGTGCGCTCGATGGTGCGAGCACGCGCATACCCGGCACTTTGGAGAGCAGGGCCATGTCGTAAATGCCGTGGTGGCTGGGGCCGTCGTCACCGGTGATGCCGGCGCGGTCCAGGCAGAACACCACGGGGAGGCGGTGCAATGCCACGTCGTACACGAGTTGGTCCCATGCTCGATTCAGGAACGTGGAGTACAACGCAACCACCGGTCGCATGCCGCCCATGGCCAAGCCTGCAGCAAAGGTCACCGCGTGTTGCTCGGCGATTCCCACGTCGAAGAAACGGTCGGGAAAGTGTGATTCGAATGCGATCAACCCCGTTGGGCCGGGCATTGCCGCGGTGATGGCAACGATGCGCTGATCACTCTGCGCTTCCTTGATGAGAGCATCGGCGAACGCTTGCGTGTAACCGGTCGGCACCGACTTTGGTGGACCACTAATCGGATCGAATACCGGTGCATCGTGCAGGTGTTTTTCGTCGTCGTCCTCGGCGGGGGAGTAGCCGCGTCCCTTTTGCGTGAGGACGTGCACCACGATGGGTCCTTCCTCTGATCGAGTCGCAGCAGCGCTGAGCGCATGTTCCAACTCTTCGAAGTTGTGGCCGTCAACCGGACCCACGTAACGCACGCCGAGTGCTTCGAAGAAGGCGGTGGGTTGCAGGTATTCACGAATACCGGCCTTGATCGCCTCCAGCCCGCGCTCTGCTTGTGGTCCAACCACGGGAAGATCGTGCAGCCATTTTTCCAGCCGTCGCTGGCGTTGCACGTACACCGGGTTGAGTCGCACGTTGGTGAGTGTGCGCGACAATCGGCGCGTGAAGCGATCCCGCGGTCGCGGCATGTCGCTGGTTTCTTCCAACGGGTGCGGCTGATGGGTGAGGTTCGACACGGTTGGCGCATATGACCTGCCGTTGTCGTTCAGCACGATGATGACCTTGCTCTTGGAGTGGCCCAGGTTGTTGAGCGCCTCGTACGCCATGCCGCCGGTGAGCGAACCATCGCCGATGACCGCCACCACGTGGCGACGATCTCCGAGTTGGCCCTTGTCGCGTGCCACTGCCATGCCGTGCGCATAGGACAGCACGGTGGAGGCATGACTATTTTCGATGAAGTCGTGCACGCTCTCTTCGCGACTCGGGTAGCCAGAGAGTCCTCCTGCTTGCCGCAACTGTGAGAATCCGCCCCGACGGCCCGTGACCAGTTTGTGTACGTACGACTGGTGCCCGGTGTCCCACAGAATGGCATCGCGCGGCGATTCGAACACGCGATGGAGTGCCAGGGTGAGTTCCACCGCGCCGAGGTTGGACCCCAAATGTCCACCGGTTTCTGCAACGGCAGCAACGATGAAGTCGCGAATTTCGCCCGAAAGTTCCTCGAGCTGGGAGTGGCTCAGACCGCGCAAATCGCTCGGTTGGCGAATATCAGCAAGCGCCATGGCAACCTAGAACGCTAGCCCTGAGGGGGCTCAGGCGTTCAGCGCGAGGAGCCGCCGTTCGTTCCAGCGGTGAATTCGGGCACCGATCCAATACCCGGCAGCGAACACCGCGATACCGCCGACACCGTCGATCCAGAAATGGTTACCCGTAATCACGATGCATGCCAGCGTGAGAAGCGGATAGATCAGCAAGGTGAGTCGTACCCAGCGACGTCGTGCAAGCGGGAACATGGCGAACACACACCACGTTGCCCAGCCGATGTGCAGTGACGGCATTGCTGCGTATTGATTGGACAAGGTCTTTCCAGGCCCACGATCGAACGCCCACGGGCCACCAAATTCCTTGATGGTGTCGCTGTATCCGAAGTTCTCCGCGTCGTTGTAATTGCGAAATTCGTGGTCGATACACGCTGCCCCGTAACCGACCGGTGGGCATGGCGCATCGAGCAGTCGAGGTGGCATGAGTGGGAAGAACGCAAATCCGATGATTGCAAGCGCCGTCATTGCCGCCAGACAATTGCGCCACAATGCAAATTTGTCCGGCCGAAGAACGAAGAGCGCGACGAACACGGCAAGCGTCACGAAGAAGTGCGCGGTGCCGTAGTACACGTTGAAGAACTTCAGAACATTCGTGTGCGGAAGGAACCAATCTTGGATGGTTTCTTCGTGATACAAGCCGAGGGCACGTTCAACGCGGATGACTCGCATCGCGTTGAGAAACGCTTCGACGGGTATCTGGCTGCCCGATACGAGTGCAGATCCGAACACGTTTCGCACCAGCGTGTACACGCCGTAGAAGGCGGTGACGATGAGCGCTTCCTTCCACCAAATGGTGCGATGAACTCGCGGTGATTGTGCAAGTTGCTCCGTGTCGCTCATCACACAGAGACGCTAGTGACGGGTGATTTTCGTGCATCGGTAGGCTCTCGGCATGTCAAACAACCAAGCATTGTTGGTCGAACCCGATGTGTTGTCACGAGTGTTGGCACGTGGAAAGTCCACGGGGGCCGAGTTCTCCGAGGTGTTCGTGGAAGACAAGCGCAGCACATCAGCCGGACTCGACGACGGAAAAATCGAGCAAGTGTCCAGCGGTCGCGATCGAGGTGCCGGCATTCGTGTGGTGAAGGGTGACACCACGGGCTTTGCGCACACGAGCGATCTCAGCGAGAAGGGTTTGTTGGCCGCAGCCGAGGCGGCCGCTGCCGCTGCATCACGCGGCGGCGGTGGGGTGAATTCCGTGTCGCTCAACGCGGTGGTGCGACACCCCGTGAACACCATCGAAAAATGGCCGGATGAAATTGCCAAGCGCGACAAGGTGGCCATCTTGCAACGGGTCGACTCCGCAGCGCGCGCCGTCCACAAGGCCATCGTGCAGGTGTCTGCTGGTTACGGCGATTCGCGCAAGCGGATTCTGATCGCCAACAGCGATGGTGTGTTGGCTGCCGACGAACAAGTTCGTACCTTGCTGCGCGTCAGCGTGGTGGCCAGTGGCGACGGTGGCATGCAGACCGGATTCCAATCGCTCGGTCACACCATCGGCTTCGAAGTGTTCGATCAGAACGACGTCGAGGAACTGGCACGCTCGGCTGCACAGCAAGCAGTTACCAAGCTGAGTGCGCGTCCGGCTCCGTCGGGCTCGTTGCCGGTGGTCATCAAGCACGGCTCTGGTGGAGTGCTGTTCCACGAAGCATGCGGACACGGTTTGGAAGCCGACATCATCAGCAAGGGCGCCAGCGTGTACAAGGACAAGCGCGGGGAACTCGTGGCATCACCGTTGGTGACGCTCATCGACGATGGCACCATGACTGCCGAGTGGGGCGCGATTGGTGTCGATGACGAGGGGCACCCGTCACAACGCAACGTGCTGATCCAAGATGGCGTGCTCACCGACTACATGTGGGATTACCTCCGTGCACGCAAAGAGGGTCGCCGTCAGAGCGGCAACGGTCGCCGTCAGAGTTACCAGCACTTGCCGATGGTGCGCATGACGAACACGTTCGTGCTCAATGGTCCGCACGATCCCGATGCCATCGTTCGCGATACCAAGAACGGTGTCTACGTGGCCAAGTTGGGTGGCGGGCAGGTCGATACCGCAAGCGGCGACTTCGTATTCGGCATGACCGAGGCGTACCTGATCGAAAACGGTGAGATCACCGAACCATTGCGTGACGGCAACCTCATCGGCAACGGCCCGCAGGTGTTGCGCGACATCGACCTGCTCGGCAACGACTTCGCCATGGGCAACCCGGGCACGTGCGGAAAAGACGGACAAGGTGTTCCCGTAGGTGATGGTCAGCCGACACTGCGTGTGAAGAGCCTCACCATCGGTGGAACTGCAGCATGACCGTTGCCCAAGCGGGGAAATGAGCAACCCATGAAAGTTGAAGTCCCGGAACTGCAGGCCATCGCCGATCGCATCGTTGCGCAGGCAAAGCCCGGTGAACAGATCGAGGCGTACGTGGGCCGAGGGGGCGAAACGTCGGTGCGCGTCTACGAAGGCGAGATGGAGCACTTCGTCTCTGCACAGAGCGACGGCGTTGGAATCCGCGTGATCAAGGACGGTCGAACTGGTACGGCCTATGCCG
>JAFMJP010000088.1 GCA_017853375.1 Actinomycetota bacterium
GCTTGTTGCCCTTGCCTTTGCTCTCCGTCTTCACCACCCGAAAGGTACCAACCTCTTTGGTTGAGCGCACATGTGTTCCTCCATCCGCCTGTTTGTCGAGACCAACGATGTCGACCACGCGAATTTCGTTCACATGTTCAGGAATCAGTGACACTTTTGTTCGGATGAGGTCGACATCCTGTAGCGCAGAATTCCGGGGAAGAAACGACACTTCAATCGGATGATCGCGTGCGATGGCTTCGTTCACGAGATGCTCCACTCGTGCTGCAAAACCTTCGGGGAGGGGGTCGAACTCGAAGTCCATTCGCGCCGAAAGTGGCTCCATGTTTCCACCAGTGACGGGAACCCGCCACTCATTCCAGATGACACCACAAAGGATGTGTAGTGCGGTGTGAGTGCGCATCAGCTGATGACGGCGACTCCATTCCACTTCTCCCCGCACTCTGGCCCCGACTGCCGGAACGCCCGCCTGTGCACCAGGCGACAAGGTATGCCAGACGACATCACCCTCCCTGCGCACATCAAGCACGGCAAGCCCGCCAAGGGTTCCTACGTCGTGTGGCTGTCCACCACCTGTGGCGTAAAACGCCGTGCGATCGAGCGCCACAACATTGTCACGGCAGGCAACCACCGTTGCTTCGAACGACGCAAGATATGCGTCGCGAAGGAAGAGCAGTTCGGTCAGTAATCGTCCATGCCGTGATCGTGGTCGTGACCACCCGCGGCTGGCTCCTCGGGCTTGTCTGCGATGACTGCCTCGGTCGTAAGGAACAACGCTGCAATCGATGCGGCATTCTGCAACGCTGAACGCGTCACTTTGGCTGCGTCAATCACGCCAATTTTCACGAGATCTTCGTACTCACCAGTTGCAGCGTTGAGTCCCTCTGAACCCTTGAGACCCTTCACTTTCTCCACCACGACCCCACCTTCGAGGCCTGCGTTTTCGGCAATTTGCTTCAACGGAGCTTCGAGTGACTTGGCCACCATCCGTGCGCCGGTTGCCTCGTCGCCAGTCATGCCCTCCACTGCCTTCAACACTGCGGCTTGCGAGCGCAACAGTGCGACACCACCGCCAGGCACGACACCTTCTTCAATGGCGGCCTTGGTGGTGCTGACCGCATCTTCGATGCGGTGCTTTTTCTCTTTGAGTTCGACTTCGGTGGCAGCGCCAACCTTCAACACTGCGACACCACCTGACAACTTGGCGAGACGCTCTTGCAGCTTTTCGCGGTCGTAGTCACTGTCGGTGTTGTCGATCTCGTTCTTGATCTGATTGATCCGACCGTTGATGTCTGCCTCGTCGCCCGCACCCTCGATGATCGTGGTCTCGTCCTTGGACACCACCACTTTCTTGGCACGACCCAGCAAATCGAGCGTGACGTTCTCCAACTTGAGGCCAACCTCTTCGCTGATCACCTGACCGCGCGTGAGAATCGCCATATCTTGCAGCATCGCCTTGCGACGATCGCCGAATCCTGGCGCTTTGATCGCCACGCTCTTGAACGTACCGCGGATCTTGTTGACCACCAGCGTTGCGAGCGCTTCACCCTCAACGTCTTCGGCGATGATGATCAATTGCTTGCCGGCCTGCATGACTTTTTCGAGCACCGGCAACATGTCGCGGATCGCGGAAATCTTCGTCCCGAGGAACAAGATGTACGGATCCTCCACCACGGCTTCCATCCGATCGGTGTCGGTCACGAAATACGGCGAGATGTAACCCTTGTCGAAGCGCATTCCTTCCACGAGGTCCATCTCGATGCCGAAGGTTTGGCTCTCTTCCACAGTGATGACGCCGTCTTTGCCGACTTTGTCGATCGCTTCGGAAATCTTGGTGCCGATCTCGGTGTCCGCAGCCGAGATGGCGGCTACCTGGGCGATTTGCGACTTGCTATCGACCTCTTTGGCGAGCGACTTGATGCTGGCAACCGCAGCTTCGACTGCTTTCTCGATACCGCGCTTCAAGCTCATGGGGTTGGCGCCGGCAGCAACGTTGCGCAAACCTTCGTGCACCATTGCCCACGCGAGGACGGTGGCTGTGGTGGTGCCGTCGCCGGCAACGTCGTCGGTCTTTTTGGCGACTTCCTTCACCAATTCGGCGCCAATGCGTTCGTACGGGTCTTCCAAATCGATCTCTTTGGCGATTGACACACCGTCATTGGTGATCGTTGGGGCGCCCCACTTCTTGTCGAGCACGACGTTGCGACCCTTGGGTCCGAGGGTCACGCGAACGGCGTCGGCCAACTGGTTCATTCCCGCTTCGAGTCCACGGCGGGCTGCTTCATCGAACAAAATGATTTTGGGCATCAGCGTCTCCTATATGAGAGTGAATGGGTAATGCGGTTGCCCTTGTGTTGCAAAGGCGTTAGCACTCTACCGACGAGACTGCTAACCGTCTACACGATGGGTCGGAGTACCACGTCGGTCCGCGTATCGGTGGCACCCTGTTTCGCCAGCCATTGCAGGAACTCGTCGAGACCTTCGGTGCCCTCACACGCCACCATGATTTTCACATCAGGGACGCCCGTCACATGAGCTGCCCACACCACATCGCTACGGCGGCGCAAGGCTTCGTCGAACTTGGCGCTGGTGGCGACACGCGCATCAACGATGGCACTGAGCGATCGGCCGAGGGTGCGCTGATCCACCACCGTGGTAAAGCGAGTAATCACTCCGCGACGCATCATCCGGCGAACTCTGTCGGCCGCCGCATTGGCGGACAGCCCCACTCGATCTCCCAGCAGTTGCCATGGGATTCTGGCGTCTTGTTTGAGAATTCCGAGAATTTGGTGGTCTTTTTTATCAATTACTTCCGTTTCCGAAGCCATAGATGCATTGTAGGGCGTTTCTCTGCGGTTTTCGCAGTGGACTCATAGCCATACTCAAGGCATGACTTCATCGGTGCCAATCGCTCATGTTGCAACAGCGGTGTTGAATCGCACCACTGACTCCCCAATCACGCTGATATCGGGCTATTTCACCGAACCCGTACCAGACACACCACTCGTTGCGAACTCGAATGCGGATGCTTGCCCTGAAGCCACCCGAGCATTGCTCCAGTTCGCCGACGACATCGGATGTGCAGTGGGTTACGACCGAGAGCAAGGTGGTGCGCTGATCCAAGACATCTTTCCGGTTCAAGCAAGTGAGCACCACCAGGTGTCGTCGTCGTCCAAAGCCATGCTCGGTTCGCACACCGAAACTGCGTTTCACCCACATAAGCCGCGCTACGTCCTGTTGCTGTGCTTGCGTGGCGACTCACAAGCCGCAACCACTTACGCCGATGTGTACGACATCATTGCTCACTTATCCGACCAAGCTATTGAGGTGTTGCAGTCGAACGAGTTTGTCACCACGATTGATCCCAGCTTCATGTCCAACGGTGAACCTGACGCCACGGTCTGCGTCACTCCACTCACGTCAATAGGTCGTAGTGATCGCTCTACGTTGGAGAGAGGCAAGAGTCATGAACCGGATCATGGTTGGTCGTTGGTGTATGACGAACTGCTCATGTCGGGTACGACCACACGTGCCAAGCACGCTCTGACCGAACTCCACGGTGCCGTAAAAGCCAGCACCAAACTGGTGGTCCTACAGCAGGGTGATCTTCTCGTGATCGACAACGACCGCGCCGTACATGGTCGTACTCCGTTTACGCCCCGCTATGACGGCACCGATCGGTGGTTGAAGCGTTCGCTCGTGGTTCGGGCACTTCCCACAAGAGATGTTGTGGGTCGGGTCATTCAAACGCGACTGTAGATGTCAGCGTTGCGCTAACGCGCGTAACTCATCTCGATATCGGGAAAGCACCACTTCGCCTGACCCGCCAAACACCACCTCGTCGAACGCGCTGTCACGGGGTGCTGGCTGGAGCGTCGGCTGAGTCAACAACGCCACTGTGGCTTCGCAAGAATCGGTTTGATGAGCCCCACCAAGTTCGTCCCAGATCGTGCGTACGGATGCGTCTTGCAGGTACCGCGGGCGGACATATGGCTTGCCCCGCAAGACCGCATCGAACGCAATGCTCGAGTCCACGTCGACCACTACGTCACATGCGTCGATGAGGCTCGGTGATGACACGCCGTCCGACATCATCACCACACTGGCTTGTCGGAGTGCGGCTGCTTCAGTATCACTGAGTGCCGCATCGCTGGCCCGTAGGTGGCCCCGCACCACCAACTGCAATTGTGGATGACTTCCAAGCGTGGAGATCAACTGAATGGTGGCCTGTCGGTCAATCAGGTTCTGCCATTTCGGCACGAAGAACAACACTCGTCGACGTTGACTATCGCCCAAGGGCGGCAAACTTACATTCGGTACGACCTCGTACAGACGCTTCACCCATGCGTCGTTGAACCTCGCGCTGCCCCACACTCTTGCATTGACACCGCTCATGGAAGAGTTGGTCAGAATTGCATCGCGATGGTAGTCCGAGGCAAACACATACGCCGTATGTGAATCTCGGTCAGCAAATGGCAGTTTTCCCGAATGTTTCTCCATCTCAGAGCGAACGTGCTCACTGAGAATGATGGTGGTTTTGGTGGAGTGTCCATGCGGTAATGCCACAGTGGGTATACCCAGATCACGAGCCGAGAATTGCAACTGCAAAAAGAAGTCAGCCGACCACCTTCGCACCGTGGCCTTCAGCAAAGACGGCTGCTGAGATGCGATTCCTTCCTTCCATTCCATCACCACAAGACGAACATCGCTTTGTGACAAGGCTCGTTTGAGCCGCCATCGATTCCATCGAAGTCGACCAATGCGCTCCCAAAACTGGCCACGAGGGCCCCATGGCACCACGGAAATCACCTTCACATTCGGACACTCTTCACGCCACCACACCTTCTGAAGCTCGCGGTACACCGCGACATCAGCAACGCACACCACAACTGGTGATCCATCACGCGCTACCGACCAGATTGCTGGACTGATGTTGTCGGTGTCAGCGGGTCCGGCCAAGGCAAAGAGCATCGTGCCCGCCTGATTACCCTCGAACACGTCAGTCTTTCGCAGCGTGGTTCATCAAGGCATGTTCGGCAAACCAGAGATTGGCGTACTCGCATTCGCGATAAGAGTCAAAATACGGGCCACCAAGGGTGTAGTGAATCAATCGTGGCGTGGTGGGCATCGTCATCTCGCCAACGAGATAGTTCCATGTGGTTGGCAATGCACCGACCAAATCGTCACTTGACAGCCACTTGTACTGGTGAAGGAACAGTCCCGACTCTCTGGCTACGGTCTCCGGCGTGAGGGATGTGCACATCGCATTGTTGAACATCATCACACTTGACCAATTCTTCTTTTCGTACTTGGTTTGGATGGCACCAAGAAACTTCACGTCATCACGAGCGACGTAGTCGTGTTTCACGCACATGACTGCATACTTCTCTTCACGCAGTGCCCACATTTCGGAGATGTCCGCGGTCATCAGCATGTCGCAGTCCATGAAAATTGACCAGCCCGAGTAACCACTGAGATACGGCACCAAGAATCGCGTGAACGAAAAGTCGGTTGATTCAATCGATGATCGCTCGCGGGAGTGGAAGCCCTTCATGTGGCGCTTCACCAACGGTGTGATTGATACGGGTTGCGAGGCGTGGCGCAAGATGGAATGGGACAACACGTGGTACGCCACCGACTCGTTCTCGTCGTATCCGATAAAGACGCGAATCAT
>JAFMJP010000089.1 GCA_017853375.1 Actinomycetota bacterium
ACCTGCGTTTGTGATTTCGTTGCTCACGTTCAAGAGCAGCTTCTTCTTCCACCAACCGACTCATACTGTCCAGTCGAGCGTCGTCGAGCGTCCCCGCAGCGATTGCTGCTTTCACCGAGCATCCAGGCTCGTTGTGGTGCTTGCAATCACGAAACTTGCATTGCTCTGCCAGTGCAAAGATGTCTGCAAATGCGCGTTCTATGCCATGCCCGCTGGTCCACAAACCCACTGCTCGAACACCCGGCGTATCGATCAACCATCCCGAGTCCTGGAGTGGTACGAGATCTACGGCCGTAGTGGTATGGCGACCGCGGTGATCCGAGAGGCGGATTCCCCCAGTTTCTTGCGAATCACTCCCCGTGAGGGCGTTCACCAAAGTCGACTTTCCCACTCCGCTGGCACCCAACACAGCAACGGTTGCACCACCATGGGCGTAGGAACGCAGGGCTTCAAGACCACTGCCGCTGATGCTGCTCACCACATGCACCGGAACACCGAGAGAAATCGAAGTGATCACTGAGAGCGCTGCAGTGCTCGCTGCTTCATCCACACTGTCGCTCTTGGTAAGCACCACCACGGGACGCGCGCCGGAGTCGAACGCGAGCACCAACTCGCGCTCCAATCGTCGCTGATTGGGTGGCGTGTCCAAGCCGTGGGCGAGGAACACCACGTCGATGTTGGCCGCAATGGTCTGGGACTCATACCGCATTCCCTCGGCCGAAGCTCGTCGTACCAATTGTGATTGGCGGGGCACCACACCAACGATTCGCTCGCAGTCCGCGGTTACCACGATCCAGTCACCAACGGCCACATCAACACCGATGTTTCGCACTCGCCGCTCAAGAAATTGAACATCTTCCACTGCCGAAGATCCCGGCACACAGAGGAACGTGCTCCATCCTCTGTCGATTCGCTTCACCCGTCCAATGAGATGGTCGTCGCCCAAGACCATGGAATCGCGCATCGCTCGTTCGAATGATTCGTTCCACCCGAGATCGCTCAAAGCGTTACGCACTATGACTTTCACGCTACACAGTTGGAATTTCTGGTTTCAGGTGCTTGACTGCCCGACTTCAATGTCTTACAACGGAATACTGCTGCATGTCACGACCACTCGTCATCGTTGAGTCACCCGCCAAGGCAAAAACCATTGGCAAGCTGCTCGGGAAGGACTTCGATGTGCATGCTTCGGTCGGACACATCGCCGACCTTCCCAAGTCGGGTCTTCAAGTTGATGTAGAGAACGACTTCCGCCCCAATTATGAAGTCACCGAACGGGGTTCGAAAGTCATCCGTGAACTCAAAGCGGCGCTGAAGAACGCCACCGAGCTGTACCTTGCAACCGACGAAGACCGCGAGGGCGAGGCTATTTCATATCACCTCGTGGAATATCTCAAACCAAAGGTGCCCGTCAAGCGGATGGTGTTCCACGAAATCACTCGCAGTGCAATCGACGAGGCTGTGCGCAACACCCGGGCAATCGACCAGGAACTGGTCGATGCTGCCGAAGCACGCCGTGTGTTGGATCGACTCTTTGGCTACACACTGTCGCCGGTGCTGTGGCGCAAGGTCAACCGCGGACTCTCTGCTGGCCGAGTGCAGAGCCCGGCAATTCGCCTGGTGGTTGAGCGCGAGCAGGAACGAATGGATTATGTGGTGGCCGACTATTGGGACTTGGCCGCCGTCACCGCCACTGCTCCATCTTTCAAGGCCGTGCTCTCCACGCTCAATGGAATGCGGGTGGCCTCCGGTCGCGACTTCGACAGCAAGGGTGTTGCAAAGGACGGTGTCTCCGTCATCACCAAAGAGCGCGCCGACGAGCTCACTGCAGCACTGACGGGCAGCGACCTCAACGTTCGCTCCATCGATGAAAAGCCGTATCGAAAGTCGCCCAAGGCTCCATTCATCACCAGCTCGCTGCAGCAAGAAGCAGGCAACAAACTGCGCCTGAGTGCTGGCGAGGTGATGCGTATCGCCCAGGGGCTCTACGAATCCGGATTCATTACTTATATGCGCACCGACAACGTGGGGTTGAGCGACGAGGCGACGGCAGCCATCCGAGCTGAAATCAGCTCCACATACGGACAGCAGTTCGTCCCCGAGGAGCCGCGAACCTACAAATCGAAGGTCAAGAATGCCCAGGAAGCGCACGAGGCCATCCGACCCACGCTGCCGTTGCGCTCACCCGAAACTCTGCGCAGTGAATTGAACGCCACGGAGATGAATGTCTACCGACTCATTTGGCAACGCACGCTGGGATCGCAGATGGGCGACGCTCAGGGCACCACGTTGATGTTGCGCCTCAGCGCTCAAGCTCGAACCACAGAAACCGCCGACTGCGAGTTCAGTGCCAGTGGCACCACCATCACCTTCTCCGGCTATCGCGCGGTCTACGAAGAACTCGACGAAGACAAGAGCGACGACGATGCCGAAGCGATCCTGCCTGCATTGAAGGTGGGCGACAAGGTGTCGGTTGCCGAACTCACCGCAGTCGGTCACTCCACGACTCCGCCGGCGCGCTACACCGAACCAACTTTGGTGAAGAAACTGGAAGAGCTTGGAATCGGTCGGCCGTCGACGTACGCCAACATCTTGAAAGTCATCGTCGATCGTGGATACGTATGGAAGAAAGGCCAGGCACTCGTTCCCAGTTGGACGGCGTTTGCAGTCGTGCGACTTCTCACGCAACACTTCGCCAGCATCGTCGACGACAAATTCACCGCCATCGTCGAGGAAGAGCTCGACGAAATTGCGCGTGGCGAACGCGACCGGGGCAAGTGGCTGCGAGAGTTCTACTTTGGCAACGGCAAGGAGCTCCCCGGAATCTTCCCGGTGACCGAGGCGGCCAAAGATTCGATCGACGCACGCGAGATCAACGGCTTCATCGTGGGACGCCACCCCGAGACCGGAGAAATGATCGAGGCTCGTCCCGGAAAGTACGGTCCCTATGTTCGCTGCGGTGAACGCACCGCGGGTGTACCGGAGGATCTGACACCAGAGGACCTCACCATCACCAAGGCAGTGGAGCTCCTCAACGCGCCAAGCAACGATGAACCGATTGGCACATTGAACGATCTGCCGGTGTACGTAAAGTCGGGTCGATACGGTCCGTATATCCAGATGGGTGATCGCAGCGACGACAAGGATGCGCCGCTGCCAAAAACCGCGTCGTTGTTCCCGGAAATGAAGCCGGCAGAAGTAACGATGGAAGTCGCCACCAAGTTGCTCTCCCTGCCACGAGTCGTTGGGGTGGACCCAATCGACGGCATCGAGATCACTGCTCAGAGTGGTCGTTACGGTCCGTACATCACCAAGGCAAAAGACAGTCGTACTCTCGCATCGCACGAGGAGATCTTCACCATCACCCTCGAGCAAGCACTCGCCTTGTTGGCCGAGCCGCGCAAGTTCGGACGCCGAGGCCCGGCCAAACCTCCGCTGCGGGAGTTTGGAAATGATCCCATCTCTGCTCGACCAGTCGTAGCCAAAGACGGCAAGTTCGGCACCTACATCACGGACGGCGAAACGAATGCCAGCCTCACTCGCGGTGATCGTCTCGAACACATGAGTCCGGAGCGCGCATTCGAGTTGCTCGCTGCACGACGTGCAAATCCGCCACAGCCAAAAACACGGACGAGGGCCAAATCCGGCGGCAAGTCAAAGCCCGCCGCCGACATATCCGAGACGGTCGCACCCGACGACAAGAAGAAGACTTCGAAGGCAACTACCCCGAAGAAGAAGTCCACCGCCAAGAAGCCCAAAAAGAAGGACTAGTCGCTGCGCACCCACGCCCTAGCGTGAGGGCGATGCCTGGTCGCTACATCGCATTTGAAGGCGTCGAGGGTTGCGGAAAATCCACGCACGTCAAACGACTCGCCGCCCACCTTGATGCACTTGTCACCCGCGAGCCGGGTGGCACGGTAATCGGCACCACCTTGCGCGAAATCATGGCGAATACGGCCAACACTCACCTCTCTGCTCGAGCAGAAGCGCTCTTGATGGCCGCAGACCGTGCGCAACATCTGCACGAGTTGGTGGTGCCAACCCTGGAATCCGGTCGTCACGTCGTCAGTGATCGCAGTGTGTACTCGTCGCTGGCGTATCAGGGCTACGGCCGCCAACTTGATCTCAGCCAACTACGACAATTCAACGACTTTGCCATCAACTCACGCTGGCCCGATCTGGTGGTGTATCTCCGCGTTGATCTTGCGTCGGTGCGTGCCCGCCTGCAAAAGCGTGACACCGACCGATTTGAGCGCGAGGACGACGCCTTCTTTCGTCGTGTGATGAGCGGATTCGACGAACTTGCTCAAAGTGAACCTGATCGCTGGTTGGTCATTGATGCAACCCCGCCCAAGGACGAACTTGAGATCATCATCCGCCATGCAGTGTGCGAACGACTCGGTGTATGACCACCGTCTGGGACAAGGTCATCGGGCAGGACACTGCTCTCACTCGGTTGCGACTCTTGGCGGAACGACCGACGCACGCATACCTCTTTGTGGGTCCGGAAGGAGCCGGGAAGGAAACTGCGGCCCGAGCATTCGCGGCACGGCTCGTCACCGGCAACGATGACGCCACCTCGCGAGAGTCCGACCTCATCATGCGTGGCGCATTCGTGGATGTCACCGAAATCGTTCGTGAAGGCGCAGCAGTCGATAGTGATGAAGCACAAGCAATCGTCCAGCAATCGGTGCTCACTCCGACCGAAGCACCGCTTCGTGTGGTCATCGTGCACGAAGTTCATCTCATGCGCGATACTGCGGCAGCACGTTTGTTGAAGACCTTCGAGGAACCCAACGACAAACTGGTGTTCATTTTGCTCGCCGAGCAACTCTTGCCGACACTCGACACCATAACTTCACGCTGTGTGACCGTGCACTTTCCCGCACTCGACACGACTCGTATCGCGCAGCAGCTCAAGGAAGAGGGCATCGATTGGGACACCGCAGAGCGTGCGGCACGTTCGGCAGCCGGCAGCTTGGATCGCGCACGCATCTTGGTCACCGACAAAGCGCTTGCCCAGCGTCAGGCCGCTTTCGCAGAGGTTCCCTATCAGCTTGACGGCAGTGGTGCGGCGGTGGTGAGGGCAGTCGAGACGGTGAGCACTCTCATCGAACGAGCAGCAGAGCCGCTCCTCGCCAAGCACGAAGCCGACCTTGAGGCACTCGAATCACGGGTGAAGCTCGTCGGTGAACGTGGCAGTGGCCGACGTGCCCTTGCCGAGGTACACAAACGTCAACTACGGAAGTTCAAGACCGACGAGTTGCGCGAAGGTCTTTCGCTTATGGCTGCCGAATATCACAAGGTGGTCACGAGCCTGCAACACGGTGTGGATCCAGCCATTTACGCACTGGCCGTACACCACATCCACGACGCCATTAGCGCCCTATCGCTCAACGTGAATGAAACCTTGCTCCTGCACTCGTTGTTCGCCAAGTGTCCTTCTCTCCACATGATTGCGGGTCGACGCTCGATGATCGAGGCCTAAACCAAGCGGTAGCGTGATGAGTCGCGCCCGAGTGGCTCAGTGGTAGAGCAACGCACTCG
>JAFMJP010000090.1 GCA_017853375.1 Actinomycetota bacterium
TCGCACGGCGACTCGCCACGCTACCGACGGACGTCCCACTTTCCACCCGAACATCGCTGTCGGGTGGCGGGGCGGGACCCCGTTCTGGCGGATTAGGCCAGTTCGACGGTGGCGCCGACTTCTTCGAGCTTGGCCTTTGCCTTGTTGGCGTCGTCCTTGCTCACTTTTTCCATGATCGGCTTCGGTGCGCCATCGACGAGCTCTTTGGCTTCCTTCAGACCAAGGTTGGTCAATTCGCGAACGACCTTGATGACCTGAATTGGCTGGCCACCCTTGTCCTTCAAGATGACGGAGAATTCGTCCTTGTCCTCTGCGGCAGCGGCTGGGGCTGCTCCACCACCGGCGGCGGCGACGGCGACAGGAGCGGCGGCAGTGACGCCGAACTTCTCCTCGAACGCGTCGAGCAGTTCCTTCAGTTCCAACACGGTGAGGGCTGCGATCCCGTCGAGGATCTGGTCCTTGGTGAGTGACATGTGTATTTCCTCTTTCTTTCTTGGTTACCTGTGGTGATTACGTGTATTCGATCCGTGGTGATGGCGTTGCTTCCCTGCCGCGAGGCAGTTCGTTACGCCGCTTCCTTTTGCTCCACGAGCGCCTTCAAGCCGTAAGCGGCCTTACGCGGCAACGCAGAGAGCATGTAGGCGGTGTTGGCCATCGGGGCCTTGAGCAAACCAGCGAGCTTGGCCAGCATGACTTCGCGCGATGGCAGGTCGGCAAGCGCCTTCAATCCCTTGGCGTCCACGGCCTTGCCGTCGACGACCGCGCCGGTGAGTTTGAGTTCTTTGTTCTCTTTGGCGAAATCACGCAATGCCTTTGCCACTGCCGACACTTCACCGGAAACGAAGGTGATGGCAACCGGTCCACCGACCATGCTCTCCACCGCTGCCATCTCGCCATCACGAGCGGCAATCTTCACGAGGGTGTTCTTGTACACCTTGTACTCGGCACCAAGCGGACGCAACGTGCGACGCAGCGTGGCGAGAGCTCCCACGGTCAAACCGCGATACTCAGAGACGATCACAGAATTCGAAGCAGCAAACTTTTCGCGTACTTCGGCGACGACGGCTGCCTTTTCGGCACGTGCTGTTGACATGTGATTTCCTTCCTCGTGTGGCCAGGTGTCCCCGATTATTCACCCGAGCGGGTGAACCACATTTCTTTGGTTGGTAGTGCGTGGGAAACGCTATCGGCGAAAATCGCCGGTTCGCTACCCCATTTTCCGTGCTGGACTGACTCGACCTCTGTGACGAGCCCGATGCTGCAAACTAGGCCGACTCGACCACGCTCGGGTCGATGCGAACACCGGGGCTCATCGTGGACGACAACGTGATGCGCTTCAAGTAGCGCCCCTTGGCTGCCGACGGCTTGGCACGAACCAGCTCGTCGAGCACGGCTTTGACGTTGGCCACCAAGGCAGGCACCTCGAAGCTGGCTTTGCCCACCGGAACGTGCACGTTGCCGTAACGATCGGTGCGATATTCCACCTTGCCGCCTTTGAACTCACTCACCGCACGAGCCACATCGGTGGTCACGGTGCCGGTCTTTGGGTTGGGCATCAAACCACGCGGTCCCAGCGCGCGACCGAGCTTTCCTACCATCGGCATCAGGTCGGGCGTGGCGATGATGATGTCGAAATTCATGTTGCCCTTCTCGATGTCGGCAGCGAGATCATCGGCGCCAACGACATCGGCTCCGGCGTCGCGCGCCAACTTGGCGTTGTCGCCCTGGGCAAACACTGCGACGCGGACGGACTTGCCCGTCCCCGACGGCATCGACACCGTGCCGCGAATGGTCTGCTCACTCTTCTTGGTATCGAGACCCAAACGAACGGCCACATCGACGGTTTCGTCGAACTTGGCCTTGGCCATCGACTTCACTTTGGTGACGGCAGCAGTGAGATCGTGTAGCTCATCGCGATTCAGGCCCGTGGCCGATGCGACGTATTTCTTTCCTCGGTGATTTTCCCTGGCCATAAAGCCTCCCTCGTAGTAATGCCTGCCGGACGAGGTGGTACCGACGAGGCCGTTGTAAGGTCTCCGACGCTATCGGCGCCGTACCCGCTGTTGCCACGCCGATGACGTGGCGTTATGGCCGCTTCCCTTACGGGGTGACGGTCAGCCCCATGCTGCGTGCAGTGCCGCGAACCTGCTGCTTGGCGGCTTCGAGGTCATTGGCGTTGAGGTCGGGCATCTTTCGCTTGGCGACTTCCTCGATGTCCTTCTCGGTCACCGAACCCGCCACTTCCTTGCCGGGGTTCGAAGCGGCTTTGTCGATCTTGGCCTTCTCACGCAAAAGCACCGGTGTTGGCGGTGTCTTCAACTTGAATTCGAACGAGCGGTCGTCGAAAATGGTGATTTCCACGGGGATAACCGTGCCTACTTGGCTTTCGGTCGCAGCGTTGTACTGCTTCACGAACTCCATGATTTGAATGCCGTGTGGTCCGAGTGCGGTACCAACTGGCGGGGCCGGGGTGGCCTTCCCTGCGGGGATTTGGATCTTGACGATCGCGGAGACTTCTTTCTTTGCCATGGTGAGCGTTGTCCTTCCTAGATGAAATCGTGAATGTTGACGTGGTGGTTAAAGCTTTGCGACTTGCCCGAAGTCCATCTCGACCAGCGTGTCGCGACCGAAGATGTTGACGAGCACCTTCAACTTCATGTGGTCGGCATTGATCTCGGCGATTTGTCCCTGGAAGTCGGCGAACGGACCTTCCTTCACGCGCACTGCCTCGCCAACTTCGTAGTCGAGCTTCGGCGCCTTGCGCTTCGGCTGCACTTCGCCCTCTTCCTTTGGTGCAAAGAAGTGCAGAACTTCCTTCTTCGACAATGGAGCTGGTCGCTGGCCGCGCTGGTTTTGCCCGACGAAGCCGGTGATTCCTGGCGTCTGTCGAATGCACAACCACGACTCGTCGTCGAGCTCGCAACGAACCAGGATGTAGCCAGGGAACATCTTCTTTTGCACGGTTTGCTTTCGGCCGTTCTTGAATTCCACCACGTCTTCCATCGGGATGACGATTTCGTACACCTTGTGCTCGAGATGCATCGACTGCACGCGCGCGTGCATTGCCTGTTCGGCCTTCTTTTCGTAACCGGACTGGCTGTGCACGACGTACCACTTGCCTGGACGCAACCAAGGACGCTCGACGATCTCCTCTTCGCCTCCGTCTGAAGTGAGGTCGAATTCGGAGTCGACGAGTGATTCGGTGGTGTTGTCTGTGTTCATAGTTGTTAGTCCTTGTAGAGCCAGCCAGAGAGAATGCCGAAGAGCGAATCAAGCCCGAATACGTAGGTGGTAACGATCACTACCGCAACGAGCACGATGATTGAATACCGTCGCACTTCGGGCCATTGCGGCCACGACACCTTGCGCATCTCGTCGCGTACTTCGCGAACGTATTGGAACGCACCAACTCGCTCGCGTGCCTGCGTGGGGGCAACAGGCTGACGCACGGGAGCGCCCTGCTCGTTGACTGCACCCATGCGTCGCATGGCACGCTTCTGCTGTCGGTTGAGATCCATTGACATACGGGTTGCAAAGGCTATCGGGACGTTTGGTGCGACCGCCCGTCCACCGTTGCACTTACCTTGCAGGGCAGGAGGGACTTGAACCCCCGACCGTCGGTTTTGGAGACCGATGCTCTACCAACTGAGCTACTGCCCTCTGGATTCCGTGCTGGGCAGGCTACCAATGACTTCCGCAAAGGTCCCTTCCTGCACGATGCGTCCTGCCTCAAGACGAATCAAGCGGTTGCAGTACGCGAGCGTCGATGTGCGGTGTGCAACCACGATCAAGGTGTGATCGTGGGCGATCTCGCGGAACGACTCGACGATTTCGCGCTCGGTGTCAGCGTCTAGCGCCGAAGTGGCTTCGTCCAGGACGATCACTTCAGGATTCCCGTACAGCGCGCGTGCGATACCGAGGCGTTGGCGTTGACCGCCCGACAGACGGACCCCGCGCTCTCCCACCACGGTGTCCAAACCGGCCGGCAACGTGTGAACGAATTCCCAGAGATTCGCAAGTCGTAGCGCCTTTTCGACATCGGCGTTGCTGATTTCCTTCTCGCTGAGACCGAAGGCAACGTTGCGACGAATCGAGGTGTCCATCAAGTAGACGTGTTGGGGTACGTAGCCGATTCGATCTTGCCAGTAGCGACGATCCGCGCTGATGTCCCGGCCGTTCACCGTGATCACACCCGACTTTGGCGCAAGTATCCCGATGAGGAGGTCGACGAGGGTGCTCTTGCCGGAGCCACTGGCACCGATGATGCCCACTGATTCCCCCGCCACTATTTGCAGTGACGCCAGATCGGTCACGAGTGCGTCGGTGTTTGGGTAGCTGTACTTCAAGTTGCTGATCTGCAGAGTCTCGAACTTGTCAGTTGGCCGAGCACGATGTACCGAAACCTCCTGCTGCGTCAACGACAGGCCTTCGACTGCCCCTTCGATTCCGGCCCGCCCAAAGGAGAGCTGTTGCACCGACTGAATAATGCGATTGACCGAGGGCAACATTCGGAATGCCACAACGCCGAACAAAGCAATGATCAGCGTCGCATCCTGCAGGTTGCCGTCGCCGAGGGTTGCCACTACCACGAGGAGCGCAATACCTCCGACAGCAACCACTTCGAAGATTGCACGTGGAACGCTCTGCAACACGCTGAAGAGATAGAACGATCGGGCCGCTTGGTACAAACTGCTGCGGTGTGTTTCCACCACCTCGCGATCCCGACCGAAAAGCTTGATTTCCTTCACCCCGCCGAAGCCACCCAAGAGCGTCTCCATCAATACGCCACGGTGCTTCATTCGGTCGGCACCCCACTTTGACAGACTCTTCTTGGAGAAGCTGAAGATAATCATCGCCGCAAAGGAAAACACAACCCCCAGCAGCAAAGTGCTCGTTGGCTGGACGAACAGCAAGACAGCCGTCAAGCCGAACCCGGTCAGAGCGTCGGTCAGAATCAATAACGCTGGCGCAACACCGTAACCGACAATTGAACTGGAGTACTCCTGCACGTTTCTTACCAACATTGACGACGAGTTCGTGAGGTGAAATTCGTACGGTTGCCGTAAGTACGTTTCAAACAGCCGCTGAACGACTCGATTGTTGATGGAGAGCTGGGCTCGTTGCTGGTAATAGTTCGACAACAGCAAAAATGCGTTCTTCAACAAGAACATCACCACGAGAGACAACATCAATAGTTGGACGAAACTGCCATAGGACACCTCTTGAAGTCGTTCGGGAAGCCACCCGTACTCCGAGCGCTTGTCGCCACTCACCACTGCTTGGACGACCGGTATCACTAATCCAAGACTCGCCATTTCCATCACCGTGCCGATCAAAATCAACACGAGTGAGATACTGAGTCGAAACTTATCTTTTCGCTCCAATATCTGAGCAATCAGGCCCAGTGATGAGCGGTCAGCAAGCGATGACATCGTCGTAGCGGCGATCGGAATCGAACCGATGACCTTCCGATTATGAGCC
>JAFMJP010000015.1 GCA_017853375.1 Actinomycetota bacterium
GGTGAACACCTGTGCCTTCATCGAGGAAGCACGCAAGGAGAGCATCGACACCATCTTGGCGTTGAGCGAGCGCCGAAAGAAGGGAGCGCGACTCGTGGTGACGGGCTGCATGGCTGAGCGATACGGCGACGAGTTGCGTGCCAACTTGCCGGAAGCCGACCAGATCGCGGGCTTCGGTGTAGCGATCGCCCTCGGCAAGAAGCCGTCACTCGCGGTGACGAGCGAAACCGTGCCGTCGTTCGACTTGCTCAACTTGCCGCGACCCAAGTCGTCCACACCGTGGGCGTACGTGAAAATTGCCGAAGGTTGTGATCGCAACTGCGGGTTCTGTGCGATTCCGTCGTTCCGCGGCCCGCAGCGAAGCCGCGACGTCGACAGCATTCTGCAGGAAGTCGACGAGTTGCAAGCCAAAGAGATCGTGCTGGTAGCCCAGGACTTGGCCAGTTACGGCAAAGACCGCCCCGACGAACTCGGCGCCGGTTCGATCGTGCCGCTTGTGCAGGCGGTGAGCGCAAGGGTGCCCCGCACGCGACTGCTGTATTTGTACCCGAGTGATCTCAGCGACGAACTCATCGACGCGATTCTGGCGAGTGGCGTGCCGTACTTCGATCTTTCGCTGCAACACGTGTCGAAGCCCCATTTGCGTCGTATGCGACGTTGGGGTGATGGAGAACGATTCCTAAAGCGCATCGCCGATATCCGCTCCCGTGACTCGCAGGCTGCCTTCCGCAGCAACTTCATCGTCGGATACCCGGGTGAAACCGAGGACGACCACGACCAACTGCTGTCGTTCGTGCGTGAGGCGTCACTCGACTGGTGTGGATTCTTCGAATACAGCCCCGAAGAGGGCACCTACGCCGTCGATCTGCCCGACCAGGTACCGGCCGGGTTGATGCACGAGCGCATTGCCGAGTTGCGTGAGCTGCAAGATGCCATCACCGCCGCCAAGCGAGACGACCTGATCGACGAAGTGGTCGAGGTGCTGGTCGACGAACCGGGCGTGGGTCGCAGCCACCGCGAAGCCCCGCAGATTGATGGCATCGTGCGGGTTCCCGAATCGCTCACAACGGGTAGTTTCGCCAAGGTGCGCATCGTCGATGCTGAAGGCCCCGACCTCGTCGCCGAAGGGGCAACTCGTGCTTTGGGTGACCGCGAGGAGTCGTCCAGTGCCGGTTGACCCAAACGCGCTCATCACGTGGGCGAACGCCGTGACCGTTGGGCGCATCGTGGTTTCCCCGCTGCTGTTCACCATGATTCCCGTCGAACCCGGTGGCTCGTGGGTCGCACTTGCCGTGTGGTTCGTGTTGTGTGCAAGTGACGGCATCGACGGCTACCTGGCGCGCCGTCACGGCATCACCCGCAGTGGCGCATTCCTCGACCCACTGGCCGACAAGGTGCTGGTGCTCGGCGCCATGTTCACCTTGGTATCGCGCGGCGTGTTCTGGCTGTTACCCGTCATCATCATTGCGACGCGTGAAGTGATCGTCAGCGTGTACCGGGTGGTGGCCGGCGCAAAAGGCGTCTCGATGCCGGCAAGCCGCACCGCAAAAATCAAGACGCTCAGCCAGCAATTGGCGGTGGCCGGAGCCTTGATGCCACTGACGTTCGACGAACGCTGGTTGTGGTTGTCGCTGCTGTGGCTGGCGGTTGGACTCACCTTGTTGTCAGGTGCGCAATATGCCTGGAAAGCCGTTGCCGAACGAGGGAGGCCCGCCAGTGCGTTGTGACGTCGTTGCCGTAGGTACCGAATTGCTGCTCGGGCAGATTGTCGACACCAACTCGTCGTGGTTGGGCGAACAACTTGCCGCCGCAGGCCTCGACTCGTGCTTGCAGGTGAAAGTTGGCGACAATCAGGCGCGAATCGTTGCCGCGTTGCGGTCGGTATTGCGCGATGCTGATGCCATCATCGTGTGCGGTGGTCTCGGGCCCACCCACGACGACATCACGCGAGAGGCCATTGCCGAAGTCATGGGTGTGGAGCTGCAGCTCGACGAAGTAATCGCCGATCGAATCGCCCACATGTTCGCCAGCCGCAATCGCAAGATGAGTGAGAACAATCTCCGCCAGGCGATGGTGCCCGTCGGGGCGCACGTCATCGAGCAACAACGCGGTACCGCCCCCGGTCTCATCTGCCCTGTGGGTGACAAAGTCATCTATGCCGTACCCGGTGTGCCATACGAATTGCACGAGATGTACGAGCGTGCGATCCTCCCGGACTTGTTGTCGCGGTCCGGCGAGCAGCGCAAGATTGCTTCGCGCGTCTTGCGGACGTGGGGTGAAAGCGAAAGCGGTCTCAACGAACGCCTGCAGCCGATCATCGACGAGCTCGACAAGGTTGGCAATCCCACACTTGCATTTCTCGCCAGCGGCTGGGAGGGCATCAAGGTGCGCCTCACCGGTCGTGGTGCCGACAACGCAGCGGTCACCGCGTTGCTCGACGAGTGGGCTGAGCGAGTGCGAACGGTGATTCCCGAAGTGGTGTTCGGATACGACACCGACACCATGGAGTCGGTCGTGCTCGACCTATTGCGCAAGCGCGATCTCACCATTGGCGTGGCCGAATCAGTCACAGGGGGATTGGTTGCCGGACGACTCACCGCAACTCCCGGAGCCAGCGACGTCATGCGCGGTGGGGTGGTGGCATATGCGAGCGAAGTGAAGTTCGATGTGCTCGGTGTGCCGAAAGGTCCGGTCATCAACGAAGACACGGCCCGCGCCATGGCGCTCGGCGTGTGTCGGACCGTCGGTGCGTCGGTGGGATTGGCGCTCACTGGAGTTGCTGGCCCAGCCGAGCAAGATGGGGCCAAGGTGGGCACGTTGTGCATCGCGGTGGCAATGCCGGCTGGCGTCACAAGCTCCACCACGGTGATGCTTCCGGGCGACCGCAAAACGATGCGCGAACTCGCGGTAATCAGCGCTCTCAATTACCTGCGCCAATTGCTCCTGCGCCCCTAACCAGCGCCTCGCGTGGAGGCGTCGGTCTTGGTGCCCCCGCCACCCCACCTTCACCTGAAACCACTGTCAGTCCAGCATTGCTTGTTTGGTATCAAAGTGATACCATACGACTATGGCCATGACACTCCGACTCACCAAAGCAGAACAGCAGAGCCTGAAGAAGGCAGCAAAGGCACAGGGCATTTCGATGCAAGACGCAGCTCGCACGGCTGTGCGCGAGTGGGTCATTCGTGTCGACCATCACAGTCGAATTGATGATGCCGCTGAGCTCATCATGAAAGTGCACGGCGACGCGTTGCGCCGACTTGGCGAATGACTCGGGCTCTTCGGTTTCTTGACATTGATGATGTCGTGAATCTTGGTCGAAGGCTGCTGGGTGATCCTGTACCGGTGCGCGATATGGGCCTGCTCAATTCGGCAGTCCTTCGCCCACAAACCACCTTCGCGGGTGAGTACGCATACCGCGATATCTACGAGATGGCCGGGGCGCTCTTGCAGTCGATTGTTGGCAACCATGCGCTCATTGACGGAAACAAGCGACTCGGATGGTTGTCGACTGCGGTGTTCCTTGAAATCAACGGGGTATCCGTTGCTCAACTCACCAATGATCAGGTGTACGACCTCGTGCTGTGGGTTGCGGCTTCATCACCGTCTCACGGTGCCATCACCCAACGGTTGCAGTTGCTACTCGCGACCTAGAACTTGGCGGAGGCTCAGTGGAGAATGAGAAAGGCCCCGGTCTTTCGACCGGGGCCTTTCCAACCACCCCGAAGGGTGGCAAATTGCGTGAGCCTTAGGCGGCTCGGTAACCCTCTGCATTCGAGCGAGCAATCGCGATGCCCAAGATGATCAAGCCGTAACCAGGCTTGGCCAACACGTCGGCAATGGTGTAGCCGAACTGGATCGCGGTGGATGCTTCGCTGCCGCTCAAGCCGAGAGTCTCGGAGAGCCAGCTGGTCGAATCGCCCAAGATGTAGGCGATTGGGTAGACACCCCAGGTGAAGAGGAGCAGGTAGCGAACGTTGTTCAACTTCGAACCCACTTCTCCGCTCTGCGACTTGAGGGACTTGCCCACTTCGCCAGCGAACAATTCGTAGAGCACGTAGAGCATGAAGATGCTCGAAATGATGCCCCAGACCGTGCGGGTGCTGCTGCCGGCGGCTGCAGTCTCGCCCGGGTAACCGGTGGCGATCATCAAGAGGGCTGCGACCACGAGACGTGGGGTGACCTTCTTTGCGGCTTCCTTGCTCAGACCTGACACAACGACGAGTTCAGCGACGAGCAACGGAACGGTGAGGAGCCAGTCCGCGTAGCGGTAGCCCTCGTTCCATGTGCCTCCGTCGGCGAACTGGCCGAAGATGCGCCAGTAGTGGTAGGCGGCGATACCGCAAATCATCGCCGACATGGTGACGGCGCTGCGGTACTGCGGTGCTACGCGGTTGCGGGAGACGAGGAAGTACACGAATCCGATACCCATCGCGGCGACCGCGAAGGAGAATCCGTTGTAAATCAGCTCGTACTGACTTTCGGATAGTTCAGCTATCCAGCCAACTTTGTCCATTTGTTGTTGTTTCCTTTGTGTGAACCCGAGCGACCGGATGGCCACCCTTGAGGGGTCGATTTAGTTCTAGGGCATGACCGGCTTCACATAGGCACGAAACCAGTTACAAGTCCTTTACCTTTTGGGTCTTTCTGTAATGAAACTGTCATATTTGGCGGGGGTTGCCAGCTGGGGCTTCCACCGTCGTATGACGTCGGAAGCGGGTGACCAGTCTGGACAGCACGTCGACACCGTCTCCCACCACAACGATGCCTGCGTACCGTGGAAGGCGGGTGAACGGTGCGAGCCGGGAACCAGCGAGCCCCTGTAGCTCAATTGGAGAGAGCGACGGACTTCTAATCCGTAGGTTGCAGGTTCGATTCCTGCCGGGGGCGCCACTTCGTGACAATCCGCGTGCGTATCTACGCCTTAGCCTGAACCGACCCCTTGGAGGAAGAGTAAGCGTGAAGAAATTCAAAAAAGGCGACACCGTGATCTATCCCCAGCACGGTGCGTGCACCGTGAAGGCGATCAAGCGCATGCGCGCATTCGACGTGGTGCAGGACTACCTGATTCTTGAATCCGTCATGACCGACGCCACGGGCAAGGGCATGACGCTCTCCGTGCCAGTCGCCAAGGTGTACGACCTCGGAATTCGTCCGCCAGTGTCGAAGAGCGAACTGCAAGACCTCGTGGACGTGCTCTCCAAGCCCGATCCTCGCGTGCCAGCCAACTGGTCGCGCCGATTCAAGAACCACCAGGAAAAACTGAAGAGCGGTGACGTGTATCAGGTTGCCGAAGTGGTGCGTAACTTGGCGGCGCGCGATCGCGAGAACCAACTCTCCGCGGCAGAAAAAACGATGTACGAGCGCGCGCGGTTGAACCTGATCTCCGAGATTGCGCCATCAAAGCGCTGCAGCACCGAAGAGGCCACGCGCTTCCTCGATGACGCACTCGAAAAGGGAGTACTCAGCGCCGGCGGAAAGTCGCAGTTGCAGGAACTTGGGCGTGCGTCGACGGGCGGCAAGCGCAAAGCGGACTCGAAGAAGGCCGATGCCAAGAAGCCGGCCAAGCCCAAGGCGACGAGCAAGAAGAAGTAAGTCATGTTGGCCCAGCCCACTCGTGACGGAGTGATGCTGTGAAGCAACCAACGCGCGACGAGCTGTTCGCCGCCATCGAGCGGGGGGACATCGACACGGTGGTGATGGCATTTCCCGATTTGCAGGGTCGCCTCGTCGGAAAGCGCACCACGGGCCGATTTTTTCTCGAGCAAGTTGCCGAACATGGCACCGAAAACTGCGACTATCTCATTGCAACCGACTTCGACGATGTTGCGGTTCCGGGATACCGGTTCGCTTCCTACGACCTGGGCTACGGCGACATGTTGGCGCGAGCCGATTTCGCCACCATTCGCATCACCCCATGGGTGCCCAAGACGGCACTCGTCCTGTGTGACCTGTTTTCGGTGAAGACCGGCGAGCCAATTCGTGTGGCGCCACGTCAAGTGCTACGCGACCAGGTGATTGCAGCGCAACGCATGAATCTCGAGCCGATGATTGGTAGCGAAATCGAGTTCTATCTGTTCCGCGACTCGTACGAAGAGATTCACGCCCGCGGTCATCGCGATCTCACGCCACACTCGCCGTTCATGGAGGATTACCAAATCGCGCAAACTACTCGCGACGAGTACGTGGTGGGCGAAATACGGCGCGGCTTGGAGGCAGCGGGCATTCCCGTGGAGTTTTCGAAAGGCGAAGCGGGTCGCGGTCAACACGAGTTGAACCTCGCGTACACGCGCGCACTGGAAATGGCCGATCGCAACATGGTGTACAAAACGGCTGCCAAAGAGATTGCGGCCGGGCTCGGGCGAAGCGTCACGTTCATGGCCAAGTACGACTTCGCTGAAACGGGTTCTTCGTGCCATGTGCACTCCAGCCTGTGGCATCTGAGCGAGGGAGCTGTGCGGGGGTCGGCCTTCGACGGAGGCGATGGGGTGCCGGGGGGCGCATCTCACCACCATGCACCGGCGCTCACCGACCACTTCCGCATGTACTTGGCGGGTCAACTGGCAGCTGCGCGCGACTTCAGCATTCTGTGGGGTCCCACGGTGAACAGTTACAAACGATTCCAGCCAGGTTCGTGGGCGCCGACTGCGGTGGCGTGGGGTATCGACAATCGAACGCTCGGTTATCGCGTGGTGGGGCACGGTGCTGCAACGCGCGTGGAGTGTCGTGTGCCTGGCGCGGACGCCAACTCGTACTTCGCGTTCGCCGGCACGATTGCCGCCGGCTTGTACGGCATTCGTCATCGTCTCCAGCTGCCCGATGCGTACCAAGGGAACGGATACGACGCAAAAGACCTACCCAGGATCCCCGCAACTCTCGCAGAAGCCGCCGACTTGTGGGAGCGCAGCGACATTGCACGAGAATGTTTCGGTGACGATGTGCACCACCACTTGCTCACCATGGCACGTCATGAGTGGGCCACGTTCAACGGCGCCGTTACCGACTGGGAGCGCACGCGCTACTTCGAGCGCGCGTAAGTGATGACTGGACGTCTCGCCGGCAAGGTTGCCCTCATCACCGGTGGAGCAAGCGGCTTGGGTCGTGTTGGTGCGGAACGTTTCGCCGCCGAGGGTGCACGAGTCGTGATTGCCGATATCGGGGATGCGTCCGACGTGCTCCATGCCATCTCGCAAGCCGGTGGCACCGCGACTGCCGTGAATTGTGACGTCAGCAGCGACACGTCGGTGCGTGACGCCGTCGCATTTGCCGTGAAAACCTTCGGTCAGCTCCACGTGCTCTACAACAATGCCGGTGTGATGTTGTCTGCCGACGATGACCCCACCAACACGCCCGACGAGGTGATTGACACCACGTTGGACATCAACGTGAAAGGTGTGCTCCTTGCGTGTCGGCACGCGATTCCGCACATGATCGAGTCCGCCAAGACTTCAGGTGAAACTTCGTCGATCGTGAACGTCGCCTCGTTCGTGGCGCACCTCGGTGCCGCAACTCCGCAGATCGCCTACACCGCATCCAAGGGGGCGGTGCTTGCAATGACTCGGGAGATGGCTGCCATCTACGCGCGTCGAGGTGTGCGTGCCAATGCGTTGTGTCCGGGTCCGGTGATGACGCCACTCCTTGCAAAGTTCCTCAGCGACGATGCCAAGCGTGAGCGGCGACTCGTGCACATTCCCATGGGCAGGTTTGGCGAGCCCCACGAGATCGTCAACGGTGCGTTGTTCCTGGCGTCCAACGAAAGCAGCTGGATGACGGGCCAAAGCCTCATCATCGACGGCGGCATTACCTCGGCGTACGTGACACCGGAAGGTCCAGCGTGGTCATGAAGGTCGCGTTCGTCGGGCTCGGTGTGATGGGCGGGCCAATGGCGCGCCACCTTGCAGCAAAGGGCCACAGCGTTACGGTGTACAACCGCACCACACAAAAAGCGCAGGCGTGGGTGGCCGCACACGGTGGATCGTATGCAGTCACCCCTCGAGAGGCTTCGCACGGCGCTGACATCGTGTTCGTCTGCGTCGGAAATGACGACGACGTGCGCTCGGTGATTCATGGAGGCGACGGAGTGCTTGCCGGAATCGCCAAGGGTGGCATCGTGGTCGATCACACCACTGCATCTGCAACGTTGGCTCGCGAATTGGCAACGACCTGCTCTGATCGCGGCGTCGGGTTCATCGATGCGCCGGTCTCGGGCGGGCAAGCAGGCGCAGAGAACGGACAGCTCTCGGTCATGTGCGGTGCGGATGATCAGGAAGTGTTCGACCGCGCCCATCCGGTCATCATGAGTTACGCAAAGATCTGCAAGCGGCTTGGCAACGCCGGATCAGGGCAACTCGCAAAAATGGTGAATCAAATCTGCATCGCAGGTGTCGTCCAGGGTTTGAGTGAAGGCCTCAACTTGGCGATGGCGGCAGGGCTCGATCCGGATGCCCTGGTAGAGGTCATCTCGCAAGGCGCCGCCGGCTCATGGCAGATGGCGAATCGTTCAAAAACCATGGTGCGAAACGAATTCAACTTCGGCTTTGCGGTGGAATGGATGCGCAAGGATCTCGCCATTTGTTTGGATGAAGCCAAGCGACTCGGCGTCGACTTGCCGATCACCACCATCGTGAACGACTTCTACGGTGAAGTCCTCCAAATGGGTGGGCGTCGATGGGACACCAGTTCGCTCATCGCTCGACTGCGAGCGCCAGACGATCAACCCCGCGAATCGTAAGCCGGTCACGCCAGCTCGGTTCGTCCGCCAACTCCACCCTGGAAAATCGGTGGAGAAGACTCTCGATGGCCACTTGTGCCTCGAGTTTCGCCAATGCCGAACCAAGGCAATAGTGAATCCCGGCTGCGAATCCCAGATGTTTGTTGGCGTTTGGGCGTCGCAAATCCAATCGATGCGGATTCTCGAACACGCTCGGGTCGTGGCTTGCCGCACCAAGGCTGGTGAGCACGCGCTCGCCGGCAGCAACATCCACCACGCGGTCGCCCACCTGGAATTGCACGGGCACCAACGGCACACGAACGGTGTGCTGTACCGGGCCATCGAAACGAAGCAACTCGTCAACGGCATTGGAGTTGAGGCCATTGTCGCGCGCATACTGCAGTTGTTCCGGCGCGCGGAGTAGGGCCAACATCGAATTGCCGATCAGGTTGACGGTGGTCTCGTGCCCCGCGATGTACAGCAACACCACGAAGGTGACGAGTTCCTCTGCCGTGAGTTTGTCGCCCGACTCTTCGGCGGAGATAAGCGAGGAAAGCATGTCGTTTCCCAAGTTGCGTCGACGCTCACGGATGGTGTCATCCAAGAAGGGGAGAAGTCCGGCAAATGCAGCGTCTGCTTCTTCGAGGTCGGCAAGACCCACGGTGGGTTCGAGTGTTCGGGTGATCACCTGTGACCACTCCCGGAGTTCGTCGGCACGACTGATGGGCATGCCCAACATCGCCGAGATCACCAAAAACGGCACCGGGAAGGCGACATCGTCGATGAGCTCGAAGGTTGCGCCATCGCGGATACGTTGCTCGGCCGCGTCGAGTGCCTCGTCAACGAATCGCTGCACCATCGGGCGGAGGGATTCGATGGCGCTCGGAGTGAACGACTTCGACACCAGTCTTCGCAGGCGCGTGTGATCGGGTGGATCGAGGTTGAGAATCGATTTCGACGAGTCGCGGCGGCGTTCACGCATGCGATTGCGAATTGGATCGTCGATGGGTTTGGCCGACTTCTCGATGTCGCGGCTGTAATCGTTGGACCGAAGCACCGTGGCTACATCGCTGTATCGCGTGAGCACCACCATGCCACCCAACGAAACGTGGACGGGGTCGTGTTCGCGGAGTGCATCGTAAAACGGATGCGGATCGGCGCGGAAAGCCGGGTCGAACGGATTGAACGTTGGAGTTGTCACTGCGGATTGGTGGGAAACGGCACCGTTGCCTGCTCGTGAAGGATCGGGTCCTGATCAGGTAGGACGATCCAATGTGCGCCGTTCACGCGTCGTGTCACCGATGTGGTTACGGCGTCTACGACTTGTTCCGTCTTCATGAGTGGCATTCCCAATTCGGCGATCCATTCGCGGGCCCGTTCGCTGATCAGTGGGGTGTCGACGAAGCCGGGGCAGATGGCGCTGATGCACACGCCGAACTCTGCGAGCCGTGGTGTCAGCGACTTCACCAATCCCGACACCGCATACTTGGTGAGTCCGTAGATCGGATCGGGTGGAATCGGAACGAATGCTGCAACCGATGCGGTCACCACGATGTCTCCGCTGCGCCGCTCGCACATGCCGGGAATCACGGCACGTGCTCCGAATACCACGCCATCGACGTTCACGCCGATTGCCCGGCGGTACTCCTCGTCCGTGACTCGTACCAAGGGCGGCTGTGCAGGATCCGCCGGACCGTCGAGCACGTCACGGTGAGTCGTGATGCCGGCGTTCAGATGTACGAGATCGAAGTGGTCGTGTGATGCAATGAAACTCGTCCACGCATCGCTGGACGAGACGTCGAGTGCCTCGGCGCGGATACCGAGTCGCTTTCCGGTCGCTTCGAGGGCCTCGGCATTCACGTCGACGATCGTCACGTTGGCGCCCGCCCTCAGCCACGATTCGGCGACGGCGGCTCCGATTCCACTCGCGCCACCGGTGATGAGTGCGTTGCGGCCCGACAGATTCACGATGCGAAACTAGTTGTGCGGCACGTGGTGCGGCGAGTCAGGAAACAGCGACCAGTCGTGCAACGAGTCAGGATCCGACGGCTTTCGCGTGCTCGTGCAGCGCCGCGGCATAGGCGTCCATCAAACGTCCGAGTTCGCTGTCGGTGGTGACCAATGGCGGGCAGAAGGCATTGGTGTCCGCCCCGATTCCACGCACGATGGCACCGTTGCGCATGGCGATGTCGCGAACCGCCATGGCGTCGTGTTGCTTGTGCAGACCTGCGGCCCATACTGCGCCATCGCCGCGAACTTCCTTCAGTAGCCCGTCGCGTTGCAGTGCGTGTAGTGCAGATGAGACGAGGGAACCCACATGGGTTGCCCGCTCCACCAAGCCCTCGCGCTCGATGATCTCGAGGTTCTGCAGGGCAGCGGCGCACGCAGTGGCATGGCCGGAGTAGGTGTAGCCGGTTCGAAGGAAGAAGTTCGTGTCGGCTTCCAGTGCGCGAAGCGGGGCCGAGCCGACGAACACACCGCCAAGGGGGACGTAACCCGACGTCACCGCTTTGGCAAAACACGTGAAGTCGGGAGTTACCCCGTATCGCTGTGCGGCAAACCAAGTTCCGAGGCGACCGAAGCCGGAAATCACCTCGTCGAAAATGAGGAATGCACCGTGCTGGTCGCACAACTTGCGGAGCGCTTGCAAGTAGCCGTCGCTCGGTGGAAACACTCCGCCCGCACCTTGCAACGGTTCGACCAACACTGCTGCGATGCGTGAGCCGTTTCGACTCATCGCGATGGACAAAGCCTCGATGTCGTCGGGTTCCACTTGCGTTACGTCCGGAACGAGCGGGTCGTAACCGATCTTGTTGAGCGGTAAGCCCTGTGCGCTGGTGCCACCGAAGTTGGTGCCGTGGTAGCCGCGTCCACGAGAAATGATGACGGTACGTTCGGGGTGTCCGGCCTGCACGTGGGCGAGGCGAGCAAGTTTCATTGCGGTGTCGACGGCTTCCGAACCGCTCGAACACAGGAACACTCGATTGCCCTGCATGGGGGACAGTGAGTGCAGTTTGTCGGTGAGTCGATCGGTGATATCGGTGGTGAAGGGATCGAAGTTGTTGTACGACTCGAGCTTTACGACCTGCGCAGCGATGGCTTCGGCCATGTCCTTTCGGCCGTGGCCGATATTGCAGTACCAGAGGCTCGCCATGCCGTCGATGTACTCCTTGCCGTTGGCGTCGTAGAGACGCGCGCCCTCGCCGCGCACCATGGCAACGAACTCGGTACGCGAAGGTTTGGTGAATGCGTGCAGATAGGTGGGCTTCACGAAAGAAACCCTAGTAATTGCCCAGGAACTAGCCTGAGAACGCGATGAAGGGGCTCATCCTGTCCGGTGGTGCTGGTACGCGTCTGCGACCAATCACACACACCAGCGCGAAGCAGCTGGTTCCCATTGCGAACAAGCCGATTTTGTTCTACGGCATCGAGGCGATGCGGCGAGCCGGTATCGACGAGATCGGCATCATCGTGGGCGACACGAGAAAAGAAATCACGTCTGCCGTTGGTGACGGTTCGAAATTCGGCGTGAAAGTGACCTACATACCCCAGGACCAGCCGCTTGGACTTGCCCACTGCGTGTTGATTGCGAACGAATTTCTGGGCAACGACGACTTCGTGATGTATCTCGGCGACAACATGTTGGAGCAGGGGCTCGAGGGTTTCGTCAAGGAGTTCGAGGCTGCCCGCGCGGCAGGCGGGAAGAATGCGCCGACAGCTCAGATTCTGTTGTGCCACGTCGACGACCCGCGCCAGTTCGGAGTTGCCGAAGTGACCAAAGAAGGTCATGTCAAGCGTCTGGTGGAGAAACCCAAGGACCCACCGAGCGACCTGGCACTCGTTGGTGTGTACCTCTTCGACAAGACCATCAACGAAGCCGTTCGCGCCATCCAGCCGTCACAACGTGGCGAACTGGAGATTACCGATGCCATCCAGTGGCTCATCGAACAGGGCAAGACCGTTCGCCACGAAGTGTTGAAGGGTTGGTGGATCGACACCGGCAAGAAGGATCCGCTGTTGGAGTGCAATCGATTGGTGCTCGAGGTGCTCGAGCCGCGCAACGAGGGCAGCGTCGACGCCGGTTCGCAGATCGAGGGGCGTGTTGTGATCATGAAGGGTGCAAAGATCGTCAACTCGCGTATTAGGGGACCGGTCGTGATTGGTAGCGACACGGTGATCGACAACAGTTACATCGGTCCGTACACGTCCGTTGGCAACGGCTGCAACATCGTGCACTCCGAATTGGAGCACTCCGTGTTGCTCGATGGCTGCACGGTGAACGACGTGCACAAGATGACCGACTCACTCCTCGGTCGCAACGTCCAGGTGGTGAAATCGCAGCATCGTCCGCGTGCGTTGCGGTTGATGCTCGGAGACGACTCCAAAGTGGAGCTCGACGCCTAGATGCCCAAGATCACCGAATCCGACCTCATCAAAGGGGTGCAGATCGTCGAGCCGAGCATGCACGGCGACGAGCGCGGGTTCTTCATCGAAACGTATCGCCGCGAATGGTTTCCGCTCGGTCGCGAAATGATCCAAGGCAATCGTGGGGACCGCAAGGCAGGCGCAATCGTTGGATTGCACTACCACTTGCACCAAGCCGACTACTGGTACGTGCCGTACGGGACCTGTCGCGTCGTGTTGCATGACTTGCGCAAGGGTTCACCCACCGACGGCGTCACGCAAGTGATCGACCTCGGTGCACGCAAGGACGGCACACACGACCATCGCGGAGTATTCATCCCGCCGGGCGTTGCGCACGGTTTCGCCTCGCTCACCGACATGACCATCACCTACCTGGTGGACAACTACTACAACCCCAACGACGAGCTCGGTGTCGCTTACGACGATCCTGCAATCGGCGCCGACTGGGGAATCGCGGCGCCGACGTTGTCGAAGCGCGATCAATCAAACCCGCTTCGCAAGGACATCGCACCGCACCAGCAGCCCATTTGGGGAATGCGCTCTTGAAGATTTTCGTTACCGGCGGAGCCGGCTTCATCGGGAGCAACTATGCGCGTTGGGTCCTGCAAAACACCGACCACTCGGTGACGGTGTACGACTCGCTGACGTATGCGGGAAATTTGTCGACGCTTCGCGACATGGACGACAGTCCGCGATTCTCTTTCGTGAAGGGCAACATCTGCCATCCTGGCGACATCGAATCGGCAATGAAGGGCCACGATTGGGTCGTGCACTTTGCGGCCGAAAGTCACGTCGACCGATCGATCGAGAGCGGTGAAGATTTCATTCTCACCAACTGTTTCGGCACCAACGTGGTCATCGACACCGCACGCAAACTTGGCGTCCAGCGCGTGGTGCATATCGGCACCGACGAGGTGTACGGAAGTGTCGAAGTCGGTTCTTCAAAGGAGACCGATCCGCTCGAGCCGCGCTCGCCCTACTCGGCGTCGAAAGCCGGAAGCGACCTCATCGCGTTGTCCTACTTCTCCACGCACGGCACTCCGGTGTTGGTGACACGTTGTACGAACAACTTCGGTCCGTTTCAGTATCCGGAAAAAGCAATTCCGCTCTTCACCACCAACCTGCTGGACGGCAAGAAGATTCCGTTGTACGGCGACGGACTGAATGAGCGCGACTGGTTGTACGTAGACGACCACTGCTCCGGCGTGCATTTGGTGTTGGAAAAAGGCAACGTCGGCGAGATCTACAACATCGGAGCCGGCAACGAAACACCCAACCGTGTGTTGGTGGACAAGCTGCTTGCGCTGCACGGCAAGGACGAATCAAGCGTGCAATACGTGCAGGACCGCAAGGGTCATGATCGGCGCTACTCGGTTGACATCACCAAGATCACCAAATTGGGTTGGAAGCGTCAACGCTCACTCGACGAAGCACTGGAGGCCACCGTTGCGTGGTATCGCGACAACCGTTGGTGGTGGGAGCCGCTCAAGGCCAAGCCGTGAGGACGGGCTCTCCATGAGGACCATCTCGCTATGAAGATCGTCGTCACGGGTGCCGGTGGGCAGTTGGGACACGAATTGGTCGACGCTGCACTTGCAGGCGGTCACCAGGTGTCTGGGTTTACTCGCGCCCAACTTGACGTCACCGATGCCGCCGCAGTCCTGTCGGTGATGTCACGCGAGCGGCCCGAGGTGATCGTGCATGCTGCAGCGTGGACCGCCGTTGATGCATGCGAGGGCGATGTCGCCAAAGCCATGCTGTTCAACGGCACTGCCACGGAACACGTGGTGAGCGCTGCCCGCAAGGTTGATGCGCGGGTGGTGTACATCTCCACCGATTATGTGTTCGACGGAACCAAAGCCACCGCCTATGTGGAGAGTGACATACCGAATCCCCAGTCGGTGTACGGAGTCTCCAAGTTGGCAGGGGAGCGTGCCGTTGACACGACCGTCGACTCCATCGTTCGCATCTCCTGGGTGTGCGGATACCACGGCTCCAACATGGTGAAAACCATCCTGCGGCTCGTCGATCAACACGACACGCTCACCTTCGTGGACGACCAAGTGGGAAACCCGACGATGGCCGACGACGCAGCACGAATGATCGTGCGATTGGCCGAAGGACAACGCGGTGGCACCTGGCACGTCACCAATCAGGGTGTGGTGAGTTGGTACGAGTTCACCCGCGAAGTACTGCACGTTGCAGGCCTCGACCCTGATCGCGTAAAGCCCGTAAAGACACGCGACTTGATACCGCCTCGACCTGCACCGCGTCCCTTCAACTCCGTTCTGGAGAATCGCGCACTAATGAACTCGGGAATTCCCTTGCTGGATGATTTTCGGGTGCCTCTGTCTCGATTGGTTCACCGCCTGCGGTTAGGGTGACGGTATGGCGCCGACTCCTGGCTGCAAGGTGGCGAAGTGAATCCTGCCGAACTGCTCGACGTATTGGAGCCAACGGCGGCAAAGTTGTACGACCGCCACATGGGTGTGGCCAAGGAATGGTTCCCCCACGAGTACGTGCCCTGGAGCCGTGGAAGGGATTTCGATCCGGAACGTCCGTGGTCACCTGCCGATGCAGATTTTGGCGACGGCGGTTGGACTCTGCCCGAAGCCGTTCGGGCCTCGCTCTTCGTCAACCTGCTGACTGAGGACAACCTGCCCTATTACACGCGGGACATCAGCACCATTTTTGGTGGTGACAGTGCGTACGGCGCGTGGGCACGCAATTGGACCGCCGAAGAAGGTCGCCACTCGATTGCCATTCGCGACTATCTCACGGTCACGCGTGCGCTCGACCCGGTGGAACTCGAGCGCGCGAGAATGCAGCAAGTTCGCGGAGCGCAGGTACCTGCTCCCGACGACTTGTTCGAGGCACTCGCGTATCTGTCCATGCAAGAACTCGCCACCCGGATCGCACATCGCAATACGGGCAAGCTGATCGGCGATCAAGCCGGACAGGATGTCATGCTTCGCGTTGGCAACGACGAGAATCTGCACTTCTTGTTTTACCGCGATCTTGCCACCGCAGCCCTGGAAGCAGATCCATCCAACATGATGATTGGTATCGAGCGTGCGGTTCGCAACTTTGCGATGCCGGGAACGGGAATTCCGAACTTCAACGAACTTGCCAAGCAAATTGCCGGTGCAGGCATCTATGACTTCCGGATCCACCACGAGCAGATCCTCGAGCCGGTGGTATTGCGCCACTGGAAGGTGAAGGATGTTTCGGGTCTTTCACCAGATGGCGAAAAGGCTCGTGAGGCGTTGATCAACCGAATCGACAAAATCGGGCGTGTCGCTGCCCGTTTGTCGCGCGAACCCGAAACGGTGTAGACCAAGGCGGTGCCCACCGCCGAGCAGCCTCCCGCGATCGGTTCACCCACCGCTGAGCCAACTCCCACGAACGGTTCGCCTTCCATCGAGCAACTGAACACGGCACTGGCTGCACAGCTCGGCACCGTTCGGGTCCTCGCGGTGAGCGAAGAAGCAATCGGCACCGGACAGATGTCGGAATCGCGACGACTCCACCTCACCTACAGCGCAGCGTGCGATCTGCCCTCAACGATGATTGTCAAGTTTCCGAGTGGCGACCCGCGAAGTCGTGCCACGGGTAAAGCGACGCGTTGCTACGAAGTGGAAACGTCGTTCTATCGCGATCTACGTGACGCCCTCGATGTCGGTGCACCGCGATGCTTCCATGTCGAACGCAACGAAGCCACCGACGAATTCCTCCTGCTCCTCGAAGACTTTGCACCCTGCGAACAAGGTGACCAAATCGCCGGCTGCACGGCCATTCAAGCCGAGGCATGCGTCGACGAACTCGTTCGTCTGCACGGCCCTTTGTGGAACTCGCCGTTTCTTGCCACGTTGCCATGGCTGAATCGCAGCACCGACAAGGACCGCTCGGGCAGTCAAGCACTCATGCAGCAGGTGTTTCCGGGGTTCATACAGCGCTACGGCGATCGTTTGTCCGCGGCGGCACGGCGTGTGGGTGAAGAATTCATTCGAGATTCTGGTGGGTACTTCCGGCGCGAGTTGCCGCATCGCACGGTGGTGCACGGCGATTTTCGTCTCGACAACTTGTTGTTCCGTGGCGCGAACGATGGTGGCGTCGGCGTCGTGGACTTCCAGACGGCGACCCACGCATGCGGAGCGCAAGACCTTGCCTATTTCGTCGGCGCGGGACTCACCACCGAAGCGCGTCGTGCCCATGAGCGCGAACTCGTCCAACGATGGGTGGAGGGACTTCGCGGCTACAACATCAAACTCGGCTTCGATGATGCATGGCTTGAATACCGCCGCTTCACCTTCGCCGGGTATGTCATGGCGGTCGTGGCCTCGATGATCGTGAAGCAGACGGAGCGCGGAGACGACATGTTCCTTGCCATGGCCAACCGTCACGCACAGCACGCCGAGGACCTCGACTCGTTGGCGGCTGTGCGAAACTAGGCGTATGGCTCGCTACGACGCCGCAGACGAACGCTTCGGGCACCAGATTCCCGAGCCGTTTCGCAACACCGTCCTGCACCACCAGGACTGGCGCGAGAGTTTGTTCTTCGTCATGCATCCCACGGATCAATTGGGTGACGTGTACATCCTCACCCTCGCCAACTTCCCGGCACGCAGCGAAATGGATTCGCTGCAATTGGGTCGGTGGGGAAGTACGCCGTTGCTTGCACGCCATGCTCGCCATGTGAATGGCGATCACGACGATTGGTCGGTCGGCCCCGTGCAGATCGACATCGTCGAGCCGCGCAAGCAAGTTCGACTGCGTGTCTCTGGCATTTCCGGCACCAAGGTGCCACTGGAAATGGACGTCACCTACACCGCGCGAGTTCAGCCGTACCAGTTGCGGCGCGGCACCATGAAGGCGGGCCACGAGGTGGTCTGGGACCAGTCGCACATGTTCCAGAGCGGTTGGTACAACGGCACGGTAACCCACGGTGGTGAGACCAAGCAGATCAACAATTGGTGGGGTCAGCGTGACCACTCGTGGGGCATTCGTACACACTCGCGCTGCCCAATGTGGATGTGGCTTGCAATCCACATCCCAGAGGGAATGTTGGCGGTGTGGTGTTGGGAGCTACCGAACGGTGCTCGCTTGTACACCGACGGATGTTTCTCGCCGAGCGACGGCGGCGAACCCGTCGCGATACGAGAATTTCGCCACGACCTCACATGGTTGGATGCAGCCGGTAATCCGACGTCGTACGAGCGACATGGCGAGCAGGTGCACGGCTTGGCGGGTCGCGTGACGTTCTTGCTGGAGAACGGACGTGGCATCAACGTGGATGCCAACGGTCGCTGGGCTCAGCGGTACGACGTGTTCAACCCGGGCAAGCCCAACTCGCTCGGCGGTGGATTGAGCGAAATGCTGGTAACCACCAGCGACGGTCAGCGCGGAACCGCCATCTACGAAGTGACGGGGGCGTGGCACCACAAGTACTTCCCGTTGCCGCGCGGTGAGCGGTTGCCACCCGACGGCGTGACGCCGCCCACCGAACAGCGCGCCTAGCGCCGACGGGCAAAGACGAACGCCTAGTTGGCAGCGATAATGCGTGCCAGTGAAGCGTCGCCTGCGGGGCGTGCACCAAGGTGCTCAATCACCCATGCTGCAATGCGGGTCGCAAATCGAGCCGCATCGATTACCGAGCCGTGCTTGGAAAAGTGCGCAAGGTAAGCGCCGGCAAACGAGTCACCCGCACCAGTTGCATCCACCAGGTTGTTGGTTGCAGGCGCGATGACGGTTTGCGTGTCGTCATGGTGCACCAGTGCGCCATCGGCGTCCAACTTGAGGATGATGGTGGCACCCGAGAGCTGATCGGCGAGTGATGCGGCGATGTCGGCAGGCTCCAACAAGTTGGTGAGCACGCGTCCTTCCTCGTAGTTCGGCAGGAACACTTTGATGCCCAGGTCTTTGATGTAGGACCAGAACGTGGCTACGCCCATCTCTTGGATCATCTGGAACGAGGCCGGGTCAAACGAGATGAGATTTCCGCTGGCCCGCGCAATCTCTGCCGACAAACGAGCTGCAGTTCGTGGTGGGTCGGTAAAGAACGACCAGGCGGTGAGATGCAGGTAATTGGTGCGATTGATGATCGACTTTGGAAGCTCTTGCGGAAGCAGGAAGAAGTCGGCACCACGACCCGAGACCATGCTTCGTTCACCGGTTTGATCGACGAAGACTGCAACACTTCCGGTGAGATGTGCATCGGTCTGAATGAAATGGTGCACCACGCCCTCGCGCTCGAGGTCTTCGCGTGCGAGATCACCCAGGCGATCGCGACCAATCTTTCCTACGAAGTGGGTGTCGAGTCCGCAACGTCGAGCCCACACGGCGACGTTGGCTGCACTACCTCCCGGGTGGAGGAGCACCTCGCCGAATGAGTCGCCACCCTTCAATACGTCGTTGTTGGTGCGGATGAGCACGTCCCACGCAAAGTCGCCAACAACGCACAGACTCATGCATTCACGCTACCCAGCGTGTTCTCGCCGCATTCACAGAGCACTAGCTCTTGAAGTTCGCAGCTGTGGAGCGTTAGCGCTTGATGTCTGCGGTAATCATGTTCACGATTCGCTGCGGTAGTCCAACCAACAACGGGTAGATCTTTGCCCGCTTGGGCAGGCACACGTGTGCGGTGTTGCGCTCGATCGCTTCGCACACTGCTCTTGCGACTCGCTCGCGCGGAATCTCGGGCAACAACTGCAGGCGTCGCAAGCGGGCGAACATGCGCTCTGCGGCGCGTACGTTCTTGACGTTGGCCAACATGTCGGTGGGGATGGGTCCAATTTCCACCAGGCTGAGCCCGATTGGTGAACCCTTCAGCTCATGACGAAGTACCCGGTGAAACCCGGAGAGCCCGGCTTTTGACGAGCAGTACAACGTCATACCCGCAAACCCGCCCGCGGCTGCGAGCGACGAGATGTTCACCACGTGTCCGCGCCCGCGTGAACGCATGAGTGGCACCGCTTGACGCATCAATTCGATGGGAACCACCTGGTTGAGTGTGATGACGCGCTGGACATCCGAGGCGGAGGCCTGAGCGAACAGTTTGGTGTCGTCGACCCCGGCATTGTTGACCACCACGTCGATGGGGCCATGTATCGACTCCAAACGACCAACCAAGTCGGCTCGCTCGGACTCCACCGACAAGTCGCACGGAAAAGCCACGCCGTTGATGGATTGCATGGCAGCGCCGAGTGCACTTGCGCTACGGGCGACACCAATGACACGTGCACCACGCTCGGCAGCCGCACGGGCGATTGCCTCTCCTATCCCGCGCGACGCGCCGGTGACCAGCACCCTCGCACCGTTGAGGTTCATGCCCAGACAGTAGCCCAACGCGCCTACTGTTGGTGCGTGGCCAAACCGGTAATCACGCGAGTGAGCGACGTTCCCCAGCAGGAATGGAACAGCAGTACTCGCGGCAGTGTGCGCTGGTGGGAACTCATTGGTGGTGACACGATGCCAACCAGCGAGTTGGTGGTGGGCATCGCAGAAGTTCCCGTGGGGGCGGCACGTCCGACGCGCGGTCACACGCACGAACCGGCCGAGGTGTACTACATCGTCTCAGGTCGCGGTGAGGTGAGGGTCGATGGCGAGACGTATTCGCTGAATCCCGGTGATGCGGTGTGGATTCCGTCAAACGCGGAACATGTCGCGTACAACGTTGGCGATGAGACGTTGAGATTGCTCTACGTGTTTGCAAAGGACAAGTTCAGCGATATCACGTACTGTTTTCCCGCCGAAAAATAGCGCCTGAATTTCTGCCGAAGAGTAAAGGAATCCCTCGTGCTTGCGCACTTGCGCACTGTCGTCGGCGGTTGACGGGTAGCCTGAGAGGCCTCGGATGCCCCCGCATCCGACGTACCCAAGGAACCCCCACTCGTGAGTCGCATTCTCGTCGTCGGCGCCGGCGGAGTAGGGGCGAGCATGGCCTCCATTGCCGAGTCCCGCACGTTCTTCGACGCCTTCGTGCTGGCCGATATCAGCGAACAGCGCTGCATCGACGCGCTGAAGAACCTCGACAACCCCGAGCGTTTTTCCACCGCCAAGGTGGATGCCAACAACAAAGCGGAGATCGTGGCACTGGCCAAGGCCCACAAGATCGACATCATCGTGAACGCCTGCGATCCGCGCCTCAACGACCCGATCTTCGAGGCCTCATTCGAGGCCGGCTGCACCTACGTGGACATGGCGATGAACCTGTCCAAACCACACCCCACGAACCCGTACAACGAAGTCGGTGAGCCGCTCGGAGCAGCCCAGCTCGCCGCCGATGCGCAATGGCGTGATCGCGGTCTGTTGGCCCTCGTGGGAATGGGCGTGGAGCCGGGCTTGTCGAACGTGTTCGCACGGTACGCAGCCGATCACCTCTTTGACACCATCGACGAGATTGGGGTGCGGGACGGCTCCAACCTGTCGATCGATGGTTTCGACTTCGCACCGACGTTCTCCATTTGGACCACCATCGAGGAGTGCTTGAACCCACCCATCGTGTGGGAAAAGTCGCGTGGCCTGTTCACCACCGAAATCTTCAGCGAGCCCGAAGTATTTCACTTCCCGGCTGGTATCGGCGCATACGAATGCGTCAACGTGGAGCACGAAGAAGTGCTGTTGATTCCGCGAGAGATCGAATGCAACCGCGTGACGTTCAAGTACTCGCTCGGTGCCGAGTTCATCGACTGGTTGAAGACGTTTGCATATCTCGGCCTTGACAGCACTGAAAAAATCCGCGTCGGTGACGCCTCCGTGGCGCCAAGAGACGTGTTGGCAGCAGTGTTGCCGAACCCGGCAAAACTCGGTCACCTCATGCACGGACGCACCTGTGCGGGAACGTGGGTAAAAGGCACCTCGTACGGTGAGCCTCGCGAGGTCTATCTGTACCACGTTGCCGACAACGAAACCACCATGCGTGAATACGGATCACAAGCGGTGTTGTGGCAAACCGCAATCTGTCCGGTGGTGGCCCTCGAGTTGCTTGCCACTGGTGCGTGGAAGGGTGTGGGGGTGCGAGGTGCTGATGCGTTCGACGCCGTTCCGTTCCTCAACCTGCTCGGCGATTACAACACGCACCACGGAATGGTGGAGATGGGGCCGCGCTTGTGGCCGAGCCCAAAGCCGACGGGTCAGCGCGGATGGGATCGTCCGCTGCGTCGCGCCATCGTCCCTGGCGTGTAGTTGGGTCGCGGCGTCTCTCGCGAGACGTCGCCTATTTGCCGGCGAGCGCCGCTACTTACCGGCGAGTGCCGCCACCACGGGCGCGAACGCTTCGACGTCGTCGCCGCCCACGATGACATAGGACAAACCGA